>JBMTVS010000078.1:0-9982 GCA_049451655.1 Kiritimatiellia bacterium | reverse complement strand
TCCGGACAATCCACCCGCCGGGTGATTTCATCAACAGGGCGTCGCCCGGCCCTGGCCACCTCGACGACATTGAAGCAAAGGTTGCGCCAGGATGCGCGCGCCCATTTCTTTAGGATAGATTCAGGAACATCCGGCCCCATCACTTCCCGTATCCGGCGCCGGGCTTCGCGCAAGCGCTTTCCCGAAAAGGGCGTTGTCAAAGCCGCCAGCAACCAACCCGCTACCAAGGCCGCCCGCAACGGCAGCAGCGCCAACATAACGACCATCGCTCGCAGGAAGGCGTACTCTATAAGATGCTTCGTCCGGTAAGCCATCGCGTCAGTATGCGAAACAAGACTGAAAACGGAAGTTTCAAAACGTGCTACTTGGCGGGCAGTTCGATGGGGACTTTCCTGTCCCCACCCCGCAAGAAGTGACCAGTCGAGCACCCCAAATTAATGGCGAATGTGAGAACGAACTCATCATGGAGGCTCTATCAGCATGCGAAATCCCACATCCGCGCCGCGGTAGGAACGAGGCAGACTAAGCCGGTGGGCGATGCGTAAATAATCAGGATCCCGTTCCGCCCAGCTGCCCCCCATCACTGGCGCTCGGTCCTCTCCCTCCTCTGCCAACGCCCACTCGGCCACATTTCCGGCCATATCGTACAAACCGTTCGGCGCGGCCGGAAATGATGCCACCACTTGCGCTGATGTGCCACCAAAGGCGGCTCGACCTTCGGGCAGCCCCCAACCCCATGGATATTTCACACCCGGCGTTCCAGATGAGGCCGCCACCATCCATTCCTCCGCAGTGGGCAGCCGGGCCTTTACGCCGTAGCGACCGGAAATCCATTCGCAAAACTCGATAGCTTCCTGATAATTCACCGCCACCGGCAGATCCGGATCGCCTTCGCCGGCCGGATCACCGGGTCGATAAATCCGCCACCAGGCCCGGGTGACCTCCGTAGGCCATAAAAGGAATTCGCTCACATCCTTTACTGTCGGTGAAAAACAATTCATCTCCCGGCTGCCGACCTCGTAGCGTCCGGCTGTGATACGTATCGCCCCACGCAGAAGTCCGGATTTATTTTCGGGCCATTCCTGCGCGTTTCGATCAGCTCTTTGCGTAAAAAGATAAAGGCAAATCAGGAAAAACAGCACGATACCCCCCTTGACAGGGCGGCTGTTTTTGAATGACGCGAGCTTTGACATTCTGCTCAGGAACCACTAGTTTTTTGTTTTAGTGAATTTTTAATCGCCAGATTGCGTAGGGATTTATTTATGGAATTGGACTTGTCTTCAATTGTTGCTCTTGCCGTGGGTGTGTTGTCGTTGATTTTACTGGTGGTGGCTATCACAAAACTAAGCGCCCTCAGCAACAGTGTGAATTACCTGGCCGATCAAATTCAAGGCGCCGGCATGACCTCCTCCGATCTGGGCCAGCAAGTGGGCGACGCGATCGGGACTTCGCTGGAAAAATACATGCCGAAACCCGAGAACACGGCCGCGGCCATTACCAACTCGGTACAGGAAACACTCAAGACGGCAACCGCCAACGTTGAAGATCTTCATCAGCGTGTTATCGAGGCGCAGGAAGCACTGCTGGAAAAGTGGGCGAGCTACGAAACCAAGCTGACCAACGATTTTGACGGGATCGCGAAAGCCATGGACGCAGCGGCGAAAACCGTGCAGGGCGGGCTCGCCGGAGCCGGGCAGCAGGCCACCGCCAGCTTCGATGAAAGCGCCAAGAAGCTCAACGCCTCGATTCAGGGCTACACGGAACAAACCTCTACCACCTTCGGCAGCGCCGCCCAAAAACTGAACGAGGCCCTGAAAAATCACGCCGAAAAAGCCGCTACGGCCAGCCAGCAGCTTACCGCTCAGCTTGAGAAAATCGCCGCGCTGGAGCAGAACATCGGCAACCTGCTCCAACTCCAACAAGCGACCGAAAAGACCATGCAAGGCGTCGCCAACAGTGAGGAATTCAAGGCGCTAGTGAAAGACTTGCGCACGCACCTGGCCGCGTCGGATCAAGCGCTGAAAGAGATCGCCAAGCCGCGTCGCATCCGGCTGGTTGAGCAGGGCGGTTAATCCGCCCGCGCGTCATTCATCAATAAACAACCGGTGCGAAAACCTCGTAGCCGCTCAGTTTTTTTCGGCCATCCAGAAATCCGAGTTCGACCAGAAAAAGAAACTCGGCGACGTGGGCTCCCAATCGCTCCACCAGCTTGGCGCTTGCCAAAGCCGTGCCCCCGGTAGCCAGCAAGTCATCGATGATGACAATACGCTCACCCTTTTCAAAGGCGTCTTCGTGCACCTCGAGCGTGGCCGTGCCGTATTCCAGGGCATAGCTTTCCTCGATGGTGTGGTAGGGTAGCTTTCCTTTTTTGCGGACCGGAACAAGACCGAGGCCGAGCTCATGAGCCACCGGGGCCCCAAATATGAAGCCGCGGGATTCAATCACGGCTATTTTGTCGACGCGCAGCGCCTTGACCCGTTCCGCAAACAACTTCACCACCTCGTCAAATAGCGCGGGCTCTTTGAGCACCGGGGTGATGTCCTTAAAAATGATGCCCGGTTGCGGGAAATCCGGAATATCACGTATGGCTTTGCGAACGTGGTCCAACATTACGCGAACTCCTCTTTTTCTTCCTCTTCTTCAGCAGCGAAGGGCGAGTCGACCCGTTCATTTTCTTCCATCATCTTGCGAAGTTTCGCAATGGCGGCATTCTGAATCTGGCGAACGCGCTCCCGGGTGATCTTGAATTTGACGCCGATATCCTCGAGCGTCTCGACCTCGCGATCACGCAAGCCGTAGCGCATCATTAAAATTTCCCGCTCGCGGAAATCAAGCTGATCAAGCAGTTCCTCCATCTCGCGCTTGAGCTGAACATCGTTGATCAATTCGTAGGGCGTTTGCGCTTTGTCATCGCCGATGATTTCGCCCAGCTCGGCTCCGTCGTCATCGCCGATCGGCGCATCCAGCGAGGTCGGACGCAGCGAAACCGTCTGCCAATGTCCGACTACCGATGCCGAGACGCCCAGTTCGGCAGCCAATTCATCCGTGGTCGGCTCCCGGCCCAACTCCTCGGTAAGCCGATGCTCGACCCGGCGCAGCTTGGCGATCTTGTCGACCAGGTGGGCCGGCAGGCGAATGGTTTTGCTCTGGTTGGCAAGGGCCCGCTTGATACCTTGCTTGATCCACCAGGCGGCGTACGTGCTGAGCTTACCGCCCTTGGCGGGATCAAAGCGTTCAACGGCTTTCATCAAGCCGATGTTTCCCTCCGAAATCAAATCGAGTAGCGGCAAACCGTAACGGGCATAGTCATGGGCAATCTTGACCACCAACCGCAAATTGGCCCGGATCATCAACTGCCGGGCCTTCTCGTCGCCCTTTTTGATCTTCGCCGCCAGTTCGATTTCCTGCTGGGGCGTGAGCAGTTCGGTCTGACCGATTTCCCGGAGGTAAATCTTAACGGTTTTCGTATCGCTTTCGGAAATCATGACACGCGCAGCCTTGCTTAAAGTCGTAATCCTACCCGTCAGGCTAGGCAAAACCAAGTAAACACGGAAAAAATCGGCTGCGAGATAATGCCGCCTTTTGGCCTAATAAAGCCCGGGGGGCGAAGTTACATCCACCCGCAGGCGCTGGCCAAAAGGTCCGTAGCCAATCAAATAAGGCTGAAGCTCCCAGGCGCCTTGAACCGACGGTGTCCACGAGACGGTTTGGCTATCGCCACGCCCAATATTGCGCACGGGCAGCCATTGTTCCGAGTATCCCGGTTGTAAGACGCGCACCCAAACAGAACCCGGTGTGCGCTGATCGCCAGCGCTCCACGAAACGCTACCCGCATTCATCAGCTCCATGCGTAATAAGCGCCCCGCATACGTGCGCGCCGTTTCACCCGGAGCGCCCGGCTTCTGGAGAACTCCGGCATCTATCCGGCCCCACTCCGCATTCAACATCCGGTGACCATCGGTCATCGACCAGCTCGTTTCGCGGTTTTTTTGCAAGAGGTCCGAGGTATCCAAACCCTCACCCGGTAAACGGAAAATATCCGGCGATGCATCACCGGCAAATATTCCCGCGCGTTGTTCCTTTGCTTCCCGCCATTGTGATGCGGTTAAATACCAGGGCGCGAGGCTACCTGTGGAACGGGCCCGCTCCGGACGCCAACGGCGCAAATCAAATCGAGCTTGTCGCAAGGCTTCGCCCACCGGTCGCCATTGACCATCCGGCCCGGTCATGCCCCAGTCTTGCTGACCGTTCGGGGTAGCATTGTATCGCCAGACGAAAGCCCCGGCGGCGTGATGTTTCATGAATGACTTTAGTTGATGGGCGATGACTTCCTCCTGACGCAGCATCGACTCCGCCGAAGATGCCGCATCGAGCGGATGGCCAAAGGAACACCAAAGTAGCGGACGCCCCCCACTCATCGCATGCAAGTATGCGCTCATGACCGGAACATCATCGGTCATATCATCCAGCGGGTGAAGATTCCATGCATCCGCCAGCAGAAAATCCAGATGCAGAACACCGGCAGAGATGTCGAGCGCATCCAGCACGGGCCCTCCCCCCGGAGGCTGGCTGTAAGCGGAGCGCGCCGTTAGCAGAAGCCCGTGACCACGTGATCGCAGGACGCTTCGCGCATAACCAATTTGCCGGGAAACATAATCGTGCAGAAAGCTGTAATACAAACCCAGCCCGCGATGAGCAGAAGGATTCAGCCCGATTTCGTCTCCGGGTGGTCCGGCAATTTCGCCCCGCTCGCTCCATAAATTGTCGCCGATTTTTTGTTCGGCAGCGGTGGCGGAACCGTATTGCTCTTTCAGCCATTCAGCCCAGGCCGTATCAAGTCGGCGCAAATCAGCCCGGGACCGCAGCGTGATCCCGCGGGCCACTTCGAGGGCAAACATCTCCGGCCATTCTGCCGGTCGAATCGCTTCCAGCATGTGCAAAGCCGCGTCCATTCTCAAATCAAGCGGGTAAAGGGAAGGCATGTAGACGCTGGCCCACATGTTGCGGCGGCGAAGTTCATCGAGCACGAAAAGTAATTGGGGAGCTTGGGCAGGGTCCGTGTACTCAATGGAGATCGAATTGATACCAACCTCGGCCATGAGGCTCAGATCGCTCGTAACCACATCCGGCCTGAACCACGCCGGATCAAGCCAATGTGCCCGGCTCTGCGCCCCGGGTGAAGGCGCGCCCACTCTCGGCCAGTACTGAGCGCCCAGCATGTAAAGGGGTACACGGTCCTGATGCAGAAATCCCCGTTCCGCTACCACCGGTTTAGTCACCGGAGGGGTGGTTTCGGGAAAGACTTTGATCTCCTGACTTGCGGCATCCAGGGTCAACTGATCGTTTCGGTCGCGAATCTCCATTTCCAGGCGATAGCTGGCCGGGGCGCGACCCGGCGGTTCGGGGGCAAGGCCCGCGTCGATTTCGTGCCACGAGGTCATGTCGGTCAGCGGTGATGAAACGTGACGGCGCAGCTCCATTCCACCGGGATTAATCCATCGCGCGACCAAACGCAAAGGTTCGCGGGTGCCGCGACGTCGATCAAGGATGCGAGCGCCGGCTCGCATGTTCTCGCGAACGGCCGCCGAATACCGATCGACCCCGTAGCTTAGTAAATAAGTATCGCGCGTGGCCTCCTGCAACATAGCGGCCAATAACACGGACGTAATCCGCGGTTCCATGGCCAGCGGGGGAAGCGACAGCGCGCCAATCACGGCATGGGCGCCACTTCGGCGCGGCTCCAACTGAATCCACCCCGGCCAGCCCACGGCATAGCCTTCGGATGACATGGCGGTAATTACCGGAATCCAACGTCCGGCGTCCGCACGCTCCCCGCCGGCTCCCGTGGCAGGTGGTCGCGGGGAAACAGCGCCCGTCGCCGGAAGATTCACGGGAGTGTCTGTCCCTTTTACGCGTAATACACTGGTGGTAAGCGGGTAACACAAATAAGCGGATGATGGACTCCAACCCAGATGAATCAGCCGCCCGCCCGCTTCCATGTAGGACAACAGAGCCGTCCCGTATTGATCCTCATCCGGCCCTAAAGGTTGATCGACCAAAATCAGGGCGGCATCTTTTTGCTGGCAGAGTTGGATGGCTTCATCGAGTTGGGCAACGGAAAATCGCGTAATCTCCGGGGTATGCTTGGCCGTCCAGGCCGCCCAGCCAAAGCCGGAAGGTTCGCCGCTCACAATAACGCACTTCTCGGCAACGCCACCCGGAAGTATCGACTCACGCCCGGTGCCGCAACCGGAATAGGTAAACCAAAGAAAGCTTGCGCAGCACAGCAAAAAGAGACGTGGCCAAACGCCTAACAGCGGGGAATTCCTCATGCCTTGATAATAACCTTTAGCGCTGTAACCGTTAATGCCCAATCAGCGTCAACGCAAACATCTGCCGCGCCAAATGGAAAGCAAAACGAAGGAGAAATTAGCCAACGCCATCCCAGAGCGGACAACCAATAAACGCGGCGATTTTGGCGGCATCGCGCTGAATACGGGTGCGGGAGCCGTGATCGATCACGTTGAGGCGGGTACCGTCTTTCAGCACAAGATTCATCTCGTAGCTGTAGTAACTGCTTTTCTGGCCGCTGACATACTCCGATAATAATTGCACGGCGTGAATGTCGTCGAACGCGGCGAACTCCTTGACCTCCTTCTGATCAAACACTTCATCGGGCGCGTGTTTACCTTTCCAGTAGTATCGCTTGCGGCGGTCGAACACGATGGGCTTGACCACGGCGCGGATCATGAGGAAACCGAACGAGGCAAAGAACAGGCCGATGAACACGGGGATGATTTTCAAGAATGGCGAAACCTCCTCCGGCTGGTTGGGTTGCGCGGTTAAAAAGATGACCGACACACCGATACCGACCACGGTGAAAATACCGGCGAATAAATAAGCGCCCAGCGACGGTTTGAAGGCCACCCGGTCGCCGCTTTCAATCACCAGCCGGTGGGTTTGAAAATTAGTGCCGCCGCTCTTCAACGGCTTCCACTCCGTCTGCATCGCCAGTGGGTCGTCGAACCGGGACGGATCCACCACTGGTGTCGATGGCAGCATGTTTTTTAGTGATTCGAGAATCTTCATGATCTTTTTTTACACTTTTTCTGGTCGGCTTTGTAGATCGTTTGTCCTTCCTTAATGGTTTAAAGAACCTTGATGCCGGCGAGTTGAGCGGGATCGATGGCCCGTTCCTCGATGCCACCGGTATAGATGGTTTCGGCAATGTCGTTCGCCGCGAACGAAAGCGATCCGGTCGGTAAAATGAATGCCACGAGAATCAAGCTAGAGGTCAAAATTATTCGCATGAGTAGTCCTCGTTCTGCCAACGTCATAAAATAAAGGGCTCGCAGTAATGGCACCTTTTAGAAATGACCGAGCCGGCGGAAAGCTGACTGTATCCAAGAACTGTTCCGAATTTCTTTGCTGCCTTCATCAGTTATAACGCAGATTTTATCGGCTGAATACCTAAATACCTGAATGCGAGCGTTTTAAACCGTCTATGTGTGCCAAATAAAAACCGCATAGGCATGGGGACATAGACTTTTATCTGCCTCCGAAATCGGAAAATTTTTCGATACAGCTTGACATTTACAATAAACAGTAAATAGTTAATACATTAACCAATAAAACAACAATATAATGCCTACACGCCACCAAGGTTCTGAAGAGGAAATTGCAGCACTGAACGCCACGATCTGCCTGATGCGGGCGGCGAACACGTTGCAGGCACACATGGCCAGTTTACGGACGCAAGACGGAATGACCATGTCGCAATTCGCTGTTTTAGAGGCGCTTTTTCATCTTGGCCCATTGTGTCAGAACGAATTGGCCGAAAAACTATTGGTCAGCGGACCCAATATCACCCGTGTAATTGACCTGCTCGAACGAGACGGTCTGGTCGA
Source organism: Kiritimatiellia bacterium (assembly GCA_049451655.1). Classification (GTDB taxonomy): domain Bacteria; phylum Verrucomicrobiota; class Kiritimatiellia; order CAIVKH01; family CAIVKH01; genus CALMUP01. Next base: position 2,075 of record JBMTVS010000078.1, on the reverse strand, counting down.
GCGTGTCCGCAGCCGCCAGGATCGACGCTACATCATGATCACCCTGACGGAAAGGGGACATACAAAGATCGGCGAGGTTTTTCCCCGGCACGTGGAAGAGCTCTTGGAAGCGTTTAGTGCTATGTCCCCATCCGAGCAGGAGGATTTGCGCGAATTGTGCAAGAAGCTGGGCACCAGTATTTTAGAAAGGAAGCTGCCATCATGATTACGATTCGGAAAGCATCAGATCGCGGACGGGCGGACTTTGGCTGGCTGGATAGCCGTCATTCGTTTTCCTTTGGCGAATATCAAGACCCTAACCACATGGGGTTCCGTTCGCTGCGGGTCATCAACGACGACCGGGTAGCGGGCGGGGGCGGATTTTCGCCGCATCCCCACCGAGATATGGAAATTTTCAGCTATGTGCTGGAGGGAAACCTGGAGCACAAGGACAGCATGGGAAACGCCCGCACCCTGCAACCCGGTGAAGTGCAGTTGATGAGCGCCGGCTCCGGGGTCACCCATAGTGAATACAACCCGAATCGCGATGAACCGACGCGCTTCCTGCAAATCTGGATTCAACCGGCACAGCGGGGCCTCGCCCCGGGCTATACCGAATGGCGGCCAACGCCTGATCAAGCCAGTGAAGCCAAAGTGCTGGTCATCTCCCCGGACGGTCGCGACGGCTCGGCGACCATTCATCAGGACGCCCTTGTCTATCGCATCCGGCTCGAGCCCGGTCAAAGCATCGAGCACGAACTGGCACCGGGTCGCGGGCTGTGGCTTCAGGTAATGACCGGCAGCATAAATCTAAACGATATCGCGCTTGCTGAAGGCGATGGCGCTCGCTCGGAAACCGCTGGTTTGTTTAAGATTGAAGGTGCGCAATCCGCGCAAGCTCTTTTGTTCGATTTGGCCTGAATAAGGGCCATAAAAGAAAGGTAAGAGACCATGAAGAAAGCACAAATTATCGCCGGCGCATTGCTCGGCGTGTTGTTCCTCGTATTCGGACTGAACTTCTTCCTGCAGTTCATTCCGATTCCGCAGCCGCCCGAGGGCTCGCCTCCCGCCATGTTCATGGGGGCCATGTACACCACCGGCTTCCTCGCCTTCGTCAAGGTGCTGGAAATCGCCGGCGGCTTGCTGGTCGCCATCCCGCGCACCCGGCTTATCGGCCTCTTGATCCTGACCCCGGTCATCGTCAACATCGTCGCCTTCCACGTCTTCATCACGGGCGGCGCCGGGATGTTTGACCCGCCGGTCGTACTGGTCACCCTGCTCGCCGCTTTCCTCATCTGGAGCCACCGCGAGAATGTGGCTGTGCTCTTAAAACCCTAACCAATAACAACTTCCAATCCTTGGAAAAATCCACGACGGAAAATTCCAAGGATTGGAAAACTTCTATGTCCCTATTAAAGGTGATATTTGACATCATGATGCAGTGATGCAATGATGTATGCATGAGAACAACCCTCAATCTTGACGACGATATCTTCAGGGTGGCGAAAGCTATGGCTCGGCAAGAGGAAAAATCACTGGGAGCCATCATCTCTGAATTTGCCCGTAAGGGTTTGATGGCCGGAAAGCGGTACGAAAGAACTGAGGTAGACGATTTGCCGGTTTTCCAGGTCCGAGAGGATAGTCCTGTCTTTACATCGGAGGATGTAAAACGCGACGAGGATGGCTGGTGACGACCTACCTGCTGGATGTGAATGTGCTGATAGCTCTGGCTTGGCCGAGTCATACGCATCATTCAATCGTCCGCTCATGGTTTCGGGAGCATGCACGCACAGCGTGGGCAACATGCCCAATCACGCAGGCCGCCTTCATTCGCATCTCCTCAAACCCCGCTATTATTGCCGACGCAGTAAGGCCCGAACAGGCTTTGGAAAAACTCAAGGATTTGACCGGCCGAAGTGGGCATTATTTTTGGCCCGATGATGTCTCCATGGCGGAGACCAGTTTTTCATTTCCATCCTTGTTAATCGGTCATCGTCAGGTAACCGATGCCTATTTGCTGGCGCTGGCATTAGAGAACAATGGCTGCCTAGCGACGCTCGACCGCGGCCTTTTCGAAATGGCACGCGCCGGGGGTG
>JBMTVS010000077.1:0-10014 GCA_049451655.1 Kiritimatiellia bacterium | reverse complement strand
CCTCGGGTTCCGTGAGCTGGCTATGTCCAACCGCGATTATGCGGAAGGTGCTATCGAGCATGTCAATTATCACGATCTGGGGAAGGCGGTGGCCAATGATCCGTCCGGCATCGGTTACGTAAGCCTGAGCGTCATGCGCGAAATCGGTCTACACGGCGTACTCATCAACGGTATCCACCCCTCCTCCATCGCGGTGATCGAAGGACTCTATCCCTATGCTCGCCTGGTGCGCTTGATCACCCGTCGCGGACAAACCTCCTCCGAAGCCCGCGCCTTTGTCCGCTTCGTGCAATCGCAGGATGGTCAGAATATTGTCGAACGCACGGGTTTCGTGCCACGCATGACGTCGCCCATCCAATATAGCGGAATCGACTTTTAGCCTGGACGAACATCATTCCGAAGGCGTTGCGGTTGAGCAAATTGAATTGACCCAGCGACTGGGTTGCCCCATGTTTTTGCCCGGTTTTTTCAGCGCCTAAACATGAGCTTTACCCACTTAAGAACTGAGAATTATGCCTAAACGCACGGACATCCACAAAATCATGATCATCGGCTCCGGCCCCATCGTTATCGGGCAAGCCTGTGAGTTTGACTATTCAGGTACGCAAGCATGCAAAGCGCTGCGCGAAGAGGGATATGAGGTCGTCCTGATCAACAGCAATCCGGCCACCATCATGACCGATCCGGAAACCGCGGACCGGACCTATATCGAACCGATTACCGCCGAAGCGGTCATTAAAATCATCGCGAAAGAGCGTCCCGACGCCCTCCTCCCCACCCTGGGTGGTCAAACCGCGCTCAACACCGCACTGGAAGTGGCCGCGACCGGAGCGTTGGAGGAATATGGCGTCGAGCTCATCGGCGCCAAAGTAGACGTCATCAAGCGCGCCGAGGACCGCATCGAATTCAAGGAGGCCATGGTCGAGGCGCAGGTCGAGTGCCTGAAGAGTAAACTGGTGCACTCCCTCGAAGAAGCGGAGGCAGCCGCCGGGGAAATTGGTTTCCCGGTCATTATCCGTCCGAGCTTCACGCTGGGCGGCACTGGCGGTGGCACCGCGTATGACATGGAGGAACTGAAGCGGATCGCCTACGGAGGACTAAAGGCGAGCCTGAACCATACCGTGCTGCTGGAGGAATCGATTCTCGGCTGGAAGGAATACGAGCTCGAGGTCATGCGTGACCGCAAGGATAACGTGGTGATCATTTGCTCGATCGAAAATGTCGACCCCATGGGCATCCATACCGGCGACAGCGTCACCGTGGCCCCGGCCCAAACCCTCACCGATCGCGAATACCAGGCCATGCGCGACGCCGCCATTCGCGTGATGCGGGTAATCGGCGTGGAAACCGGCGGATCGAACGTCCAGTTCGCCCTCAATCCCGCCAACGGACGCATGGTGGTGATTGAAATGAACCCGCGCGTGTCGCGCAGTTCCGCCCTCGCCTCAAAGGCCACCGGGTTTCCCATCGCAAAAATCGCCGCCAAGCTGGCTGTCGGTTACACCCTCGACGAAATCCCGAACGATATCACCCGGGAAACCCCCCCCTCCTTTGAACCGACGCTCGATTATTGCGTGGTGAAGTTTCCGCGCTTCGCCTTCGAGAAGTTCGCCGGAGCCGAACCCTTCCTTGGCGTGAGCATGAAGTCGGTCGGCGAAACCATGGCCATCGGATCGAACTTCAAGGAGGCCTACCAGAAAGCCCTGCGCGGACTGGAAATCGGCGTGGACGGCTACGACCTGAAGCTGGAAGGAAAGGTCGCGCACATCACTGATGTCGAACAGGAACTCAAGCGACACCGGGTGGACCGCCATTTTCTGATCAAGCGGGCCCTGAAAATGGGCATACCCGCCGAGCGCGTGGCCGAACTGACCAAATTCGACCCCTGGTTCATCGATAATTTCGTTCAAATCATCGAGATGGAGCACAACCTCCTCGCCCAACCGGAACATCAGCCACTCGACCTGCACCTGCTCAAACAAGCCAAGCGAATCGGATTCTCTGACCGTCAAATCGCTGCCTTGCGAAATGAGTCGACCCGTGAGGGCGATGTTCGCAACCAGCGCCTCGCCGCCGGCATCAAACCGGTTTATCGTCTGGTCGACACCTGTGCCGCGGAGTTCGAGGCCTACACCCCGTATTTTTACTCCAGCTACCAAACCATGGATCAATCGCGGGTCACCGACCGCAAGAAAGTGATCATTCTCAGTAGCGGCCCCAATCGCATTGGCCAGGGCATCGAGTTCGATTACTGCTGCGTGCATACCGTAAAGGCGGCCCGTGAGCTGGGCTACGAAGCGATCATGGTCAACAGCAACCCGGAGACGGTATCCACCGATTATGACACCTCCGACAAACTCTACTTCGAGCCGTTGACCTTCGAGGATGTGATGAACATCTACGAAAACGAAAAGCCGATGGGCATTGTCGTTCAAATGGGCGGCCAGACCCCGCTGAATCTTGCCGTGCCCCTGATGAAGGCCGGCTGCAACATCCTGGGAACTTCTCCCGATAGCATAGACATAGCGGAGGATCGCAAACGCTGCCGCGAACTGCTCAATCAGCTCGGCTTGCGCCAACCGGAAAGCGCGACCGTGAGCTCGTTACAGGAAGCCGCAGTGGTCGCCCGCGACATCGGCTATCCGGTGATGATTCGTCCCTCCTATGTGCTGGGTGGCCGCGCCATGATGGTCGCGCACGGCGATCATGAGCTCGGTCCATTCGTTGAGGCCGCGTTCATGGCCAGCCCCGAGCATCCCGTGCTGATCGATCGCTACCTCGAGCGGGCGACCGAAGTCGACGTCGATTTGCTCTGCGATGGAATCGATGTCTACATCGGCGGCGTTATGCAACACATCGAGGTGGCAGGCATTCATTCCGGCGACAGCGCCTGCTCCACCCCGCCCCACACCCTGCCCGATGCTATCATCGAGCAAATTAAAGATGCCTGCCGGAAGATCGCCCTCGCCCTGAATGTAAAGGGCCTGATGAACGCCCAAATCGCGGTCAAGGATGATGAAATTTACATCATCGAGATAAACCCCCGCGCCTCGCGCACCGTGCCCTACGTCAGCAAGGCCACCGGGGTGCAACTCGCGAAGATGGCGGCCAAAATATCTCTCGGCGTGAGCCTCAAGGAACTCGGCCTCGTCGAGCGCAACGAACGGGTGCCCTGGTTCGCGGTCAAGGAGGCGGTGTTGCCATTTAGCCGTTTTCCCGGCGTTGACCCCATCCTCGGCCCCGAGATGAAATCCACCGGCGAGGTCATGGGTATCGATCCCGACTTCGACGTCGCCTACTGGAAGAGCCAGATCGCAGCCGGACAGAAATTGCCCAAGGGTGGCGCGGTATTTCTAAGTGCTCGCGACGATGACAAGGAATGGATGGTCGACATCGGCCTTAAACTGGCCGGTATGGACTTCAACCTCGTAGCCACCGAGGGCACTGCCCGCGCGCTCGAGGAGGCGGGCGTTCACGCCTCGGTCGTTTTCAAACTGGTGGAGAATCAAAGCCCGAACGTCCTCGACCTCATGAAACAAGGGGACATACAAATGGTGGTCAACACGCCCAGCAGCCTGGTCGCCCGTGCCGATGAAATTAAAATCCGCACCGAGGCCATCTCCCGGGGTATTCCCATCATTACCACCCGTGACGGTGCCGATGCCACCGTCCGCGCCATCGCCACCGTGCGTGAAAAGGATTGGACAGTCCAAGCCTTGCAGGATTACCACCTCTAATCAGCGAAATAAGCTCTTCAAATCGAACCGGGTCTAGAGATCGAGCGGTTCCAAGATGCTTATTTTTGGCGATGGAGGGCGGGGTTGATGCAGGCGGTGACCGGCGGGCCCGGTTTAAATGCTTCCCCGAGAAAGGCGCTGATGGTGGCGATGGTTTCGTCCGGGCGGGCGATGAGGTCCGGGTAGTCGATCTCCAGCAGTTCGATACGGTCGTTCTTCCTCATGAACTCAAGGACGCGTTCGCTCATCTGTTCCTGGGTCGCGGCGAGTTGGGCGGCATCTCGTTTGGGTTCAATACCTTTGCGTCTCAACATCGCGAATTGCGAGGCGACCACCTGTTCGACCGGGCGCTTCATGTAGATAATCCTGTAGAGATGCACCCGGGGCAATGATGACAACAGCGCGGTGATGACTTTCACCGCTTTGCCTTCAGCCTGCTTGAGTATCGCCGGGTTTTTCGGCAGTTGCTTGATGTCCTCCCACTCCCAGTAGCCCTCCGGATTATCCTCGTCCGCGACACGCTTGCCATCGGTCAACAATGGAATGCCACCCGCCTGAAGGATTTGCATCATCAGCGAGGTGCCTGAACGCGGCAGACCTGAGACCAACAGCAGCTCCAACGCCTTCACGGGTTCCGGCGCCGGCCGCGGCGGACGCTCCGCGCGCTCGCGTTCCCGCGCCTTGACGCCTTCGCGAACCCGTTGCTTACGCTCGCGCTCTTCGTCGTTCGCCCGTTGGCGCATATCGCGCGCCCGGTTCATCCAATCCCCGGCCTCTTCCTCGCGCCCCATTCGATTCAGCGTTTGGGCCAGCAAACGGTACGCTGGAATATGATTCGGCGTAAGCTTCATCACATTGCGAAACGCTGAGGCAGCCTCCTCATAATTGCCGAGGCCGGCCAGCGCGAGACCGAGATTCATGTGAGCGAGCGGGCTGTTGAATTCGAGACCAATCGCCTCGAGCGAACTCTCCACGCAACCCTCGTGATCCCCGTGATGAAACTGGCAACGCGCCACGATCGCCCACGCCGGCGCATAGCCGGGATCACGCGCGAGGATTTCGCGGGCCATCGCCTCCGCCCGCTCCCATCGACGCAGCTTCAACAAGTTGCGTGCAAGTTGCTCGCGCAAGCCGACGTACGATGGATCCCGCTTTTCCACCTCTTCCAGATGCGACAGCGCTCGCGCATGATTACCCCGCTGATAGGCAATGTTTGCGCGAATCAGCGCAATGGCATTGGCATCCTTGAAGCCTTGCAACGAGGCATCGATGGTTTCCTCGGCCTCCACCATCAGCCCAAGCTGGATCTGACAATGCGCCAGACGCTGGGCAAAGTCGGGACGTTGCGGCATAGCGTCATGACAAGCCTCCAGCAACGGCAAAGCTTCCTCAAATCGGCCGCTATGCATGAGCGCGCAGGCGAGCTGCCATTTGTTTTCGCGCTGCGTCTGCTCCGCCGCCTTGCCGGCTTCATCCGGCACGGCATCAATGTAACCGAGATCGACAAAATGCTGTAGCATCGCTTTCCGCTCCCCGTCATCGAACTGATAGGGCACGGGCTTGGCGTCTTCATCTCCGGTCTTTTCATAGGTAGGGATGTCAGACGGAAGCGATGTCTCTGTTAGCGCGTCAGCCAGCACCCGACCTTCCATGTCACTGGCCCGCGGTAGCCCGAACCAGGCAAGGATGGTCGGGGTGATATCGGGCAGCCGCGCGCCGTAAATCTCCTCGCTGGCGCCGCGAGGGAACCCCTGCCCTGCCGCCGCGATAATGCCCTGCGCCCGGTGCCAGACCACGATGCCGGCAGGAATCCGCGGCGTGAACCGTGGCCGCAGATGATCACTGTGGAAGCCATGGTCGGAGATCACCATGACCCCCGCCTCCGGCCCGGCCAGATCCACCAGACGCGTGAGCATCAAGTCATGTAACCGGTAGGCGCTGTTCACCACATCGTGGTAATGCTCGAAATCCTTTTCCGGGGCGCCCTCCATGCGTGGTGGATGAAACGGCATGAACAGATGACTGATTTCGTCGATGGCCCGGAAGTAGACCATGGTCAGGTCCCACGCCTCGTTCTCCATCAACCAGGTCGCCGCCGCCTGCACGCTGAACGCCTCGGCGAGTTTCTCCGCGAGCATGACAAGGCGGCGATCCTTCTCTTGATCGATCTTGTCCGGATCCTTCACGAACATGTGCATGACGTCGCCTTCAAGGTCTTGCGGCCCCACCCGTAGCGGCGAAAGTTTCTCCGCCAGCGACTCCGGCCAAAAGGTTCCCGGCGGCGGCGCGGGCCAGTCGGCGGGCGAGGCCACCGGCTTGCGCGGCGCATGGGTGTATAGGTTTGAAACCAAGCGCACATTTGGGTCGCGCTCCCCTTGCGAAGCGAACCAACCAACAAGGTTAGTTTTGAGGCCTCGATCGGAAAGAATGTTCCACACCGCGCGGCAACGGCGGGTCGAGGCGGAAACGGGCACGACATGATTGTCGCGCACTTCGGTGAAGCCATGCACCCCGTGCTCGGCGGCATGCCGCCCGGTCGCAATGGTCGTCCAAAGCATCGGCGAGAGCGAAGGCTCTAGCGTGGTCAGATTCCCGTGCACCCCCTGCTGCAGAATCCTGGCCATCATAGGCATCTGACCCGCAGCGATCAGCGGCCGGATAATTTTCCAATCCGCCGAATCCCAGCCGACGACAAGTAGACGTTTCTTGTTCAAGATATTTCCCTCAAGCACCATCCCCAAAAACTTTAGGGCTGGAATGGTCTTCAGACCTTCCAGCCGGGTTCCCATCCACAAGCAGAATTAATCGACGAATGTATCAGGCGGGAAGGCATTCCGACTACGCGAAGAAGCCGAAATACGGCGCGACAGGCGAAGACTCAGCCGTTCCCGCCCTACTAAAACAGGCGTCAGACCGCCCTACGCCGCATCATCCGCACGCATACGCTCTACCCCGCGCGCGCCGGAGGCGAGATGCATGAGTTTTGCCGGCATATACGGACCGGCATCCTGGCTCAATCTACGCCGGGCCGCCAAACCGAAGAGCCCGCCCAGCGCGATAAGCGCCATGGAGGAGGGCTCAGGCACCACGCCCGCGTTGATGGCAGTGTTGACGGTACTTTCAAAAGCGAAGCCTGTGACGGTGACCTCAATATTGTTCGGAAACGAGATGGAGTTGGTACTGTCGGCTACTACCTGAATTTCGACCCAGCCATAGTTGTAATCTCCATCTCCCGCATCAATACGTAATGGTGCGTAGCCGATTTTTTGTTCATCTGAGATTACGCTCCAAGCACCGCCACTGTAAAATAAAACCAAGCCATCGTCGTAGTTCCAGAGAAGACTCTTCCTTACAACACTGTCATTGCCCCATGTTGCGGAGGTATCAGAGATCGCTTGGCCCGTATCCAAGCGAAGGCCGTCATTATACCCACCGATTCCCCACTCTACGTTGTTTTCGAGTGTACTTAGTTCAGAAGTTCCAAATGCATTCGTATAAAAATTAAGACCGAATGACGTTCCGCTAGCGCCGTTCAGTTCGAATGTGCCATCCCCCAAATTGATGCTCCCAAAGTTCAGGGTCTCGCTGCCGCCGAAATTCTGGCTAATACCGACGTTGAAAAAGATGACTTCGGCTTGCGCATAACCTCCAGCAGCCATGGTAGCCACTGATCCGAGGGTGGCCTTCCGATAAGACTTCATTTTTGGTGATAAGCGGTTTTTCATGTGAATTCCTCTTTTCAGTCCTCTCGTTCTGCTAGCCAGCTATAACTGACGACATTCTGGTAATAACATTCTCACCAGTATCCGCAAGCCAATAATGACATTTTTGGGGCAGCTGAGCGATGGGAGCATACACGTTATACCATCCGCTGATGCCTGTCTCATCGAGGATGATCATTCTCTAGTCATACTAAGCTGATTGCGATGTTGAGCCCGCGAAGGCGCGAGGGCGGGATCCAAATCCAGCCGGGTTCCACCCTCGCTCCACAGACGTGTCAGCGCAACAATACGGCAGCGGGTAAATACCTTTGCCGCTGCTCACTGGAGGGGAGTGGCGATGTCCTGAAGGCCTTAAATCCCGCTCACCATCAACTGGCTGACCAGCTTGGTGAAGCGCGCGGGCTGCTTGACCGGGCTGCCTTCGGCAATCAAGGCCTGACCGAGAAGCAGGTCGGCGTAGTCTTTGATTCGGGCGTCGTCGGCATTGGCCTTAAAGACTGCCTCGAGCTTTTCCAGAAGCGCATGCCCGGCATTAACCTCGAGAATACGCTTACTGGCAGGTACTTCCTGATCCATCGCCTTGAGGATGCGTTCCATGTGCGCCGACATGCCCGACTCATCGTTAACCAGGCAACAGGCGGAATCGGTCAGACGCGCGGAAAGCCGCACTTCTTTCACATCCTCGTCGAGATGCTTTTGCAGCGCCTGCAGCAGATCCTTGACCTTCTCTTCCTGCTCTTTCTTTTTCTCCTGCGCCGCTTTCTTCTCCTCCTCGGAGCCGAGGTCGATGTCCCCGCGATCGATGGCGGTGAGCTTCTTGCCCTTGTACTCGGTCAAACCCATGGTCACCCACTCATCGATGGGATCCGCCAGCAGCAGCACTTCGTAACCCCGGTTCTCGAAAGCCTCGAGCAGTGGCGAGGTCTTCAAATTCGCCACCGACTCGCCCGCGATGTAGTAGATATCCGCCTGTTCGCTGGGCATGCGGTCGATGTAACTCTTGAGGTCGATCGGCAGGTCGTCCTCGGTGCGGGTGGTCGTGAACAGCAGCAGATCAGCGATCTTCTCCTTGTTCTCGAAATCCATGTGTACGCCTTCCTTCAACACGCGACCGAAATTGGCGTACACCGAACGGTAATCCTTCTCCTGCTTTTGCTTCATCTCACCCAGCGAGCTCAGTGCCTTGCTGACCAGGCTCTTGCGGATGCGGCGAATGATGGCATCATCCTGCAACATCTCGCGCGAGACGTTGAGCGGAAGGTCGCTGGAGTCCACCACCCCGCGCAGGAACCGCAGCCAAGGCGGGAGCAACTCCTTGCAGTCGTCGGTGATGAACACGTTGCGTACGTAAAGATGAATCCCCTTCTGCGCGTCGCGCATGTAGAGGTCATACGGCGCCTGGCTGGGCACGAACAGCAACGCGCGAAATTCGGTTACGCCCTCGGCGCTGTAATGAATGGTCTTGGCCGGCTTGTCGGCGGCGTGGCTGATGTGCTTGTAGAAGGTCTCGTAATCCTCCTCGCTGATGTCCGAAGGCGATTTTTTCCAGATCGCCTTCTGCGAGTTGACCACCTCGTCCTTCGGGTCTTCCTTGCCTTCCGCGTCGAGCGCGGTAAGCGAAACAGGAAAGCTGATGTAGTCGGAGTAATGCTTGATGATCGACCGCAACCGCCACGACTCGAGGAATTCATCCATCTCCTCGCGCAAGGTCAGGATCACATCCGTGCCGAAATCCTCGCGGGTGGTTTCCTCGAGCGCGTAGGAATCGTCGCCATTCGAGGTCCACTTCAAGGCGGGCTCCTCCTGGGCGCCGCGCCGGGTGATGACCGTAACCTCCGAGGCCACCATGAAAGCGGAATAAAAACCGACACCGAAGCGGCCGATCATTTCCGGGTTCGAGGCCGCCTTCGGGTCGGCCTTCAGCGACTCCAGAAAGCGCCTGGTGCCGGAACTGGCGATGGTGCCGATGTTCTGCTCCAGCTCTCCGGCCGACATGCCGATGCCGTTGTCGGTAATGGTAATGGTGCGCGCCTTCTTGTCCGCAACCACGCGGATGCGCCAGGCATCCTCCTCGCGCTGCAACGACTTGTGGGTCAGCGCTTCGAACCGGGCGCGGTCGATCGCGTCTGACGCGTTCGAAATCAACTCGCGAAGAAAAATTTCCTTCTTCGAATACAACGAATGAATCACCAGATCCAGCAACTGCCGGACCTCGGTTTTGAATGGATGAACTTGTGCGGTCATAGTAGGTCTCCTGAATAAATGGGGTTGCTATTAAAATAACGCGTGCCTTGATTTGTCAACCGCGTCGAAGCGTGATGTTAGCCCGAAACGGATACACGTGATTGAATTTACCGGATATGGGCCTATCTTAGACCACAAATAAAGGATAACGCTCATGAACCTCAACCGCCGTGACGCCATCAAAGCCATGTCCATCGGAACCGCCGCCCTCATGACCCCGCGCTGGGTGCTGGGTGAGTCAGGCTCATACTCCCCCGTTTTCCCCTACACCCTGCCCGACCTGCCCTACGCTTACGATGCATTGGCGGACT
>JBMTVS010000076.1:0-10045 GCA_049451655.1 Kiritimatiellia bacterium | reverse complement strand
CGATCCGGTCAGCAGTCCGGTCGCGGTGGCGACGCAGGCGGCGCTGAAAAGATTCAGCACCCAGGGGGTGTCTCCGCTCAGCGCGGCGAGCACGCGCATGCACCAGCCCCAGAGGGGATCGGCGAACATGGGGAAGGGGTCGGCCCCGAGGTGGCGGGCCAGGTACGTTGAAGATGCGCCCGGTGCGAAGGTCAAGCTGAGAGTGGAGGCATACAAGACGAACGACGCGAGGCCGATAACGAGTGCGGCGCGCCTGGTGAGGATGTCGGTTATGTGTTTTCCAGTCATTGGAAGAATGTAAGCGGATATTTCCACCCATTGGAAGTCAAGAGGTGGGCGGAGTTCGGGGTTTGGTGGCACCTTGCGCAGTTAGTGGCTGTGCTTTTTAAGGGTGAGGGTATGGGTCGGAGCATCGGCAATTCCATTACCTGATAAATCGATTTATCCCGATTGTTTTTGATCTTGGGGGTGCTAGTCTCACATCAGCTCGAAAGGACAATTTATGTGGAAGATTGATCAATTGCTTGGAAAAGTGGCGACGGACGGGGGGTCGGATTTGATCCTGACCGTCGGCGCGCCGCCCCAGATTAAAGTGCTGGGGGTCTTGCATCCAGTCGGCGATCAGCCCTTGACAGTCGCCGAAGCAGAGGAGCTTTGTCTGTCGGTGCTGAACGACGCGCAGCGGCAGCAGTTGCGGGAGCGGCGCAGCGTGGACCTCTCGAAGGGTTTCACGGGCATGAACCGGTTCCGCTTCAATGTGTTTTATCAGCGTGGTTCATTGGCCTTGGCGGCGCGATTAATTCCGTATCGCATTCCATCGTTCCGCGAGCTGGGGCTACCACCGGTAACGAAGGATTTTGCGATGCATCCGCATGGGCTGGTGTTGGTGACGGGTCCAGCGGGTAGCGGCAAGTCGACCACGCTGGCGGCGATGATCGAGCATATCAATACGAACCGGACCGCGCATGTGATCTGTATCGAGGATCCGATCGAGTATCTGCATCACCACAAGATGAGCATTATCGAGCAGCGGGAGGTGTACGAGGATGCGCCGGATTTCGCGCAGGCCTTACAATCGGTGTTTCGCCAGTCGCCGGATGTGATCATGGTGGGGGAGATGCGGGATATGGAGACCATGCAACTCGCGCTGACCCTGGCCGAAACCGGGCATTTGATTTTAGCCACCTTGCACACCCAGGATACGATTCACGCGATCAACCGCATCGTGGATGTTTTTCCGCCCGCCCATCAGCAACAGATATACACCCAGTTGTCGATGGTGCTGGCGGGGGTTATTTCGCAAACCTTGCTGCTCTCGATGGATCATTCCTGCCGGGTGCTGGCCTGCGAAGTGTTGCGAGTCAACAACGCGGTGAGGAATTTGATCCGGGAGCGGCAGCTGCAGCAGGTTTACTCAGTCATCCAGACGGGAAAGAGCGAGGGCATGGTCACCATGAATGAGTCGCTGCGGGAGTTGGTGGCCCAGGGCCGGGTGGATGCCGACCTCGCCATGGAGCGTTCGCCCCGTCCGCGCGAGCTGGCCCGGATGTTGGGAATCGGGGCTTCACGCTATCGTGGTGCCGAAGAACTTGAAAGTGAGCCCGTCACAACGACGGCATGGAGTTAAGTGATAGGAGTTTGACGATGAAAAATTTCCGGCCGGGAAGACTTTTTCCAACTTTTTTAGCAGCGACCTTGCTCGCCATTGCTTCTATGTCCCTCAACGCAGCCGCTGGAAGCAAAAAAAATATCCGAGATGATAAACCGATTAATCAAATTGGGGACATAGAACAGTCAGCGGATTCGGAGGTGGCGGAATGCCGCGATGAGTTGGGTCAGGCTCGACGGGAATTAGGAACCACCCGGGCGATTCTGGAGCGGACGCGGCAGGCCCACGCGCGCGAACTCGAGGCCATGGCGGACCGGCTGGACGAAATAGGGACAGAGAATAAGAAGCTTGAGGCAGAACTGAAAGAGATGGGCGCTAATTGTATGTCCCTGCAGGATCGCGCGGATCAGCTCGTTAATCGGGAAAGCGTTCTTAATGAACAACTTAAGGTCGCCAAGGAAGCAGCTGACGGGTGCACCGTTGAGTTGAAAGAGGCCCGGATAAAGATTGCGGTTTTGGCTGACAACCTGGGGGCGATCCGCGCCTCGCTAGCGGCCGAACGGGACCGCTACCGCGATGAGGGACTGATCCGGGCGGGCAAGGCGCTTCGCGAGCAGGTGCGGGATCCCGATAATACCGCTCTGGTCTGGTCATTGAATGATGTGGGACTGCTTTATCTCGCCGAGGGGCGTCTGGATGATGCGGAAGCCCTTTTCCAGCGAGCACTGCTGATCCTTTCCCGCAATTTGCCAGACGAAAAGTCCGCCGCCGGCACGCTGCTCCAGCATCTTGCCGATACCGCCTGGCGAAAGAATGACCTGATTGCCGCCGCCTCGTTTCACGAGCAGGCCGTGGACGCGTTTGCGGCGTCGGTGGGCAAGTCTCATTCGCGCTACGCCGCCGCGCTGAATGGCCAGGCCGGCGTGCTTCATGCCCTGGGCGAGGCGAAGAAAGCGGAGGAGATTTACCGCGAGGCGCTCTCAATCTATGAGGCACAACGTCCGATCCAGCCCGTGGAGGTCGCCACCCCGGCACATAATCTCGGCCTGCTTTATCTGGACCAAGGTCGCCTCGCCGAAGCCGGGCCCATGCTCGAGAAAGCCATCTCTGCGCTGGGCAATCGTCCGCAGCAACACGCCAACCGCGCCCTGATCATGACCCGTTCGATGATCCGCTACTGCCAACAGGCCGGGGACATGGAAATGGCCACCCTTTACCAAGCCAAGGCCAATGAACTGATGCTTAGCGCCATGACGCCGTGAACAGGAGCTGGTGATGAAGACGAATGATGCATTTATTGAAGTGACGGAGAAAAGCCCGCGCAATCAGGTCGGTATTCACCTCGATCTCGGCGCGGTGCGGGTGGTCGAGGTGAGCCACGGGCATGTGAAGGATTGGCAATCGACCCCATATCCGGAAGGACTTCATCCCGGCGCTCCCGGTTTTGCGGGATTCTTGAAAAAGACACTCGCAGACATTTCAGGTATCCGGCACGCCCCGGTGTGGGTGGTCGGTCCGTTGCCCAGTTTGCAAGTGCGCTTCCTTTCGCTGCCGAGGGTTCGTCCGCGTCAGATCTCGAATCTGGTGTATTGGACTTTTCGCAAGGAAATCCCCTTCGATGCGGCCCGCGCTTATTTTGATTATGACGTGGAGGGCGAAGGTCCTGCGCCAGGCCAACACCGTCAACTCGATGTAACCGCGTATACGGTGGCCCATGAGGATGTGCATGCATTGACCGCGCTTTTCAAGGAGGCCGGCATCGAGCTCGATGGCGTGATGATTCCCTCATTTGCCATGCGATCGGTCTTTCGCACGGTGCGCCAGGCACCGGGCGAGGTCGCGCTGGGCTTGTTCGTTGGCGAGGATGCGTCCTCGATCATGTTTATGAAGGGCACCCACGTAGTCGCTCACCGCGTGTTCAAGACCGGTATGAACGCGATGCTGGACGTATTGCGCGATCGCCATCCGGATTGGTCGACCGCCCGCGCCTACGAGGAAATGACCCGCGCGCTGAATACCTCTCCTGCGGATCATCTTTCCACCAGTCCGGCCATTGGTCGCGTTCAAGAAACGGTGCAAGCCGCTTTCGGTCGCCTGGAGCAGCAGGTGGAACGTTCTGTGTCCTCTTATCTGGTGGGCCGAGCCGATGATGAAATCAAGACCATCCATGTGGCCGGTGCACTGGCCGGATTGCCCTCGCTGTTGGAGCGTTTGGGCAGTCGACTGGGATTACAGGCGGTCCCGTTGACCGGGCTTCATGGTCGAATTGGGCCACGCCCCGCACTTTCCAGCGATGAGTCGTCCTCAACGGGGGCCGCCGCCATGACCATCGCCCTCGGTGCAGCGCTGGCGGATCCCGGTCATGCTCCAAATCTCCTCCACACCTATGTCAAGCGCGAGCGCGAAGACCGTTCCATGCGCGCCCGCCGCATGACGCTGGTCGGCGGCTTGGCCGGGGTGTTTCTTATGCTGGCAACCAACGCCATGGTAACCCGCGCCAACCAGCGATTGAGCGGCGAACTGGCGCAGGAACAGGCCCGCATCGAAACCTTCGCACCCTATCCCGATCGCATGATGATTGATGCGATGATAGTCGAAGCTACGCGCGACAGTGCGCGCCTGAAAAACATGGCCCGGCGATGCTTGCCGGTGGCGGCGTTGAATCAATTGGCCGCCCACACCCCGCGGGATATTCGCTTGAGTCAAATCAACCTGACTCAAAGCAGCAAGCAGGGGCGAACTGAAATCGCACTCGAGGGCCAGGTCGGTGGCGAGCCAGGCCTGCAGGAATCGAGGCTGGCGTCTTACATCATGCGTCTGGAAGGCAGCCGGTTATTCGAGCGGGTGGCCTTGGGCCATGCCACCGAGGGACGCGAGAACCGTGAGCCCGTGCTCTTGTTCAACCTTCGGATGCATGTGGAGGAACTCAATACAGGCACCCCCGTGTTGCCACCCTTGGCCACAGTTAGCGTGGTGACACCAAAAGGAGAGCGGCCATGAAACGAGCACGTCGTCATCACCATCATCGCGGAGCAGGCGTCATCAGTGGCTTTGCTCAAGCGCTGGTTCTCGCCATGTTGATTGTCACCGCAGTGGCCCTCTACGCCCCGCTTAAAAACCATTATCGACTGCGCGGAGAGCTTGCCTCGACGCGTGAGCGCATTGCGGAGCTCGAAGTGCTGTATCCGCTCTATGCCGAAATCGCCACCATGGATGAGCCAGAGGACTGGTCCATAGTTCAGGCCCCGGTTGTCGAAGAGCTGCGCGAGGCGGAGGTGGTGGAAATACCCGCACGTTTCTCGGAAGTCGCGCGTGATTGCTCAATCGAGCTGGCGGCGATCCGTCCGCGCGTCGAGCAACCGCCGGGCGGAAAACGTTTTCTGCAGGTCGATGTGCTGGCGAATGGTCCCTATCTCCAGCTTAAGGATTTTCTGATGCGCCTGGCCCGGCTCCCGGTGCTTGAAGACATCGAACAGATCGAAGTGCGACGCGAGGGTCGACAGGAGCAATTCCATGTTGTTGCGCATCTTGCCCTGCAGGGAGATGACGAATGAAAACGATTCAATCACCGGGGAGGACACGATCATGACTACACGTGAAAAAGCATTGGTTATCGCGATGACAGGAGTGCTGGCTTGGGGCGCCTCAAGCGCAGTTCTGGGTGTTGTCAAACAGCAGGACGGATCATCAGGTCAGGGTGAACACTATGAGGAGCTTCTCGGATTTGCCGAGCGGCAGCGCGCGCTGCTCGACCATCTACGGCTGGCTGGCCGCGAGCGCATGGTGCTGGATGAGGCGGTGTCGAACTGGGCGGACAGTCCTTTCCTCGATGAGCCGTCGCGGGCGCGCGCGCTCGAGGAGAGGGTGCAAACCTTTCGCTACACCGGTCATGTGAGCGTGGGTAACGAGCGGCTAGCCATCTTGAACGGACGTGAATATCGAATCGCCGATCCGGTGCGGGCGACCGATTTCATCGTTGAATCTATTTACCCTGATCGAGTTGTGCTCGCCCCGGAGAGCGGGGGACGACGCATGACCATCGATTTAGCTAACTCGCAAATGGAAAGGAATACTCCATGAAGACGATTCGTTCGATGCCGCTGAAAATTGCCGCCCCCCGATACGCCACCATTGGGTTGGTTGCGCTCCTGACCGGATGCGCCACCACGCCGGAAGTAGCGCGTCGCGATCCGCTCCTTCAAGAGTGGAAACAACCGCAGCCGCCCCCGGTAGCCGCGAAAAGCGAGATAGCCGCGCCGGCGCGTCCGCCCGCGCTGGTGAGCACGCCGGCACAGCCGGTCATACCGCCCCGCATTAATCAGGAGCGTTCTTTGCCCACCAATATGGTGAGCGATCTTGAACTCACCGACGAAGCGGATATCGCCACCATCCTTCGCTCGCTAGCCAAGGCCGCGGAGGTCAACGTGCTGATCAGTCCGGCAGTGGAAGGCAGCATGCGGTTCAGTTTCAAGAACGTGCCGTGGGACGAAGCGTTTCGAAGCGTCATCAACTCGGCCGGCCTTGCCTATGCATGGGAAGGCCAGGTGCTGCGGGTCATGACCATGGAGGACCTCAAGCGCGGGGTGGAAATGGAAACCCTGCTCAAAGAGCGCGCCGATGTGCGGGCGGAAAAACGCCGCATCGAACCGATGATCATTCAGGTGATCCCGGTCAAGTACAACAAGGCGAGAACGGTCGGAGCTACCCTGCGCACCTTGTTTACCATGGAGTCCGGCGAAAATGGGAGCCGCTCCAGCATTTCCATCGATGATGAGAATAACGCCATCATTGTTCATGCCGTACCGGATGATGTGGATAAGGCGGTCGCATTAATCCAGCAAATCGATCAGGCGAAACCGCAAGTGCATATCGAGGCGCGCATCGTTGAGGCGGCCCGCGACACCGCACGCCAGCTCGGCATCCAGTGGGGCGCCCAGTTTGCCCAGGTGCAGAACAACCGGCTCATCAGCGCCGGCGGAGCTAATGCCACCGCGGGCGGCTACAACTCTGACTTCATTGCGCAATTCGCGCAGGCCGGCCTGGCGCCGGTGGGCTTCAACTTTGGCCTGATTTCCGAACGAATCGGCGGCAGCGAGTTGCTAAGCATGCAGCTGACCGCATTGCAGAGCAAAGGACGCATTCAAATATTGTCGAGTCCGTCCATCACCACGCTGGACAACGAACCGGCGGTGATCGAGAGCGGCGAGGAGCGGGCGTACCGCAAGACCACCGGCACCGGAAACGATCTTGATGTTTCGGTGGAGTGGAAGAAGGCGGTGCTGAAACTCGAAGTCACGCCACATGTGGTCGACGGCGACTACTTGCGCGTGGAAATCATCGCCAACAAGGATTCGTTCGACGAGAGCAAGCCGCAATCGAACAACGAGTTCCCTGTGAACACCAAGCGCGCCAGCACTACCGTATTGCTGCGCAATGGCGAGACGGTGGTGATTGGCGGTTTGTCGCTCGAGAGCAGCGCCGACACCGAGAACGGGATTCCGTTCCTCGCCGACATTCCGGGTCTGGGCTATCTCTTCAAGAACAAGGGCACGGCACGCAAGTTCGATGAGACCCTGATCTTCATCACCCCGAACATCATTACCGCACAGCGACAGGAGCCATAGCACCATGCGTGGCGGACAGCTCATGAATCGGCCCAAACTCGGTCAGATGCTGGTGGAAGCCGGCCTGATTGAGGAGGCGCGCGTGGATGAGGCGGCGCGGGCGGTTGAGGACTCCGGTCTGAAGTTGGGTGAATACCTTTGCAGCAAGGGCATGGTGCGCGAAGACCAGATCGTGGACTTGCTGAGTCATCAGCTCAAGGTGCCGCGCTACGAGCCGGAGAAATATCCGATTAATATGGAACTGGCGCTCTTGGTGCCGGTTGAAGTGGCCCAGCGTCATCGCGTGGCCCCGCTTAGCCGGACGAGCGGCGTCCTGTCGCTGGGCATGAGCGATCCGACGGATGTCGATTCCATCGACACCGTCGAACAGCTAACCCGCTGTGAGGTGCTGCCGGTGATATGCACCTGCCGCGAGATTAACCAGCTCACCAACAGTTTGTATGGAAGCTTCGCCGGGCTGGGGAATGTGATCGAATCGGTCAATGACGAGACCTCGAAGTCTCCAAAAGCGATGGCGAACATGGCCGAGGATGTCGAGGTGGGTTCGCTGTTGAACATGGCGGAAGGCGCGCCAGTGGTGCGGATGGTAAACTGGATTATTGCACAGGCGGCGCGTGAGGGCGCGAGCGATATTCACATTAGCCCCGAAGCTGATTATGTGCAGTTGCGCTTTCGCATTGATGGCAAGTTGCGCGAAGTGCCGGCCCCGCCAAGAAACCTGCATCTCTCCGTGGTATCGCGCATCAAGATTCTCGCCGGGATGGATATCGCGGTCTCACGCATTCCACAGGATGGCCGCTTCACGGTGCGGCTCGACAGCCGCGAGATCAACATTCGCGCCTCCACCATCCCGACCACGCACGGTGAGAACGTCGTGCTGCGGCTCCTGGATATGAGCGCCTTCAACTACAGCCTCAGCGACCTTGGTATGGCGCGGCGCGACTATGATCTGTTGGCTTCGGTCATCGGTTCGCCCTACGGCATGATTCTGAGCACCGGGCCAACCGGCAGCGGGAAGAGCACCACGCTCTATGCCATGCTGAAGGAGATCAATCAGCCCGATATCAACATCATCACCGTCGAGGATCCGGTCGAGTACCGGATGTCCAAGATCCGGCAGATCCAGCTCAACACCCGCGCCGGCATGACCTTTGCCTCCGGCCTTCGATCCATCCTGCGGCAGGACCCGGATGTCATCATGGTCGGCGAAATACGCGACGGCGAAACTGCCCGCATCGCTACCCAGGCCGCGCTGACCGGACATCGTGTATTGAGCACGGTGCACACCAACGACGCGGCCGGAGCCATAACCCGGCTCATCGACATGGGCATCGAGCCGTTTCTGGTGTCTTCGGTCTTGCTGGTGTCTTTCGCCCAGCGGCTCATCCGCAAGGTTTGTCCACACTGCGCGGAGCCAGTAGCTCCAACCCATGAGGCCCGCGCATTTTGGGGGCTGTCTCCTAACGAGGATGTGTTCTTCATGCAGGCGCGGGGTTGCGCGCGCTGTCAGCATACCGGTTATCAGGGTCGCACCGGGATTTTCGAAGTCTTGATGATCGACGACATGATCCGTGAGTTGATTGCCCGGCGGGCCACGACGCTCGAGATCAACCGCGCCGCGCGCGAGGCAGGTCGCATGTGCTCACTCAAGGACGATGCGCGCGAGAAATTGCGGCAGGGCATTACCAGCGTGGAGGAGGCGATGAGCGTGGTGGGCTGACCAGGAACCAGGAGTTGTTATGAGCACCTTTCGTTACAAAGCCATCAATCAAGCCGGCCGGATGACCAGCGGGGTCATTGATGCGACCTCGCTTGACCATGCCAACGATCTATTGGGAGCGCGGGGATTGTCCCCGGTGGAGATGCAGGATCATGCCTCCGCACGGAGCGGGGCGCGCCTGGAATTCTTGAGTCGCAGTTTCAATGCGGTGCATCCGGAGGAGTTGATTCTCTTCACGAAACAAGTCGCCACCATGCTCAAGGCGGGCATTCCGGTGCTGCGCGTGATGGACATCCTGGAAAGCCAGTCGGACAATCTGCGGCTCAAGGATGTTTGCCGGAAGATTGCCACGGATATCCGCGCTGGATCGAATTTATCCCGTGCCCTGAAGAAGTTCCCCGATGTGTTCTCGCCGCTCTACAGCAGCATGGTGCTGGCGGGGGAGGCAAGCGGTTCGCTGCCGCAGGTCTTGCAGCGGCTCATCTACATCATCAGCCACGAATACAAGGTTAAGAGCGACGTACGTTCGGTGGTGCAATACCCGGTGATTGTGCTCATCGCGCTCGTGGCCTCATTTGTTCTGCTCATCACCATGGTCATTCCGCGTTTCGCGGTGATTTACCAGCGGGCGCAGATCGATCTTCCCGCGCCCACGGTTTTGTGTATCTGGTTAAGCCGGGTTTTTAACCAGCAGTGGCCCTGGATACTGGCCACGCTTTCCCTGTTGGCCGGACTGGCCGTCTATGCCGTGCACACCACCCGGGGCCGCCTCGCGTGGGACCGCTTTAAGTTGCAGATTCCGCTGGTGGGTCCGTTGCTGAAAAAAGCCGCGTTATCGCGCTTCTCCAGCATCTTTTCCATTCTGCAGGCCTCGGGGGTCGGCATTCTCGACGCGATCAAAATTCTGTCCGGGACCATTGGCAACACCGCGATCGGTCGCGAGCTGGAGGGTTTGCAGAAGAATCTAGAACAGGGTCACGGGGTGGCACGACCGCTCATGAATAACCGCTACTTCACGCCGATGCTGGTCAACATGATCGCGGTGGGCGAGGAGGCGGGCAACCTCGACGAGATGCTGCGCGAGGTCTCGGT
>JBMTVS010000075.1:0-10141 GCA_049451655.1 Kiritimatiellia bacterium | reverse complement strand
CGCATTGAATACGCTTTTTACCGGTGAGCTCGCGCCGATGAGCGAGGTCTGGTCGCATGCCGCGGATGTGACCTACATGGGTCCGGTCGGCGGATTTCAAGTCGGCTGGGAAGCCGTGCAGAAGGATTGGGAGGCACAGGCCGCGATGAAGCTTGGCGGAAGCGTGGAAGCCGTCGATGTATACGTCACAGCCGGCAAGGAACTCGCGATGGTGAGCAATTACGAGAAGGGCGAGAACACCAACGCAAATGGAGAGATCCAGAAGGTCTCCATCCGCGCCACCAATCTCTACCGCAAGGAAGACGGCCAGTGGAAGATGATCGGCCATCATGTTGATCTCCTTCCGCAAATGGCGAACTGAAAAAAGCGGCACGGAGCGCCGCAGTCCATACCTTAAAGCCACCGGGGCAGTGATTGTTTATTTGCCCCGGTGTAACGGGGACATAGACGTTATTTCCGTCGTAACCTATTGATTTCCAACGGTTGGAAAATCCGGTCGGCAAAAATTCCAACGATTGGAAAATCGACTGCTACTTCTATGTCCCCGTATTTCGTGCGCGGCTACAGCGAAGAAGTGTTGTAGCCGGGGACGCCGGCCCCGGCAGGAGCATGGCATGATGCAGGATACGATTCAGAATCTCGCGTATGCTCGCCGCGCCCACCGTGCGCGGCTGCAGCGAATGGCGTACCCGAGAGGAGTCGAACCTCTAACCTTCTGATCCGTAGTCAGATGCTCTATCCAATTGAGCTACGGGTACGTGCGACAGAGTTGGTAATGTAGCCAGCGTTGTTGAAAAATCAACCCCAATTCTCCACCTGAAAAAATATCATGCGCAAAATTGACTTGGCCGGATGAGGCTTCTATTATGTCAGCCTGTTTTACGGATATTTGACACATTGAATGGGAATTTAGCCCGGAGGTTTATTGTCCGGGTCAAGCTTGAATTGACGACCAGAGGAGACGCCCGCAGGTGACCACACTCGAAAAGCTGCTTGTATTACAAGATCGCGACCGGAAACTACGACAATTACTGCAAGAAACACGCGACATTCCCGCCCGCAAATTGCTCATCGAATCACGCCTGAAGGCCAACCGCGAAGCTTTCGAAACCGCCGAAGAAAACGTCAAGAAAAACTCCGCTGCCACCAAAGCCCTCGAGCTGGAAATTGAAACCGTCAAAGATACGGTCAAGAAATACCGCCATCAGCAAGGGCAGATAAAAAATAATGACCAGTACCGCGCTCTGGAGCGGGAAATTCGTGAGCAAATGGGTCGCATCCGCGAGCTCGAAGAGCGGGAAATCAAATTAATGGAAGAGGCTGAAGGCCTGAAATCCGCGGTCGCCGAGCGCGAGCAAGCGCTGAAAATTGACGAGGACTCCGTGCAAGTCGATATCAAGGCGCTGGATGAACGCATGGCGAACATCGAAGCGGAAGTCGAGGAAGCCCGCAAAAACCGCGAAGACATGACCGGTGGCATCGATGAATCCTGGCTTTCCCGCTACACCCGAATCTTCAACAACAAGGGAGATTACGCCCTCGTTCCGGTTGAACAAACCGGAACGTGTGGTGGGTGCCACATGAAAGTTCCCCCGCAACTCGTGCAGGACGCTAAACGCGGGGACAAGATGGTTAGCTGCTCCTACTGCGGACGGCTCTTGTATTGGGCTGGTTGAGCGACTAGTCTTGTCGATGAAGTTCACGGGGATCCGATCGCTCGCGGCGTGATCGCGGGAGGAAAGTCCGGACTCCGCAGGGCAGGTCGTCTCGTCCGAATAAGACGGGAAAGTCGCGGGTAAACCGCGGCGATGGAAAGTGCCACAGAAACAAACCGCCCGGTGAAAGCCGGGTAAGGGTGAAAAGGTGGGGTAAGAGCCCACCGGTTCCGTCGCAAGACGGAAGGCAAGGCAAACCCCGGCCGGAGCAAGATCAAATAGGAAACAAGAGGCGGCCCGCCTCGATGTGCCTCCGGGCACGGGAGTTTCGGGTTGATCGCTTAGATAAATGATCGGTTAAAACAGAATCCGGCTTACCCTCCGTGAACTTCGTGCGGAAGAAGCTCAGATGATGATCAAACGTTGGCATATCGAAAAGATCGCGCGTGGCGTGGCAGCATTGTTGTTGTTAGCTGCCGCCGTCATGATCGCCTTCGGATTCAACGCCAGTCGAGCGCACCCTGACGAAATCAACAAAATCCCGGAGTTGCCGGTAGCGGATAATCTCGAGCCGGATACCCCTTCCGCGAAGCTTTCACCGGAGGCATGGTCGGTTTTCCGGCGTGATGCGGATTCCACCCCCGGTGGCGAGCGGAGCGACACCCGCTTCCGTTTGGCCGGTACCTTCTTTTTGTTGAATCCTGAAAACGAGACGGGTAACGAAGAGCGCGGCGCCATCCTCGACGATATTGATGCCAACCAACAGTTCGTGGTTCGGGAGGGTCAGGTATTTCGTGATTATGATGTAACCCGCATTTTCAATGAACGGGTCATCCTGCGGCGTGATGGTGAAGAGTTGGAGTTGACCTTAAGTTTCAAGGGATCGACCGGTGGCGGGGATCATCAACCGGTAAAAACCGCTGACGCAACAGTTGATTTGGAGGATTACGAGGAGCCGCTGGAGACCAATCGCTTCGGCGCGCGGGTCGGAAATAATCGATGGGTCATCAGCAAGCAAGCGCTCTTCGATTACTATGACGAGCTCATGGATCATCCCGAACGCATCGAACCCGTTTATCGTGCCTTGGCTCCGGAACGTGACGATGAGGGCAACATCACCGGCTATCGCTACAATAAAGAGGGCGAGGATGTCTTGTATGAAGCGGCCGGCATTCTCGAGGGGGATATTGTGCGCCGGGTTAACTCCATGAATATGATCAGCCAAAAAAGGGCCGAATACTTCATCGGCGAGTTCATCCAGGGACGTATGGGTGCCGTGGTGCTGGATATCGAGCGCAATGGCGTCGAGGAAAAGCTGATTTATCTTTTGCGCTGACGGCGCGGTTTTTTCTCGCTGATCCAACGTAACTCAATCGACCGGCGCGATGTGTCGACGCGCATCAGTTCAACCGGAATAACATCACCGATGCGAGCAAGCTTTTGTCCCTTATAACCGGTAATAAAACCATTCAGACGCTCATGCTTAAGGTTGGGATCGGGTAGGGCATGGGTAGGAATAAATCCGCGCTGCAGGGTATCGACCATCTCCACCAGAAGTCCGCGGGATGCGCTTCCGGTAATCAAGGCCGGCCAGGGGCCGATTTCGCCGCGGTCGAGCAGCTGCTGGTAATATTGGATTCGCTTGATAACCAGGCTTTGCTCCTCCGCTTCATCGGCCTCTCGTTCGCGATCGGAACAATGCTGAGCAACCTCCTCGCACTCGTCCTTGCTATACAACCCGCGCTTATGATGATCCAATCCCTTCAGAATCCGGTGCACGACGAGATCCGCATAACGGCGGATGGGGGAGGTGAAATGCGCGTATCGGTCAAAAGCCAGGCCGAAATGCTGCGAGCATTCTGCATGGTAAAGGGCTCGCTTGAAGTTGCGTAGAATGGCGATGGAAACCGGGTAGCCAATGGGCTCATGCTGATAAGCGCGACCAATGCGTTGGGCATCGTGCCGGTCAGCGGGCGCCTCTTGAATGCCAAGCTGTTGCAAATCCCCCGCCATTTGCGCCCACTGATCTTCACTGGGTTCCTCATGAATGCGATAAATGGACGGGACCTGCGCGTGATAAATGCGCTCAGCCACTGCGACATTGGCCGCCAGCATGAACTCCTCAATCAAATGGTAAGCTTCGGCCGACATGCGACGCGTGATGGAAACGGGTCGACCTTCTTTATCAAGACGGCAATACACCTCCGGGACGGTCAAATCTATCGCGCCTTGTCGCATTCTGCGCTGACGCAGCTTGCTGGCCAGCGCATGCATCGAGCGCAATGTTTCATGATACTCGGCCGGGATATCCCCGGCTTCGTCGCGCACGATCAGTCCCTGTACCTTTTCGTAGTCGAGCAAAATACGTGGATGAATAATTGAACTCTGCATTTCGACACCGGTTACCCGGGCCCGCTCGTCATAGGTAATGAATACCGAGTAGGCCAACCGGTCACGTCCCGCTTTCAAACTGCAAACCTCGCCGGTGAGGTAGGGGGGCAGCATGGGAATGAAACGGTCCACCATGTAGACGCTGTTCCCGTGTTCGCGGGCATCGCGATCAATGGCGGAACCGGGGGTAACAAAATGCGAAACATCTGCTATGTGCACGCCCAGCACCCAACCGCCACCCGGTAACTTCTTCAAAGACACCGCATCGTCATGATCCTTTGCATCCGCGGGATCAATCGTGATGATGTTCTCGTTGCGCAGATCCAGGCGTCCCTTTAAATCATCGCTCTCAAAATCCGTCGAAAACGATCGCGCTTCCTTTTCGGTCTTCTTGCTGAATCCGGTAGCGATCTGATGATCGCGCAGAATGGATAGAACATCGACACCCGGGGCATCCGGATCTCCCAAATCCTCGATGATCTTGCCCTGCAACATGTCATCGCGGGGATGCGCCATCAGTTGAACCACGACTTTATGCCCGGGTATCAGCTTTTGCTGCAGGGGGAGCTCGTGTCCCTTAATCCGGATATTTTGCAGGATGCGCGGATGATCCGGTATGACATAATCATATGCCGCCGAGCGCATCAGCAAACCAACGACGATGTCTTTTTTCCGCTCGATGATGTCGAGCACTCGTCCCGCCGCGCGAATACGTGACGCATCCATTTCCGGTTTGCCATTGCGTGGCTTTACGCGGCGGCTTGATGCCGTGCGCATAATTTCGACGCGAACCTTGTCGCCGTGCATGGCTTGCCCGACATCGCGGGGCGGGATGAAAATCTCCGCATCCGGGCCGGTTTTGCCTTCGAGCTTCACCATGCCAAATCCCTGTGGTGACAATGAAATAATACCGGTCATTCCATCGGCTGAAATGCGACCTGTGACCCAGCGATTCCCCCGCGTTTTCCGGACGAGCCCCTCGGCCGCCATTTCCTTGAGCAGGGCGCGCACGCTAGCCCGCTGGCGGGATGGAAGCCCTATTTCATCAGCCAGTTCGTGAGCTTTGAGCGGACGATATCCCTCGGAGTCCATGGTCTCCGTTAGCCTTTTTTTTAGTTGTACGACATTGGTTAGCATATTATTTGTTCACTTTTGGCGGATCGTCCCAAGCACGCTTATTTTGTCATGCTCCAGATTGCATTTGTATCCAGTGAAATTTCCCCGTTCGCAACCACCGGACGAGCGGGTGAAATCTGCGGCCTTCTTACCGACGCGCTGCATGAGCGTGGAGCAAAGGTCACGCGTTTCATGCCGCTCTACCGGCGTATCATGGAAGGTCCACACCCTGTGGAAGATACCGGGATTCGTTTGTCGATTCCGGTAGGTTTTCATCGGTATCAGGCAGATATCTGGAAAGCGCGAGGCAATCACCATCCCGAAACTTATTTTATACGGCGGGATGAATTCTTCGATAGGTCTGAACTATACAGCCTTTCTGATCGTGATTACGATGATAATTTTGAACGGTTCATTTTCTTTCAAAAGGCCGTAACCTGTTTAATTGATCACCTGGGGCAGCCTTTCGACATTGTTCATGCCCATGATTGGCAGACCGGCTTACTTCCGCTTTACCTGAGTCATGGCATGAGCGGGGAGGGGAGGTCGCGCCGGGAGAAGGTGGTTTTTTCCGTCCACGACTTGGAGCGACAGGGCGTTTTTAATGGTGATTATTATTCCTACACCAATCTGCCTTTTTCCTGCTTTTCGCTCGACTTGCTGGAGTACTACGGAGACGTCAATTGTTTGAAAGGCGGGATTACCACCACGGATGCATTGGTACTGCCAAGTCCGGGATACGCCCGCGAAGTGCAGGAGCCATCGCTCGGTCATGGCTTGCACGGGGTTTTTCGTGACAGATCCTTCAAAACCTCGGGCATCGTCAACGGCGTTGATTACTCCCGGTGGAACCCGGAAAAGGACCAGATAATAGCCCGGCGTTATTGCGCTGATGACGTTACGGCAAAAGCAGCCTGCAAGGATGACCTGCTAAGGCGTATTAAACTCAAGCTCAATCCAGACGCACCGTTGATCGTCATGATTACCCGGATGATTCCTGACAAGGGCATTGAATTGGTCGGTCAAGCGCTGTCCGGAATAGTGGAATCAGCTGGCGCTGGCTTCATTCTCATGGGATGTGGACCCAGTCATGAAATTATGGATAGCGCTTCTGATTGGTCGAAGCAATGGCCCGGCCGGGTCGCGGTCAAAGTGGGATGCGACGAAAAATTGCATCACAGGCTTCTGGCGGGGGCAGATATGCTGCTGGTGCCGGCCAAAACCGAGCCCTGTGGATCAAACCATTTAATCGCCTTGCGTTACGGCACGATTCCCATCGTACGAAGGACTGGCGGACTCGCTGATACCGTGAAGGATGCCGATGAAAATCCCGGAGTAGGAACGGGCTTCATATTTGATGGCTACGACCCTCAATCCATGACTTCTGCGATATCGCGAGCGATTGATGTTTTTCAGCAAGAACCAAATCGCTGGCAGGAAATAATGAGCCGGGGAATGAGCATTGATTTCAGTTGGCAACAGGTTGCTGGCGAATACATCAAATTATACCGCCGGTTGTTGGGCCGCGGCGATGCGAACATCGCTTAGCGATTTTCCTGCTTACTTGGCAATTTAGTCATCATTTCAGCGGCAATAGGTGGTCAACCAGTAACGTCGCATAATATATATTATGTCTAGCACTGGTTATGCCGAGCCACCATGCATGGGGTCTCAAGGGAATTTCAGGCACTTGTCGCGCCTATGATAACCTGTTGATAAGTGGCGTGATGTTGTCAGGCCTGATCCGGAAAGCTCGACGTCTCGAGGTCGCGAATGCTGCTACTCGATGAAGCCCCAGCGACTGGTAAATGGCCAGTACACCATGAAGGCCGGACCGATCACGCTGCGCCGGGAAACGCCGCCAAAGAAGCGGCCGTCCAGGCTGGCGCGGGTGTTATCACCGAGGGGAAGATATTCATCATTATCAAGATGGATGATGTCATCCTTATCACGAAGCAAGGCGGGAATCGGTGTATTTCCCAGCAAGGAATAACCATGGTAGCCCTTGTCGACATCTTCGATCTGTCGAACGAAGGCCGGAGGATTCGTGACCACCAAGCCATCGGCGACTAAATACGGCGGATCTATGCTAATCTTCTCCCCGGGCAAACCGACCAGCCGCTTGATGTAGTAATTATCCGGACGGATATCCGGATGGCGAATATCCCGGGTGCTGAATACGAACACATCACCACGATCCGGTCGCGTAAAATTATACTTCAAACGGTTCACGAAAATATGATCGCCGAGCTGACGACGACCGGCAGCCAGCACGTCGCCCTTCTTTACCTGCGTCTTGCGCAGCTCAAAGAAGCGCGGCAGATCCTTATGAATCAGATGAGGCACGCCGGCGATGCGCACGACGTAGGATTCGTCGGAGAATTCGTCTCTAAATTCAACCAACCCGTTGGCCTTGGCCTTGACCTCGACATACCGTTCGCCGAAGAGCAGGAACTTGACCGCCGACAAGGGGAAATAATCCATGATCCCCTTCCCTTCCTGCTCGGTGTAGGTGATGCCGTTCAGGGTCGGCTGCATGGAGCCGGTAGGAATACGGAATGGCTGGATAAAAAAAGTCCGAAACGCCATAGCCACGGCAATCGCCACAACCAGGATTTCGATATTCTCCCGGGCGCGCGGATGCTTGTGCGGCGGGTAAACATCATGCACCGCTTCCGCCAGTTGATCAGCTGCCTTATCGATTGAGCTGCGGTCCTCGCGTTGCCAAGCCTCATGCAATTGCGACTCAGCATCACGAATACGCTCGATCTTCACGGCAGGCGCCACATCTTCACGCATGTGCCGTGCGTGGCGGGCCTCATGCAACAGATGATGAACCAGCTTACGCAGTTTTCGTTTTTCCCAAAATCTCATGGTTAATCCATTCCGCCCTTGAGCACTTTGACGAAGGCTTCCTGGGGAATGCTGACGCGCCCTATCTGCTTCATCTTCTTCTTGCCCTCTTTCTGGCGCTCGAGCAACTTGCGCTTGCGCGTGATATCGCCGCCATAACATTTGGCGGTCACGTCCTTGCGCATGGCGCGTATGGTTTCGCGGGCGATAATCTTGTTGTTCACCGAGGCCTGAATCGCAATCGGGAACATGGCTGGTGGGATCAGCTCCTTGAGCGCCGCGCAAAGTTGACGTCCCCTGCCCTCGGCCTTGGTGCGGTGAATGATGGACGAAAACGCCTCCACCGGCTCGCCGTGCACCAGCACCTCCATTTTGACCAGATCCGATTGCTGATAACCCGCATGCTCGTAGTCCATGGACGCGTAGCCGCGGCTGATGCTCTTGAGCCGGTCATGGAAGTCGATCAGGATCTCGTTCAGCGGCAAGACGCAGGTCAACATAACCCGTTTGGCGTCGATGGAATCAGTCTTCTCAACCGACCCGCGTTTTTCGGTGATCAGCTGGAGCATGTCGCCGATGGTCTCATTCTTGCAAATCAGGAAAGCCTTGATGAGTGGTTCCTCGATGTGCTTGATGGAGCTCAAATCAGGCAAGAGAGACGGATTCTCCAGCTCCGTAACCGTTCCGTCGGTTTTGTGCAGCCGATAGACCACGTTTGGATAGGTGGTAATCAGATCGACTTCATATTCTCGCCGTAATCGCTCTTGTACGACCTCCATGTGAAGCAGGCCCAAAAAACCGCAGCGAAAACCAAAACCCAGCGCCACCGAGGACTCGGGCATGAACGTGAAGGAGCTGTCGTTAAGCTTGTACTTCTCCAGGCTGAAACGGAGCTTTTCGAAATCGCTGGCCTCAATCGGATATAACCCGCTGAAGACCATTGGATGCACGTCCTTGAAACCGGGCAGTTGTTCCTGGGCTGGATGACGCGCAAGTGTGATGGTATCACCAATCTTTACATCGGCGGGATCACGAATGTTGCTGATGATATAGCCAACTTCGCCGGCTCCGAGGCGATTCGTCTTGGTCATGTCCGGGGTGAAGATACCGACTTCCTTGGCTTCGAAATCCCGGCCGGTCCCGAGAAAGCGGATACGGTCGCCGGTAGCGATGCCGCCGTCTACGACACGTATGTACGTGATGACTCCGCGAAAGGCATCGAACTCTGAATCGAAAACCAGTGCGCGCGTAAGATCATGCGTGGCAACGGGCGGTGGAATGCGATCGATGACCGCTTCCAGCACGTCCCCCACCCCGATCCCGGTCTTGGCGCTGACCTTGAGACAATCCTGCGCCTCGATGGCTAGAATTTCCTCAATCTGATTGATCACACCATCGACATCCGCATTTTGCATGTCGACCTTGTTGATGACCGGCACCAAGGCGAGCTTTTGTTTGTCGGCAAGATAGGTATTGGCTACCGTCTGCGCCTCGACGCCCTGTGTCGCGTCCACGACCAGCAACGCGCCTTCGCATGCGGCTAAGCTGCGGGTTACTTCATAAGAAAAATCCACATGACCCGGCGTATCGATAAGATTGAAGATGTATTTCTCCCCGCTCTTCGCCGTATACATCATGGTGACCGGGTGCGCCTTGATGGTAATTCCACGTTCCCGCTCGATATCCATATCGTCGAGCAATTGCTGTTTTAGCTCCCGCTTCTCAACCGACTGGGTGATTTCCAGCAAGCGATCCGCCAGCGTGGATTTTCCATTGTCGATATGGGCGATGATACAGAAATTACGAATGTGAGAGAGGTCGGCCATAAAGGTGTCAAATGGATGCTGATGGATAAGCCGCGTGACAGGCATCACGCATAGCCCGGATGTCGGCTGCCATGTCCGCAGCCTTGAAGAGCGCAGTACCGGCAATCAGAATACTAGCCCCCTGCTCCGCACATAGCGGCGCGGAATTCAGGGTCACTCCGCCATCTATGGAAACAGGCAGATCCGGCGCCATCTGGCGTATCGTGGCTATTTTGGGAAGCACTTCAGTCATAAAGGCCTGACCACCGAATCCGGGATGAACGGTCATGACCAAAATTTCATCGACCAGTCCGAGATACG
>JBMTVS010000074.1:0-10143 GCA_049451655.1 Kiritimatiellia bacterium | reverse complement strand
ACCAGGTGGCGGTGAAATCGGAGCTATTGGTGGCGGAAACGCCGAGGCCGCTGACTGTGGCACTGAAGCACTCGGTGGTAAAGCTGACTTGGTTGCCGTAATAGGTGCCCTCGCTGTTCACCGCGTAGGCACGGACAAAATATTTGGTGTTGGCGGTCAAACCGGAGATAGAGCTGGTGAAGGAACCGGTGCCGCTGCCGTCAGAGGTGAAACTGTCCTCTTCAATGGTCGGGCCGGACACGGTTCCGTAGGCTACGCCGCGCTGGGTAACCGCGGAGTCGCCCTGGCTGGTGATGTTACCACCGGAAGAGGCGGAGGAGACGGTAATCGAGGACGGCACGGTCGTGGTGAGCTGAGCGCCCGCGGCCAGGGTGGTGCCGCTCGCCGTGGCCCCGAAAGCGGTTTCGACGTTGTCGCCGTTGCGGGCCTTGACCTGGAAGGTGTAGGTGGTTTCGGCGGTCAGCCCGATCACCGTTTTGTTGCCCCAGGTCGCGGCGGTCTGCCACACCGCCGAGGCGCCAAAGCTGCCGTTTGCTTGCACATAGAGACTATCGCTGGTGCGCTGGATGGCATAGGTGGTGGTGGCAGGATTGCCGTTGGCGTTGATGGTGATATCGAGCGAGGAAGCCAGAGGATTTGCTACAGTGGGCGCGGACGGCACATTGGCGAGGGTCCAGAACGAACTTTCGCTGCCATAGCTGGTGCCCTCGGAGTTGCTGGCGTACGCGCGGAAATAGTAGCGCGTGTTAACGTCGAGTCCGGTCAAGTTTACATCATAGCTGCCCGTGGTGCCGGCAGACGTGACCGTTGTATCGCCGGTATCCGGGGAAGTCGTCGTCGCATACGCCACCCCGCGCTCCGTAACAGTCGCGCCACCATCGTCGGTTACGTTATTGCCCGATATGGTTGCGCCGGTCGTGGAGATGGAACCGGCAGAGCCGGAGGTGACGGTGGGGGCAGAGGTGGATGGGCCGGGTGTTCCGGTTAGCGAAAAATTTATAAACCGGACGTCACGCCCCGAGGTTCCCGCACTACGAAACCTGAATTTCATGGTGGAGGTTGGAGTGACGGTAATCGTGAAGGTTCCAGCACTTATATACGTGGAGGATGATGGTGTGGCAGAGGTTAGCGTTTGTGCATCCCAGGTAGTGCCATCGTCCGTGGATACGTCAATCTGCAAAGCTTGAGCTGTTCCGCTGCCAAATGTAGCCACTTGACCACCCGAGATTTCCAGGCCCGTGTAACCACTTAAGTCATATGTAGTGGAAACCATGCCATCCGGGCTGGCTTCTGATTCCGCCAAAAGATAAGAGCCTCGATCAAGAGCATTCGCACCCGTATTCAATTCCGTCCAACCCACAGGGGCATCAGCACTGAAAGTCCAGATCGTTTCACTGAAGACCGGAATGGTGATACTCGTTAGGAGCGCAATCACCATCGGCAGCATGTTCCATTGCCTGGAAAACGCGCCTCCCAAAAGTTCCAATGCTTGGAAAAATTCCGATGCGCGTTTTCCAGGCATTGGAACTTGGCGCTGAGGCTTCGTGGATGTGATGGCGTGGATCTTCATGGCGGTCATTCCCGGTTCGGGTGGATAAAAGCGTGAAAGAAACAGCTTGAGGCAGCGGATGGAGCGAAGGAACATGGGTAGTGGACAGGTGAAAACCCCGTCGCCCCATCAAACGTTTCAGTTGTGCGACCCATACTTATCGCCCACATCACAACGTTGTCCGGATTGAGTTCCGGCAAAACCCCACGAATCGCCTTGACCTCAATCTTTCGCTACGTGAAACCTATACAATCTATTGCATAGGGCAAGCCCTGAAATCATCTTTCTTTTTTTCTCAGGTGCTCTTGATTGGCCATATGTCTATACCCCCAATGTTCAAGGATGGTTAGCGGAGGCAAATTTCCCTGTTAAATTTTCGTGAGTGGGGAGATAAAAGGGGAAAGTCCGAAAGACTTCAGCGACACTTAAAACCATGTACATTCACGATTTAAATCCAGTGCTGCTTCCCATATGGGGCCCGCTGGCCATTCGCTGGTACGGGCTGGCCTATGTGGGCGGCTTCGTCGGGGCATATTTCATTCTAAACCGTTGGGGGAAAAGGGGTAACTACCCACTATCCGGCGAAGCGCTGCAGAACTTCATGATCGCGATCGTGGTGGGGGTGATGCTGGGCGGGCGGATTGGCTTCACGTTTTTTTATGATTTTCCGCAATTTTTGCGCGATCCGGTCTCGATTTTCCGGCTCTGGGAGGGAGGCATGTCCAGTCACGGCGGGATGATCGGCATGACCCTGGCCACGCTGTACATGAGCCGGAAGCTCAAGGCTCCGCTGCTTCAACTCACCGACGGCCTCGCTGCGGTAGCCCCGCTGGGTCTGGGACTTGGACGTTTGGCCAATTTCGTGAACGGCGAGCTGTGGGGCCGGGTAACCAACGTGCCGTGGGCGGTGGTGTTTCCGCAGGAGGCGGGGATTCAGCGTGGCGATCCCGACGCCCCCGCGCTGATCGAGGCCTATCTCGCCCAGGGTTATCTGCATCCGCGCCATCCCTCGCAGCTTTACCAGGCCGCGCTGGAGGGCGTCTTCCTGCTCACCGTCCTCCTCCTCGCCCGCCGCACCCGCTGGGCCGCCGCCGTCCCCGGCCGGATCAGTGGGCTATTCCTCATCCTCTACGCCATCGTCCGCGTCATCGCCGAGCGCTTCCGTGAACCCGAAATCGTCCACCTCGGCTGGCTGACCCAGGGCCAACTGCTTTCGTTGCTGATTTTGCTGCCGGTGGGGGTGGTGCTGGTGAGGAGAGCGAAGTAGGGACATACAATGTGTTCGGGGTTCGGGGTTCGGGCCGTGCCGGCCCCTACCGCCTTGCGCGGTGGGGGAGGAAGTTTTCGGCGGGTCGCGTGTAAGAACATGACCCGAGCCCGGTGGAGAGCGAACGGGGAATTTTATTCCTTCTTTCGCTCCGATCGGGCTCCGGCGGCTACGCTACGCGCTCAACATCCAACATCCAAATTTTTGTAGATGAGAAAAATCTCATCTACAATTCAAGACGTTCGACTTTACTCGGGCAGCTTGACTCCCGTGCGGTAGTAGCGCTGGTCGGCATTGTTGGTAATGCTGAAGGTGAGCGGGCCGCCGTTGCCGGGGATGAAGCTGCCGGTGGTGTTGCTCCAGTCGTTGGTCATCAGGTCGGAGACCCAGAAGACGTTGTACATGCGCGCGGTGGAGCTGGGGTTGATCAGGATGGTCATGAGGTCGCTGCTTTCCATGGCCATATCCAAGCGGTTGAAATCCGTCGGCAATGCATGCGGATTGACGTCGTACATGTACGCATCCCAGTAGGTGACCTCGCCGCCGGGTACGGATGAGGCGGCCTCGTTGGTCGGACTGACGCCGGGGAATTGCTCGAACCAGGCGTCGGGGATGCCGTCGCCGTTGGAGTCGATAACCACCATGGTGCGGGTGACGGTAACATTCGTGGTTGTGGAATCGGTTCCGGTGGCGGCGACCACATGCGACATCTCGCCGATGTAGACGTTGCGCGCAGTATCCGGCCCGGCGTTGTTGTTAAAGAACTCCAGCCAGGTGATGGCCTCGCCCGAGCCGAGCGTACCGGTGATTTCGTTGGCGCTGGTGTTAAGGCGGTAGGTGTTGGTGCCGGTGAGGGTAAGGGTGAGGCTGATACCGTTTTCCGTGTAGGCAACGCCGGAATTGCGGGCGGAGGAGGCGTCATCGATGCGGTAGGTGGCTTCACCGCCGATGAAGTAGTACTTAAAGCGTACCGCCCCGTTCGGGTCGCGCATCTCGAAGCCGACCTGGCCGCCGTTTTCGATCCAGTTGTTGTCGAACCGCACCGCGAAGCTGTCGCCCTCCTTCATGGGGGTGGCGAAGCTGCGGGTCACGGCGGCGCGACCGCCGTTGTTGGCATAGAGGCCGAAGCCCTGGGTGGCGCCGACGTTCATGTTGGTGTGTTCGGTGGTGTTGGCGATGAAGTTGCCGCTGTTCGTCGTGTTGTTGAAGTACCACTCGTTGAAGCCGCTACCGTTGTTATCGCCCTGACTCCAGGTGGTGTACAGGACGGCGGAATCGCTGTTGGTCACATTGGCGGCGACTATGGTCTCGCCGATGAATTCAACGAGATTGGTGCCGGCGCCGAGCGGAATTTGCGCGCTCCAATCCCAGCCGTAGGCGGCGGCGCCGCCGGGGCGGGCGATGGTGCCGGTTTCGCCGGTGAGGTGATTGGTCCAGATGATGTCATCGAATCCGAAGGCGGCCCGGCCGGCGAAGGAGAAGACACCATTGGATATGGAGGCGCCGTTGGCAGGACTGAGAATCTGGATGATGCCGGTGTCGAGCGCGGTGAAGGGCGTGGTGAGCTCGATAGTCGCGGAGGCGGGAGATGGACCGATGGCATTGGTGGCCACGACGTAGTAGCTATAGGTGGTCTCGGGCTGCAGTTGGTTATCGATGTAGCTCGTGTCCTGCGGGGTGGCGATGAGGACATCATCGCGATACAACAGGTAGGCCGAGGCGATCTCGGAACCGCTCCAGCTCAACGAGGCGGAGCTGCTGTCGATGGCTTGACCGGCGAGTCCGGTGGGCGCGGCCGGGGCGTTGGTGACCGGCTGGGTGTCGACGTCGAAATTCCAGTTGGCGCCACCGTTGTTGTCCCAGGTGTTGTTGTCGTTGTTGAAAACCATCGCGATGGTGGCGGCGTCAGCGGGAACGGTGTAGGTGTAAGTCCAGATGTCGCCACTTTGGGTCATGGACTCACCGGGAACCAGCGTCCAGTTGCCGCCGTTATAACCGTAGTGAATATTCACGGTGGTGGCGGAATCGAGCACGCGGCCGGTGGGATCGTAGTTGACGGTCACCGGCTGACCGGCGATCGGGGTGAAGGGAACCGTCCAGACCGGGCCGGGAGGCGCGTCGCAATCGGGGATGGACACGGTGTAGTTGCGGCCGCCGCGGTTGTCGGTGCGGGTTCCGTCGGCGTTCTGGAAGTTGACTTCGAGGACCGCGCCGGTGTCGGGCACGGTGGCGAAGGTATAGGTGGATACGCCGCCGCCGGTGTGGGCCATGGTGTTCGAGGTGAAACCGCCGGTGGTGGCGAAGCGGCTCCACATCACGACCGGCGTGCTGTTGCTGAGTGGCCCCTGATTGGCGGTGTAGGTCACGGTCAGCGGGGCGCAATCGCGCGCGTCGACGGAGAAGCTAACTTCGGCTGGCGGGGGGCCGCCTTCGCCGTCGTCCTCGACGAACACATGTTGGATTTCGGATTTGTGAACGTTGCCCTTGGCGTCGGTGGCTTCGACGTAATAGTCGAGTAGTTTGCCGCGGAAGCCGGGTAGGTTGCTTTCGTCGATCTTGGTGAAGTAGTAGTCGGCGATGACGGGTTCAGCCCAGAAGGCGGGATCGAAGACGAAGTAGTCGATCTGGCCGTTCGCGGCGGCGGCGTTGAGCGCGGTGCGGGTTTTGGGGAGGACGCGCTTTTGCATGTCGAGCGTGAACCAGGAGCCGACGCTGGAGCCGCCGGCGTAGGTTTCGTTGTCGTTATTGGCGACCGGATTCACGCCATCGTTGTCGAAGCGGACCTTGACCTTGATGTTGGTGATGCCGCTGAGGTCGTAGGCGTGGGTCCAGATATAGAACCAGGAGGGGTTCTTTTTCAGGTAGGCGGTGTCGCCGCCGGGCTGGTAGTTGAACCAACCGAAGGTGTGGCCGCCGGGATTGTAGGGGAAGCGCTGGGGCTTGAGGACGGTGGGCGGGGTGCGGTCGTTGTCCTTGCGGGCCTGCGTCATGAACCCTTGCAGGCGTTCGATGGCGTTTTTGGTGGCGAGAGCGGGTTTGACTTCGTCGTCGTTGCCGAGGCCGCCGTAGTAGTTAAAGCCGGAGTCGAGGCCGTTCAGGTAGATGTGCCAGGCGAGTTCGACGTCGTTGGGCGAGGTCCAGGAGCCGTCCCAGTTGTAGGGATGAGCGACCTTCCACTCGTTGACCATGTCATTGCCGCCGTTTTCGTCGCGCAGGACCTGCTCGGCGGTTTCGAGCCAGTTGGCGCCGGCCATCAGCGGGGCGTAGCTGAAAAACTTGAGGGCGAAGCCGGGGGTTTCCATGTCGACCTGGGTGCCGGGGTAGGCGGTGGTGTAGCGGTTGGCCACGGTGGCCACGGGCGGCTCGATCCACTTCAGGAAGTTCGGCGAGCCGTAGCAGCTCTCCGGGAAAATCCAGGCACCGTCCTCAATGTGGACATCCTGGGCGGCGGCGCCGTGGGCGTTCACAAAATCCTGTGGCGTGGTGGGGACATAGCCGGCGTTGGCGGACTCATTGAAGAGTTGCGGGGTGGCCTCGAACCAGGAGCTGCTGCCACCGCCCCAGGCGTTATCGCCGTCG
Organism: Kiritimatiellia bacterium; assembly: GCA_049451655.1. Taxonomy (GTDB): domain Bacteria; phylum Verrucomicrobiota; class Kiritimatiellia; order CAIVKH01; family CAIVKH01; genus CALMUP01. The sequence goes on along the minus strand of JBMTVS010000074.1, from coordinate 3,748 downwards.
GTGGAGGGCATCACGATGACCGGGCGGTTCGGGTCGTTGGCGTGGGGGGAGATATTGTCGGTAATTTTGCCGATGCCTTCGTTTGCGTAACCGTAGCGGTAGGAGAGCACGTCATCGGAGGGAACGGCGATCATCTTCTTCTCGGCGCCGGTTTCGGGGTCGACATACTTCACGCGGTGGAGTTGGTAAGCATAGGGTGAGACGTTCCAGGCGGCGTTGCCGGGGTTCGGCTCGCTGTACCACCAGCCGTTGGCGAATTCCGGGCCGAGCTGGTCTGCTTTGTTAGGGGGGCTGGAGTAGATGCCATAGCTGCCGTTCTCGATGTCGAACTGGTTAAAATAGCTGGGGCTGGTGCGGCTGATGTGGTGCGAGGCCACGATGACCCACTCGTAACCTTCGTCGACCAGCACGTCCAGCAGGTGGCGGGAATAGCCCATTTCGGTTGGGAAGAAACCTTTAGAGTGGTCGCTGAGGTCGCTGTTGCCGCCCCAGGCTTTCCACCAGGCTTGCTTGAAGGTTTGCAGTCCCTTGCGGAAAACGGATTTTGGCAGAAGGGGCGCGAGCGAATGGTGGTAGGTAAAGCCGACGAGGTCCATGCGGGTTGAGCCGGACGGGGTATTCCAGCCGCGGGCCTCGCGGTAGCCGTTGTTCCAGCCGCCGCCATAGCCGAGCTGGCCGACGCCGCCGAGCTGGCGGACGTTATCGATGAGGGAGCCGGAATAGCTGATGGCGAAACCGCCACGGGAATCGAATCCGGTCAGCGAGTTGCGCGGTCCGCTCTGGTAGGAATTGCGGCGGTCGTCGAGGCCAAAGATATCGGTAAGGTTGTTTTCGGGGTGTTGAGCAGGGCTGATGCCGCCGTAATTCTGGCCAGGTTTCAGGACGATTGAGTCCCAGGCATATTGCACGCGGCTATTTTCGCCACCGTTGCCGTTCCATTCCGGCCAGTAGATGGGTTGGTGGTTGTGCCAGAAGCGGGAGACATACACATTCCCGTTCGCATCAGCCCGGTTAGCCAGCATAGTCAAAGCGCCCAGCGCCACCACCGACAATTTCATCATCCAATCGTACTGCTTCATGACTTCACCTTCATTTTCAGACTGGAAAAACCACTTTTTCCGCCGTCGATGTAGAACGTTACACCTGGGTTTGGTTTTCGTTAAGCGGAAGCTGTAGAAATGTTTTACCTGAATCGCTCATTGTGAGGGGACATAGATGCTATTATCCTTTAAAATAAAGGGCTAATGGCTTATTTGGCTTCGCATGGACGAAGCGGGCAGAGCGGACTTAATGGACGCCGGGACGGCTGCTATGTCCCCGAGCGATAGTGGAACTGGATGCACAGCAAACCAAATGAATCACCCTTGGTCCCGGGATTAACTCCATGTCCCCGGCCCAATGTCCCCGGCCCACACTTTTCCCGCCTGGATTAATCCAGGCGTGCGCCTTGCCGGATCCAGCGACCTAAAAGCTCTCGCTCTTCATCGGTGATCTCGTTCATGCCCGGGCCCATGGGCATGATCTTGGCCGCCACGGCTTGTTCGTAGATTTTTTCGGCGTGGCGAACGATATCCTCCGGATAGTCATAATGAATACCCTTGGTTATGGCACCCATGCCCGGAAAAGTCGGCCAGGCGGAATGACAGGAAATACAATATTGGTTGATCACCGCGCGCGCCTCGCCAAAACTGACCAACTCGCCGAGATCATCGCCATCCACCGACAATGCAGCCCCCGCCTGTTTCGCCGGATACAAAATCGCGACCAGACCAAGCGCCGCCACGCCGAGCGTACCGCCAATGCCAGCCAACCAGGGCTTGAAGGTCCAGCGGATATTCAAGAAATGCCGCACCAGCGCCCCCGCCAGCATGATGATGATCAGCACCAGCCAGTTCAAAGAATGCCCGAACAACCCGCCAAAGTGATTGCTGATCATGGTGAAGATCATCGGGAAGGTGAAATAGTTGTTGTGAATGGAGCGCGTCTTGGCCCGCACCGACAGGTCTTTATTGTAGCCCCCGCCCTCCGCGATCTGCTTCATCAGCGCCTTCTGTGCCGGAATGATGTGAAAGAAGACATTGCCCGCCATGAAGGTTCCGAGCATCGCACCCACATGCAGGTAGGCGGCCCGTCCATTGAAGACCTGATGAATTTCGTAGACCACCCAGAACAGCACCGCGAGCGACATTAACCCGGCGGTGATGCCGAATTTTTTCGTGAAGGGCGTGCGCCAGAAGAGGTCGTAGACAAAGAAACCACCAAAGACCATGAAGAGTCCCAAGTAAAGCGCAGCGGAAGGCGACCAGCTGGAATTCGGCGGCAGCAGATAATTTCCGCCGTCGCTATAGTAGACCGCCACCAGCAGGATGAAGCCGGTGATCCAGGTCGTGTAGGATTGCCACTTGAACCAGTGCAGCACCGGAGGCGCCTTGTCGTCGCTGTACTTCTCGACGAAATAAAATCCGCCGCCATGCAGCAGCCAGGTTTTGCCTATCTGGCGCGAGCCATCCTCCTCCGGCGGAATCAAGCTACGGTCAAGCCAGTTGAACAACATGGAGTTGCCCACCCACATGATGCCGGCAATGACGTGAATCCATCGCCCGAGTATGTTCAGCCATTCGGCCAGAAGCGGATCAATCATGCTCTCCCCTCACGTTGTTTTTAAGCGTGCCCTCACACGGCACGTGAACAATGTTGCAAAAAGACGGCGGATTGCAAGCGATGGATGATCACACATCGCTCATGGCTTGAATGTGTGCCACGGCGGCGGAGGCCAATCCGCCGAGGTTATAGCCACCCTCAAGCATAGAGACCACGCGACCATTAGCGTAACGCGCAGCCAGCTTGAGCACGAACGCCGTCATCGCCGCGAAGTCCTCGTCCTGCAAAATAAACCCGCCCAACGGATCACCCTCGCGCGCATCAAAACCAGCCGAAATGAGCACGAGTTCTGGCCGGAAATACGCCATCGCCGGCGCGAGATCCGACTCCAGCGAACGCATGAAGGCCCGCCCGTCGGCGCCAGCCGCCAACGGAACATTCAACGTTGCGCCATGCCCCTCACCCTCGCCAATTTCCTCGACTGCGCCCGTGCCCGGATACAACGGCGACTGATGCAGGCTGTAGTAGAATACGGATCCATCGCGATAAAAAATATCCTGCGTTCCGTTGCCATGGTGGACATCCCAGTCCACGATCAATATGCGCTCTATGCCCTGCTTGGCTTGTGCGTAGCGGGCGGCCAGCGCGATGTTATTGAAGAGACAGAACCCCATGCCGCGCCCGGAGGTGGCGTGATGTCCCGGCGGGCGCACCAGGCAAAAAGCATTCTTCACCTTGCCGGTCACCACCGCCTCTACCGCATTCAAGACCCCGCCCACCGCATAGAGCGCCGCATCGAGACTGCCGCGCGAAACCGGCGTATCGCCCGTGCTCAACCAGTCGCGTCCCTCCGCTATTTCGCGCTTCACGAGTTCGAGATAAGCGGGCGTATGGGTGAGCAGGATTTCCTCGTCGAGGGCGGAGCGGCAGGGGATTTTTTGCAGGTGATCAATCAAGCCCGACCTGCACAGTGCCAGATAAATCGCATCGTAGCGCTCCGGGCACTCCGGATGATCCTCGCCGACCAGATGCTGCTTGCATACCGGGTCGGCGACTAGGCCGGTGTGGAGGAGGAGGGACATGGGATTTTGGATTTTAGATTGCGGATTTTGGATTGGGTGGGTGGGTGGATTATTTCAGGCCGATG
>JBMTVS010000073.1:0-10207 GCA_049451655.1 Kiritimatiellia bacterium | reverse complement strand
CCGAAACGATGAACATTCATCACACCCGGCATCATCAGGGCTACGTGAACAAACTCAATGCCGCGCTGGAGGGTCATCCGGAGCTTCAGTCGCTACCCCTGAACGAACTCATCGCCGACCTCGACCAGCCCCCCGAATCCATCCGCACCGCGGTCCGCAACAACGGCGGCGGCCATGCGAATCACAGCCTTTTCTGGCAAATACTAACCCCGGAAAGCGGCCTCGCTCCGGATGGCGATCTCGCCGCCATGATCGACACCTCCTTCGGCTCGCTCGATGCCTGTCTCGCTGAGCTCCGTAAGGCCGCCCTGACCGTGTTCGGCAGTGGCTGGGCCTGGCTTTCCCTCGACGGCGACAAGCTGCTAGTCGAGAAAACCGCCAACCAGGATTCGCCCATCATGTCAGGTCGCACCCCCGTGGTCGGTATCGATGTCTGGGAACATGCGTACTACCTGCGCTACCAGAACCGCCGCGCCGAATACGTGGACGCCCTGCTCCAACACATCAATTGGCCCGTTGCCGGCAAAACAACGGGCTGAACAAATTGCTGTTGACGGTGTCTATCCTCAGGTACGCTTGAGATCAGGGAAAATTCATGAACCAACCCCAATCCATCCTCAAGCGCTCGATAAATGCTATGAAACAACAACAAAAGCTTATTTTTTCACTGGTGCTGCTGCTGGGCTCCCTGGCCTGGGTTTTCAGCGACGCTGACGCAGATTCCGATTCCATACTCGAAAAAAGCTCTCGCATGGCCCGCTTGATGGCCAACAACCTCCCGATTCTACATCTAAATAAGGTTCCATGGGATGACACGATCGGAGAACGGGGCCTGGACAACTATCTCGAGGCACTCGATTTCGAGAAAATCTTCTTCCTGGCCAGCGATGTCGAAGGCTTTCGGACGCGCCAGTATGAACTCGACGACGAGGTCAAGCACGGCAAGCTCGATTTCGCCCTGGAAATTTACGAGGTCTTCAAAAGCCGGGTCACCGATCGTGTTGCCTACGCGGAATCGCTGCTCGAGCAGCCGTTCGACTTCACCGTCGACGAGAATTACGCATGGAAACGCAAGGAGGCAAACTGGCCGGCCGACCTGGCCGCCTCGGATGATTTATGGCGGCGCCGCATAAAGCACCTCTATCTTTCACGTCTGGTCGCCCAGGAAAACGGCAGTGTTGAGGAGGCACTGGACGATGTCGACGAGGATAAGCGCTCACATTCCGATACGGTAAATTTAACGCTTACGCCGGAAGAGTTTGTTCGCAAGTCGCTCAAGCGCTACCGCACCGTGATCGAGGATAATGACGAGACCTGGGTAACCGAAAGTTACCTCACCGCCTTTGCCCGCGCTTTTGACCCGCATACCGATTTCATGTCGCCCAACAACATGGAAGACTTTGAAATCAACATGAAGCTGTCGCTTCAAGGTATTGGCGCCATTCTGAGCAATGAAGACGGCGCAGCTAAAATTGAACGTCTTATCGCGGGTGGCCCGGCCGAGCAGGATGGGCGACTCCAACCCGGCGACAAGATCATCGCGGTGGCCCAGGGCGACGAGGAATCTGTCGATGTCCTGCACTGGCCGCTGTACAAGACGGTGCGTCTCATTCGCGGCGACAAGGGCACCAAGGTCGTCCTCACCGTCATTCCCGCCAGCGACCAAAACAGCATTTCCCTCATCGACATTATTCGTGACGAGGTCAAACTTGAGGAGCAGGCCGCGAAGGGTGAGTTGCGCACCATTACCGGTGATGACGGTGCGGAGAAAAAAGTGGGCGTTATTACCCTGCCCGATTTTTATTCTGACTTCAAAGGCGGCGGAAATAGCGAGTCAACCAGTTGCACGCGCGACGTCGAGCGCTTGCTAAATGAGCTGGTCGCTGACGGTGCCGAGGGCATCATTCTCGATCTACGGAACAATGGTGGTGGTTCCCTGCCCGAATCCATCAGTCTGACCGGACTTTTCATCGAAACCGGCCCGGTGGTTCAGGTGCGCGACCGTCGCCGGGTACGCGCGCTTACCGATCGCGATCCCTCCATCACGTATGACGGACCACTCGTCGTGCTGGTCAATCGTCTCAGCGCCTCCGCCTCCGAGATCGTGGCCGGTGCTTTGCAGGATTACGGACGCGCCATCATTGTAGGCGACTCCAAGACCCACGGTAAGGGCACCGTGCAAACCCTCACGAATTTAAGCAGTGCCAATCCGCAACTTGGATCGGTGAAGGTCACCACCGCCAGCTTTTATCGCATAGCCGGCGGATCCACCCAGATTCGTGGCGTGACCCCGGACATTGTGATCCCCTCCTTCACGGAGACGCTTGAGGTCGGGGAAGACTTACTGGAGAACGCCCTGCCCTACAGCACCGTCGACCAGATGAGCTACCGAATCTGGAAGGAAACTGACGGTATCATTCCCGAGCTGGAGCAAAAGTCGTTGGCCCGCCGCTCTACAGATCCACGCTTCACCTCCTTCAGCGATTTGCTTCAGCGCTCACGTGAACGTCAGGAATCCGAGACGATTACCCTCGAGCTCGAAAAACGGCGCGAACTGGCGGCGAGCGAGAAAGAGCTGCGCAAACAGATCGAGGAGATAAATCCTGATACCGGTAAAAAGGACGACCTCATCCTCAGCGAAGCCCTCAACATTATGGGTGACCTCATCATGGTCGAGAGCGGTAAGGCGGTGGTCGGTGAATCCAGCGAGAACACTCCGGCCGCGGCAGCCCTTTGATTCGGCTTGCCACCGTTAATTGGCGGCGATTACTTGCCGGGCAATGGCGGTAAGACCGCAGGTATATCTGATATCACGCAATGTCCTGGGTGGATAAAGAGCTTCTCGCCAAGCGTTTTGACCGGCGGGCCGATTCGTATGATGCAGCCACGCCCGTTCAGCCCTCCATGGGTCATGATCTTTTGCAGCGCGCGCTCGATCGTATCCATGCCGCTTCCCTAACACGGATCCTCGAACTCGGTTGCGGCACCGGTCGGCTTACCCGAAAGTTAGTCGACACCTTTCCGCGAACCCGCATTACGGCGGTGGACATTTCCGCGCGCATGGCTGCCATGACTGCGGAACGATGTCCCGGGGTTGAGACCTTGATTGCGGATGCCGAGGACTTCATTCAACATGCCTCACCCGGATTCGATCTCGTCATCTCCAACGCCACCCTGCAATGGTTCGCCGAGCCGGATTCATCCGTAAAAGCCTGCCTCCGCTTGCTATCCCCCGGCGGCCACCTCGCGCTCTCCACCTTCGGCGACCAGACCTTTCGCGAACTCAACGAAGCCTTTCGCCTCGCGTACCGTGAGCATGGCCTACCCGATGCCCGGCATGCCTCCACGCTGCCCTCCGTAAACTACTGGCGCACCCGTTTCCCCGGCCTCGACATCCATCACGCCCCCCGCTCACGCACCTTTCCGGACGTCCCATCTTTCCTGCGCTCCCTCCAGCAAGCAGGTGTGACCCATGCCGCCACCCGCAAACCCGAGCTTTCCCGTAAAGTACTCCAAAGCATGATGCGGCACTACGATCCGCCCACCGCCACCTACGACATCATCTATCTTCACGCCAGCGGCGGAGATGACCACATTGTCCATCGCCCCGGATCCATGCCGCTTCCGGAGTGATTACATGCAAACCTACCGTATATGCAAGGGCATGGACCCGGCGGATGCCGACATCGCGATGGTCGAACATTATTTTGCCAAGGGTTCGGATCATCGTCCGCGAACCATCGTGCAGGTTTGTCATGACCGGTCGGTGATTCATGCGCGATTCGCGGTTGAAGATCGTTTTGTTCGTGCCGTAAGCAAGGGCTATCACCATCGAATCTGGTGCGATAGCTGCGTGGAGTTTTTTATCCAGCCGCTCCCGGATCGCGGTTATTTCAATTTCGAATTCAGCGCGAACGAACAATTCCTGGTGTCCTATATAACGGACCCGGAACGTGTACCGGGCGGGTTCAAGGCATTCGTGAAAATTCCGTGGGAGCTGGCAAAGGAGGTGCGGGTAAAAAGTTCATTGGGCGGTGGTCTAATAGAACCGGAAATAAAAGAGCAAGTGTCATGGACGCTGGAGGCTGCGATTCCCGTCGCTTTGCTGGAGCATTATGTAGGCCCGCTGCATCCCCTATCCGGTCAAATCTGGCGAGGCAACTTTTACAAGTGCGGCGACGAAACCTCACACCCGCACTGGGGCGCCTGGTCACCGGTAAAGAACGAAGTATCATTTCACCAGCCAGCGTACTTTGGGGAGTTACCGCTGGCTTAGCCGGGTTGCGCGATCAGGCGTGATGCGAGCCGGGCGTTGAGCTTCGCGCCGGTTCATTTTCCCCTCGTGCTCCAGGATCCGAAGGAGCGGAGCACTCCAAAACGAATTCACGTTATCTGGAGGGACAAGCTCCGTCGTGTCCGCGGAGCGTGAACAGGAAAATGCACCCGCCGGAACGCCAAACTCACGGCTCAACGGCTTCAGCCGGAGTATCCTCAACGACTTTTTCCTCTTGAACCGGATCTGCCGCGGGCTCACTGCCGTCCGCGAAGATGCGACGAACATCGCGGAAGGTTAGCAGGACGAAAAGTGCCAGCAACAACATGGCTGATGCTTTCCAGAGGAATACCACAATTTTATGGGGAATCGGACGGCGAGTGATTAGCTCCCAGATCGAGAACAGGATATGCCCGCCATCCAGCACGGGTAGCGGCAACAGATTCATCACCGCTAGGTTCACGTTGAGTAGACAAGTGAACCATAAGGCTTGGATGAATCCCATGGCGGCAAACTTGAGGAAGATGTCAATGATCGCAACCGGTCCGCCGATGGCCTCGGCCGCGGCCTTGGACTCGGCAGGTGTCACCAATGCCTTTAAAATCCGGAATATCAGTGTCGCGTGTGACTTGATTTGATCCCACGGTTTCTTGACCTCATCCGTTCGAAAAGCAATGCCGATCATGGCCCGCTGGTGCTCCGCGTTGAACTCGGGCGAAATGGATAATTCAATCGTTTCCTCACCACGCAAAACCGACATCGAGAGCGCTCGACCCTCGGAGGCATTGATGATGTCGATCATCTGTTCCCGGCTGAATAGCTCTATACCATCAATTGCGGTGATGCGATCACCAACCTCAAGGCCTGCCGCCCGGGCCGGCGAATCGGGGAAAGTGTCCAGCACGACACAATAATTCATGGGATAAATTCCAGGAATCCAGCGCCCGCCGGTGATACGTTCCGTGGGCAGCGTGACTTGATAGATTTCATCGCTGCCACGACGCATGCCCATCGTGACTTCCTCGTTGAGCGCGGCGACCACCACGAACTGTTCCCAGGTCTTCACCGCCTCATCATTTACGGAAAGAATAACATCACCTGCTTGAATACCCGCCGCCTGCGCGGCGCTGCCCTCCTCGACGTAACCAACCGCGCTGGTTTCATATTCCGGCGCAATCGATTTACTCTGCCAGAAAATGATGTAGGCCAGCGCGATGGCGAAAATCATGTTGAAGGTGACGCCTGCCAGCGCAACCGCGATTTTTGGAAGGGGTTTGGCCGGAGGAAGATTCCGGTCATCTTCCTCAGCGGTTTTGCCCGTCTCCTCGCTGGGACCCATCTGGGGAAGCGCGACGTAACCACCAATCGGGAAGGCACAAAGCTTATATTCGACACCGTTGATTTTACGCTTCCAGATGGCGGGCCCCATGCCGATGGCAAAGGCGTCGATCTGAAAACCGAACCAGCGGGCCACCAGAAAGTGACCAAGTTCATGAATGAAAATGGTGAACCCGAAAAGCAAGGTCACCATGATGATGGAAAAAAGAATTGTTAGCATGATTTTGTCTATATGATCCCGGCTTGCTGTGGCTTGACACGGAAGACCAACCGGAGATTTGCATTATTCAATAGCCACGGCCTCAAGCCACCGTAGGCCGGAACAATATGGTTCAAACGGCGGCAAAAACCAAACATTATCGATTGATGTTAATGTTCGTTAACCGAGATAGACCCGCTCCAGCGAGCTGCGGCTGACATTATTCTTTTCGTCTACCGCCTCGATAAAGTAGCGAACGTGACCAGCGCCGACCGGCAAGTCCACGCGGTAAAAGCCCGCAGTGGATCTGGCTCCATTATGACTTGGATAGGGACCCGCACTGGTCATCGGAACGCGCGTTTCATGACCGTCGATACGCAGGATCAAATCCACGGTTTTCAGGCCCGAGATATCCGCAACAAACGTATGCAGCACGCCCTGTTTCGCGGCATCAACCAACCCGCCCTGCCCCCAGGTCTGACCGCCGGGATTCTCCGGCAGCACCCAAGGAGGGAAAATGGTCGGGCCGGTGATGTCTTTTCCGGTGTGCAGCAAGTGGCCAAGTTCGGCCTGAATCATGTCGTATCCGGCATTGGCCGCCCGCGTAACTTGATTGTCCCAGACGTCCTGACCGGTCCAGTACCAATAGCAACTTGTCTCGGCGAGCAGCATCAGGCGGGTAGTTTTTTGCATGGCTTCACCCTCCACACCCGCATCCTCCAGGCTGTGCACAGCATTCTGAAGCGCGGTGAGCACCGCCCATGAATTCAAATCCGGCGAATAATTTTCGCGATAACGGCTGAACCATTTCGCGAACTGCGGGTCCCCATTGTCCGCGCCCGCCCAGGAGCCCGGCTCGATGTGCACGGACACATGGTCGTCCGGCGGGAACCGGTCGAGGTAATCCTGGACCGTGATCAGTTCAAAACGTTTGTCTTCGCGCAGCCAGCGCACCAGATTTTCCGTGTTGTGCCGATAGTAACTATCCGTTCCTCCACCATAATTATCGCCATCGGAGTGGAGCATGAAAAAGGGCGGATGCCGTGGATCCAGCTGGCCCGATTTTTCCAGCTCACCATACAACTGACCGAAGCAATCCGGATACTGCAAGGCCCCGAAGCCGCCGCGGCCGTCCTCATTGCCGAGGTAGCGCTCGGCCGGGATGGCGATGATTTTGTGCAGGTTGCCGTCCGGGTCTTCGTAATGAACATACTCGGGCTTCAGCAGCCCGGGGCTGATTTTCGATCCGGCCCAGACGTTGCGCAACTGATACCAGTCGTGCATGGGCGAATTTTCCTGCTCGGCTGGATTCGGCGGCAACATGCCCTCGCTGGCGCCTGCATACGGATAGTTCCGGCAGGCGCGGGCGCGATGCAGGCTGTCATACATTACCGCTTCGATGCCCGCCTCCTTGAGCGCGGGTATCATACGGACATGAAACGCGGTTTCCGGCGGAAACAGCACCTGGCTGGCGGGTTGACCAAACTCCCGCTCGATGAGTTCGCGGTGCGATTGAATCTGACGAACGATATCGCGCCCCGGAATCAAGGGCATGAGCGGATGAAAGAAGCCAAAGGCGCTGAAATTGATACGGGGATGTCCACCCGCAGTCTTCTTGCTACCAGCCTCACGAATCCGCTGTTTCCAGTTGGTGAACTGGCCTCCGCACAGCCCCTCGCGCTCGCAGCGGTTGAGCTGCTCGATAAGCGAACCGCTCCAGCTGGTGCTGATGCCGGCTGACGGCAAATCGCCATCGATGTAGCGCTCGATGGCATCGACCAGGAATTCGGAATAGGCACCCTTGCGGGTGCCGAAGATACCGTCCTTTTCCCCATCCCAGGCACGCTCATCAACCGTATCGTAATACGGTTGATGCATGTGCTTGTGGATGCCGAAATATATTTTGCAGCTCAAACGCTGACTCGTAACGGTACCGGCTTAGTAGCTGGCAGCCATCTCCGCAAGCGTGATGGGCTTGATCTTGTCGGCATTACCGGCTTGACCGAAGGCCACCATGCGGTCCACGCAAACCTTCTTCATGGCCTCGCGGGCGGGCTTCATGTAGTCGCGCGGGTCGAACTTCTCGGGCTTCTCGGCGAAAACCTTGCGGATCGCGCCGGTGATGGCGAGACGGTTGTCGGTGTCGACGTTGATCTTGCGTACGCCGTGCTTGATGCCGAGCTGGATTTCCTCGACCGGAACGCCCCAAGTCGGCTTCAACTCGCCGCCGTATTGGTTGATGATGTCCTGCAGGTACTGCTCCACCGAGGAGGAACCATGCATCACGATGTGGGTGTTCGGGAGCTTGGCGTGAATGTTCTTGATGGTGTCCATCGAGAGCACCGCGCCGTCCGGCTTGCGGGTGAACTTGTAGGCGCCGTGGCTGGTGCCGATAGCGACAGCGAGCGCATCGACTTTGGTGGCCTCAACGAAACGAACCGCCTCATCGGGATCGGTCACGAGCTGTGAGTGGTCGAGCTTGCCTTCAAAGCCGTGACCATCTTCCTTCTCGCCCATGCCGGTTTCGAGCGAACCCAGCACGCCGAGTTCGCCTTCCACGGAGACGCCCTGTTTGTGAGCCATATCGACCACCGCCTTGGTGACACCAACATTGTAATCGAAATCGCCTGGTGTCTTGCCGTCTTCCTGCAGCGAACCGTCCATCATCACCGAGGTGAATCCGTTGTCGATGGCGCTCTGGCAGGTGGCCACGCTGTTGCCGTGGTCGAGGTGCATGGCAACCGGGATGTTCGGGTAAAGTTCCGCCGCCGCGAGCATGAGGTGGCGCAGGTAGTTGTCCTGCGAGTAGGAGCGGGCTCCGCGCGAGGCCTGGATAATCACCGGGGAATTGGTCTCCTTGGCCGCTTCCATGATGGCCTGGATTTGCTCCATGTTGTTGACGTTGAACGCGGCCAATCCGTAGTCGTGTTCAGCGGCATGGTCGAGCAGGATTCGCATGGGTACAAGTGGCATGATGTTTTCCTTTGTTATGGGTTCAGTTAAAAGCTTCTTTAGTAAACACTACAAGACGCGAAAATAGCGCGATGGCGGGAGTTTTCAAGCTTATTACCGGGCATTTTTCGAAGGCAATGACGTCCGGAGCTCCTTGAGGTGCATTTTGATCGTCTCCCGGCCCCGGAACCGGTCAATCCGGAGGTGAAACAATGCTTCCAGCGGTGCTTTTGGCAAGTCCGGCTTGAAGAGCCCGAAACCAATGGCCTCTAACGCATAAGGTCCGCGCTTAAGCTGCGCCTTCAGATGTCCTTCACCCACCTCGCGCGGCGCATTGGCCCATTCCAATTCACGACTGGCCCATGTCGGCTCAGGGTTGCCCATGCCGAAGGGTCCGCATTGCTGCAAAAGCATAAGTGAACGATCGTTCACTTTTCCCGGATCCACCCATCCATCCACTTCGATGTGAGGCACGAAAGGCGTATCCTTCATGTGCGCGCGAGCCAGTTCATTGAATTGCTCGCGAAAAGCATCCACCCGGTCCCATTCGATCTCCAGACCCGCGGCCATGGCGTGACCGCCGTGCTTGACCAGATGACCGGTGCAAGCTTCAAGTGCATCCGCGATATGAAACCCGCTCACGCTGCGACCCGAGCCCTTCGCGCGGTCGCGATCATCAGCGCCGATGACGATTGCGGGTCGATGATAACGTTGTACAGCCCGGGTCGCGGCCAGCCCTACCACCCCGGGATGCCATGACGGATCATGTTCAACGATGGCATGCCACTGCTTTTCCTGAAGACGAGCTTCAATCCGCCCAAGCAAATCGGAGACTACTGCTTTCTCCACCGAACGCCTCTCACGGTTGGCGAGATCCAAGGCGCGGGCATGCCGGCTGGCCAACGACACATCGTCCGTCATCAGTAGCTCCAGCGCGAGTAGAGCCGAATCGAGTCGCCCGGCCGCGTTCAGTCTTGGCCCAAGCTGAAAACCAACTTCGTAAGTGCCCACTTCATTATCGATGCCGGCGACATCGATCAGGGCCCTCAAACCTGCGCGCGTGGTGCGGTCCAGATGTTTAAGGCCATGCGCGACCAAAATACGGTTCTCGTGGATTAGGGGCACCATGTCAGCGACCGTGCCCAACGCAACCAAATCAAGAAGCTGGCGCGGATCAAACTGTGCCCATGACGGTGACTTGGATAGCGACCGGGCTCGCTTCAAAAGTGCGTGGGCCAGTTTGAAGGCCACCCCCACACCGGCGAGAACATGCGATGCCTCATCGCTACCGCGCCGGGGATTAATTACCGCGATGGCGGGTGCGATTTCGGGTCCTGGCTCGTGGTGATCCGTGACAATCACATCCACGCCAGCCTTTTTGGCGGCACGAACCGCGTCCGCGTATGAAGTTCCGCAATCAACGGTGACGATCAGACGCGGCCGTG
>JBMTVS010000072.1:0-10217 GCA_049451655.1 Kiritimatiellia bacterium | reverse complement strand
GGCCGCGGCTTCCAGGCGTTGATCGCCATAGCTTGTGGCCAACCGTAAAATGCCCAGGCAACTCCTGACGCCCTGCTGGGGGTGCCGCCGTGAGGCAAGCACCTGCTCGATGAGCTTGCCGGTGTTATCGGTGGCGATGATTGATCGGGAGGCGAAGAATTCGCGGTGGGTCCGGACAAATTCGATCAGCTCGCCCTTGCGTCCGTCATGTGCCACTAGCGCCACGTACCGCTCGTGGAACCGACCCGCCAACCGCTGAATCGCCAAACGCGACAATTCGGCATAGGCGGTCGTCAACGCCTCCGGGTGCGCCACGCCCCAATCATGCCAAGCATCATGCGTGACATATCTGACACGCAACGCCGTCAGCGCCCGGACATCCGCCGTCGCGGGCGATTGGCTGAGCAGGCTGATTTCCCCCAGCACCGTCGGCGCCTCCAACAAAACCCGTTCATGCATCAGGGTGAGCACCTCCACCTGCCCCTCCAGTAACAGGACAAGCTTGCCCGGCACCGCACCGGCCTTGATGACCAGTTCACCCGGAACCAGGGTTTGCTCCTCCGCGGGTATTTGCAAAAAAAGATTGTTCACCAGTCGACGTCCTGATCTTGTGAATAAGCGGCATGTCGTTAAATATGGCTACATAAATACCGTTTAAACGGGCTTGACCGCAACCCGTTTCCAATCAAAAACGCCCGCCCGGTCACACGCTCTCTTGATGTCGATGCCAGAAGCGGCGATTCGAGTATCATTGAACCCGCCGGCACCATGCCAATTCTTCTATGTCCCCATGCGACGCGAACTTGACTAATTATAGTTAGTCATTTATGCATACATCATGAATGCCATTCGTGCAGGCAGGTTAGCGAGGCGATGGTCGCAGCGGAAAATGGCCAGAGAGGCAGGTTTGTCGTTTCGCGGCGTTCAATTACTGGAATCGAAGGGTCATAACTGGCGCTACGAAAGCTTGAAGGCGATTGCCGGAGCGTATGCTTTACCTGACCACGGCTTGGATTATGTCGTGGAGCGATTTCTTTCCATGACCGTCGACTCCGTTGAAGAAGTTTCACTCCGCATCCATTTGGGCGGACAAGCCTCATGGCGGATTCACTTTTTTAATTTTGTCGACCAGTTCAGGCGCAACCCGGATACCCCGCTGATAAGCCACCCCCCCATCGAAGCTCTCAACCCACACATCAAGGCGCTTTTCGCATCGACCGTAGAGTTTTTATGCGCGGAACAGAAGCTGTCCTCGCCATCCTGGACGCGCTCCATCGAGACTCTGGAGCTACCCTGGTTCGTTTCCGGCGTGGAAAACCTGAAGGCTTGCGCTCTCATGGAATCCCCCGCGCAATTCCGCTCACGCAACATCTTTGTGCTGGGAAATTTTCTCCAAAGGACCTGAAAATGCTCGACCGGAAAAAAATCAACGAACTATTCAGCGAATTGAATGACGAGCTTGGCCGGCGCGGCGTCATGGGCGAGGTAGGGATCTGCGGCGGTGCCGTGATGTGCCTGGTGTTTAATGCCCGTGAGTCCACCAAGGATGTGGATGCTATCTTCCAGCCGACACGCGAGATCAGGGAAGCGGCTATCGCCGTGGCGAGTCGGCATCGCGTACCCGAGGACTGGCTGAATGATGCCGCGAAGGGATACTTTCTGTCGACGCCTCCCGTGGTCGAAGTAATTAATCTCGACCACCTCCGGGTATGGGCCCCTGCACCGCCCTACATGCTGGCCATGAAATGCGTGTCGGCCCGGTTTGACAGTCATGATGCCGACGACGTGAAATACCTTATCGATTTTCTCGAACTGGAGACGGCAGAGCAGGTTTTCAGCATCATTCAGGAATATTATCCGCGCAAAGTCATCCCGCCAAAAACGCAATTTTTCATCGAGGAAATTTTCGACGTTCCATCTTGCTAAACAGGCTATAGTACCTCAAGCAAACGATCCATCTCCGCATCCGTCCCTACCGTGATGCGCAGACAGTGACCGGTCTTGGGGCCGGGGAAATAGCGGATGAGGATATTTTTTTCGCGCAGCAGCTTGAATACATCCGCCGCATCGCGTCCGGCAGGCGGGCGCATCCAGAGGAAATTCGCGGCAGAGGGATAGACATGATAGCCGCGCCGTGCAAGCTCACTGGCCACGCGCTCCCGGGTGGAGATGATCCGGTCAACATGGGCCCGCATGTACGCTTCGTCGTCGAAAGCAGCCAAAGCCATGGCCTGAGTGACCGCGTTCACATTATAGGAGTCTTTAATTTTGTAGAGCGCCGCGATCAGGTCCGGATGCCCGACCACATACCCCGCACGCGCACCGGCGAGCGAATAGGATTTCGAGAAGGAACGACTGACCAGCACATTGGGAAATTCCGCCGCCAGCTCAATGCAGGACTCCGGCGCGAAATCAACATAGGCCTCGTCAATCAACACCAGCCCGGAAAAACGCCGGCAAAAATCGCGCACTTTCTCCTTCGGAAACAACATCCCGGTGGGCGCGTTGGGATTGGTGAGGAAAAATATGGTCGCCTCGAAATCATCCGGCATGCGCCAGGTAAAATCATCGGTCAAGTCCACCAGCTTCATCTGTGCCGGACGAATGCCCGCCAGCACCGGATACAACGAGTAGGATGGGTTAAATGATCCTATCGTCCCATGATCCTCGACAAACGCGCGCGTGCACAAGGCCAGCACTTCATCGGAACCATTGCCGACGAATACCTGCTCCGTCGTCATGCCGAAACGCTCCGCGATGCGGGCGCGCAACTTCTTGCATACCGGGTCGGGATAGAGCCGGATCGCTCCCTCCCCCAACCCGCGCAAGGCTTCAATCACGCGCGGCGAAGGCGGATAGGGATTCTCGTTGGTGTTGAGTTTGATAAGCCCCGCCACCTGCGGCTGCTCACCGGGAACATACCCCTCGAGCTCACGCACATGCCGGACAATAAAACGATCGTTCTGGCTCATTCAGGTTCGAAGCGGATCTTGGCGGAGCGGCCATGGGCGGGAAGTTCTTCAACATCCGCGAAAGACTGGATGTGCGGTAACACATCCTGCAAATCAGCGCGGGTAAAGGAAATGTAACTCGTGCGCCGCCGGAACGTGTCGACGGTGAGCCCCGAAAACATGGCCGCCGTGCCGCCGGTCGGCAGGACGTGGCTCGGCCCGGCCACGAAATCACCTGCACACTCCGGCGTCCATGGCCCGATGAACACCGCCCCGGCACGCCGAACCTTCTTCAACCACATGCGCGGCTCGCGCACGATGACTTCGAAATGCTCGGGGGCAAAGCGATTGCAAAGCTCCATGCCGATATCGAGATTGTCGACCAGTACCAGCAGCGTTCCTTCGCTTAAAACGCGGTTCAACGCCTCGCTGCGGGGGAGTTCCGCAGCTTGAACATTGAGCTCCCTTTGCACCGAATCAAGCAAAGATGCCGAGTTGGTCACCAACAAAGCCTTCTCATGCCCGGTGCCGTGCTCGGCCTGAGCCAGCAAGTCAGCAGCAACGTGACGAGGCCGCGCGGTTTCGTCGGCGAGGATAGCGACCTCGCTGGGTCCCGCCACCATATCAAGATCAACCAATCCGTATACCATGCGCTTAGCCGCAGTGACGTAAGGCCCGCCCGGGCCGACGATTTTCTGCACCCGCTCGATGATTTTTGTTCCATGCGCCATGGCGGCGATGGCTTGAATGCCGCCGATGCGATAAATCTCCGTAGCGCCAGCGGTCTCGAGAGCATAGAGCACGTGGGGATTGACCTTGCCTTCCGCATCGGCCGGCGTGCAGGCGACGATTTCCGGCACGCCCGCCACCTTGGCCAAACTGACCGTCATGATCGCGGTGGAGGCCAGCGGAGCCGCCCCGGCGGGAATATAACAACCCACGCGATCGAGCGGCATAAACTGTTCGCCCATCGAGCCGCCTTTCGGGGTGAGGATTTGCCAGTCCTTGCGCAGACCGGCGCGCGAGAATTTACTGACGCGCGCGATCGCTTCCTGCACCGCCTGCTTGTAGGTGGAGTCCACTTGATCGAGCACCTCCATGCGCTCGGCTTTGGTGACGGCGAATTGCGCGGGGGCAATCTTCTGCTGATTGTATTTCAACACCGCATCAGCCACGGCAGCGTCACCGCGCTTTTGCACGTCATCGAGCACCTCGCGGGCCACCGCTTCCGCTTCCGGCAAAAACGCGGCGCGGTCGATGAAACGCAGGACCTGCTCCGAGGGTTTATTCGGCGTCCACTTGCAGGTAGCCACTTCGATTGAAAATTTTTCCTTCATATCCGGTCCAGCTTGCTTGTCATTTAATCAGCGACGAATCGCAGGGTTCGGATGGTGACAACGCGGACACTCCAATACCGGGTAATTCCGGCGCTCCGCATACACCAACCGGCAATGTTCACAACGGTATATTCTACCGCCCATCGCCGGTTTGTCACGGGTCGATGCCCGTGTATCGTAAAATAACCAGAGGGCGACCAGAACGGCGAGGATAACGCCGGCCGGCCAGATGAAGAATAATTCGATGCTCATGGAGATGCCGCGGTATTTATGACCGGTTCAAAGCGGATGATCAGGCGGCGGCAGGACTCGCCCGGGGGCGCATCATAGAAGATTCCCCGCAAAGCGCGGGCCAGTGCATCGTTCACCGCAGGTTCGGGCGATGGTCGCTCAAGCAATACCTGGCTGGCGAACCCCTCATCGTTGAAGCAGACATTGGCGATGGCTTGCCAAGGCGCTTCACTCGTAGCACCCGGCAAAACGGGCGCCTCGAACATCGGTAGGGTATCACCATGATCCTCGAGCCAAATGAATGAAAGCGAAGGTGATTGATTGTTCGGGACCGCGCTCAACGCATCGCCAAGTGGCTCGACCTTCGGTCGGCCAAGTCCACGCGGCTGGTCAATGAGGTCATCGAGGGAAACCTTGGTTTCACCGTAAGTGGTAGGCGTAAATGACGCTCCGTTACGGACATAGGAAACCGGATCGCTGGCCGGATCGGGCGGCGGGGATATCACGGACTCGCGCTCTAACGGCGCGCTAAAACCGGATGCTCCGGGCAGAGCAAAAACCGCAGGTGACAAGATACGTCGCGCATCACCCTCCCCCGCCCCGGCGCCAACGGGCATGAATGCCAGCTCCGGCAAACTGGTCGCGGTAGCCCGCGCGGGCACGGGCGAGCGCAAAGCTGCATGGTAATCTTGCCGGGAGAGCCACCACGTCAAACAGATAACAAACACCCAGCAGCCAGCATTGATGGCCGCTCTACGACGACGCTCGCGCCAGGAGGAACGGCGCCGGGCGGAACCCGGGATTTTCATGGCCGGGCTTTCCCCGCGGCCTCCGGGGCAGCATCAATGCGTGTGGCCAGCACGATGCGTGACCAGCCGGCTGCGGCGGCCAGGTTATAGATTTCGCTCAAGGCCCGGTGCGAAAGCGCTCCATCCGCTTCGATGATTAATTCGTGATCCGGCTTCGAGTTGGCCACCGCGCGAAGACGGTCGGCGAGGATAGCCGGACTTACGCGGGCGTCATCAAAATAATAGACGCCTTCCCGCGGGACGGTTAGCACATAGGCATCATAGCGCGCACCGGAAGCGGCCGGCACTGCAGGCAAATTTACAACCAGCCCCGGCTTCCTGATAGCTATGCTGAATGACAACAGCAACAGAATAAGCAGCATGACGACGTCCACCCAGGGCGCCACCTCGAGTAACCCGGCACTGCGCTTCGGTCGCTCCGGAAATTCGGGTCGCAAATGGAACAATTGCGAGCGCATCAACGTTCGGAGCCAGCGGCTTTGGCGGGGGGCGCCAGAAGAATCATGACTTCACCAAAGGCTTGTTCCATATCCAAAAGAATGGACTCCACCCGGCTGCGCAATAAATTGTGACCCGCGTAAACCGGAATCGCCACCACCAAACCGGCAGCCGTGGTAAGCAGCGCGGTCAGTAATCCGCCGCTCAAATCGCCAACATAAACCTGGGGAGCTTGCGCATTCACCATGGCGAGTACTTGCATCATGCCCAGCACCGTGCCTAGCAAGCCCGCCAGCGGCGCGAGTTGACCGAGCGTAAGCAACAGATTCAAGTTACGCTCCAGTCGCGGAATTTCGGCGAGTCCGACCTCGCGCATCGCCTCACGCACCCGCTGGGGTCCGTATTCGCGCTCCAACACCGCCACCCGCACCATTTGTGCCACCGGCCCCGGGGTTTCTTCGCACTGACTCACCGCCTCGGCTATGTTGCCTTTGTTGGCAATGTTGAAAATACCGCGCAGAAAATCGGTGGTCTTGATTTGCGCGCGATGCAAGTGAAAGAAGCGCTGGAGGAAAACCAACAGCGCGATGAGACCAATGGCGGCGACCAACCACAAGGCGGGACCACCTTGCGTGATAATGTTAATGTTGATGATATCTGTTTCCATGCGCATTTAAGGCGCGGGTAAGGGCGCGCGTTGGATAGTGTTTTGCCGCTGTTCGAGCAGGCGGTCAATGCGAATATTGGCATCAGCGGCGGCGGTTATACCGGACTCGACCACCCGGCGATAAATGGCCAAGGCCTCATCTTTCGCTCCCGCTGCTTCCCGGAGCGCGGCGGCATTGAAGGCGGAGCGCACAAACCAGCGCTCATCCACCAACTTGCCTTCACTCCGGGCAGTCAGCCAACCATAGACCACGTTGAGGTATTGCTCGAGAGCTTCATCATTGCGGGCGAGACGCTCGAGGGTACGGGCGAGCTTGAATTCAGCCTGCAGGGCAAGTTCTTCATCCGCACGCGGATGATTCATCGCGGCGCGGAAACTATCCAACGCCTCGGCATACCGCTCGGGACGTTCGGCGCCCAGGGTGAACTGACAATCGCCGATACGACCCAGGGCGCGCGGAGCGAGCACACTGTCGGGATGATTCATAATGATTTCGCGAAAAGCGAGGATTGCCCCGGCAAAATCGCCAATTTCGGTGAGGGCATCTCCCTGCGTGAAATGCGTGTCGGTGAGCCGCGGGCTTTGGGGATACTGCCGGATAAGCGGATTGAGATAATTATCGAGAGCGCGGCGAAAAGCTTTTTGCTCAAAGGCGGCACGACCGGCCCAATAGAGGGCGTCGTCGGCCAATACGTTCGTCGGGAAAGCCCCGGCCAAAGAGGCAAATTCGGTTTCTGCTTGATCGTAAAGGCGCGTGTTGAACGCATGCTCAGCCAACCAGAACCGCACGTTCGGCAACCAGACGGAATTGGTATAAGTGGCAATGAACTGGCGAGCGGTGGACAGGGCGTTGGTGGTATCACCTAGTTGATAGGCGCACCAAGCCTGCATGAAAAAGGCCTGCTCGACCGCGGTTGTGCCCGGATGATCACCCAGGATACGCGCAAAATCCTCGCGGGCACCTGCGTAATTTCCGAGGCGATAACGCAACAAGCCGCGCTCGAGCAACGCCTCGGGTGTTTGTTCATGTCCCGGAAAACGGGCAATAAATTCGTCATAGGACTCAATGGCGGGTGCCCACGCGCGCTGCTCTTCGAAAAACCGGGCCAGCCGGAACAAACCGGCGCGGATCATGGCATCGCCAGCATCCTCGTTTTCGGCGAGACCGCGCAGGATTCGCACGGCGTTCGCGGCATCGGATGAGCGGGCATAGCTCTCGCCTGCTTGATAAAGCGTCAGGTAATGGGTGCGGCTATCCGGAAACTCGCGCATCACTCGCTCATAGGCGGTGGCGGCCAGTTTGTATTGACTGTTCATGAAGTAGGCATCAGCGGCCTTGATCAGCGCCTGCTCGCGCAGCACGTCGTTGCGCAAATCATTGTAGGCTTTTTCAAATGCCAGTGCTGCCTCGGCGTAGCGCTTGAGTTCCCAAAGACACCAGGCGCGACTGTAAAGGGCATGCCGGAGACCGGCGCTGTCGGAGAATGACTCGATGTAACGCTGATAGGCATCGGCGGCGAGGGAGAACTCTTCGCGGGCTCGCAGCAAATCAGCCAGTTCAAGACGCACCCGCGCGGCTTCGCTCATCGAACCCTGCGTTAGCTCGGTGGTATTGAGCACCTTCATAGCATCGTCGAGTTGGCCGTCGTTCATCAGCAGTCGGGCCCGGTCGATGCGTGCCTCGACCTTGCGGGCGGGACGGGTAGTGAGCTTCTCGCCGCGCTCGAGAGCAGCCAGGGCTTCTTTTGTTTTTTGCTGCTCGACAGCCTGCCGGGCGAGAATAAACCAGGCATCTGCCCTGATATCCGGCGGGGCAGCTTCATCCGCAACCAAAGGCGAAAGCCAGTTAGTCACTGCGGCGGACTGACCCTCGTCGACCGCCCACTGGCCCAGCCAAAGGCGTGCGCGGTAGGCAGCGGGATGTTCCGCGTGTTCGGTGACCACGAGATTGACCTTCTCACGCGCCTTGTCGAGACGCTCGAGGCGGATGAAGGTATCCGCCCAATCCATCAAGTTATCCGGGATGTCAGAGCGTTCCGGATACTCGCGGTGATAGCGGGCAAAAAGTTTTTCCGCCCGATCATAATTCCCGAGCGACCGCAACGTTTCCGCCCGCAGGCGCAACGCGTGCGAGGCGAATTCAGCATCCGGATAACGTTCTTCGAAGGAATTCAATTCACGCAACGCCGCTTCATAATTGCCGGTTGCGTAAAGCGCCCGGGCTAGCCAGTAAACCGCCGGCGCTTCGTAAGGTGTTCCCTCGATAACACCGGTACGGTTGGTTTGCATCCAGTCGATGATACTCTGGTGCTTGCCCTCGCCGTGCCATGCGTTGAAGAGAAAGATGACACCGAAAGCCTGCATGCGCGGGGAAGCGGCGGAGGCAACGTAGGTTTCGAAATTGCGCGCGGCTACACTGTAAAATCCGTCATCAAGAGCCGCGCGACCAGCCAGAAAGCCGGGGTCGCTTTCCACCTCCTCCTGAGCAAACAGACCGGGCGTCGCCGCGATCAGCAGCAGACAGGCAATCTTGGCGCGCCAAGACTTCATTTCTTGGCCACCCGGGCTTTGCGGCGAGGCGGCTTGGCGGTTTGTCCCGTGGCGAGCATCTCCGCGAGGTAGCGGCCGGTGTAGGAACCGGCCTGCGCCGCAATATCCTCGGGCGTGCCTTCCGCGATGATGCGTCCCCCGCCCTCCCCGCCTTCCGGACCAAGGTCGATGATGTGGTCGGCGGTTTTGATGACGTCCAAATTATGCTCGATAATCACCAGCGTGTTTCCCGCGTCGCGCAATCTGCAGAGCACCTGCAACAGCTTGTGCACGTCGGCAAAATGCAATCCGGTAGTCGGCTCGTCGAGTAGATAAAGCGTGCGCCCGGTATCGCGACGACTGAGCTCGGCAGACAGCTTGACCCGCTGGGCTTCGCCGCCGGAAAGGGTGGTCGCGGGCTGGCCGAGTTGAAGGTAGCCAAGCCCGACCTCGGACAAGGTCTCCAGTTTACGGGCGATTTTCGGGATGTTTTTAAAAAACTCGACCCCCTCCTCAATGGTCATATGCAGCACATCGGAAATACTTTTCCCGTTGTACTTCACCTCCAGCGTCTCGCGGTTGTAGCGTAACCCGCCGCACTGTTCGCAAGGGACATAGATGTCGGGCAGGAAATGCATTTCAATCTTCAGCATCCCGTCGCCCTTGCAGGTTTCGCAGCGGCCGCCTTTTACATTGAAGCTGTAGCGGCCGATTTTGTAGCCGCGCACCTTCGAGGACGGAAGCTGGGCGTACAGGGCTCGGATATGATCGAACGCCCCCGTGTAGGTGGCGGGATTGCTGCGCGGGGTTCGGCCGATCGGGGACTGGTCGATGACGATGACCTTGTCGAGGTGCTGCAGACCGGTGATTTTCTTGTGCCGCCCCGGCCGGTCTTTCGAGCCATGGAAATGCCGGAACAACGCCTTGCGCAACACGTCATCCATCAGTGTGCTCTTGCCGCTGCCGGAAACACCGGTGATACAAACCATCTGGCCTAGCGGGATGGTGACGTCGACGTCCTTCAAATTGTTTTCCGAAGCGCCGGTGATTTTCAGCGCTTTGCCATTCCCGGGATTGCGCTTCGCCGGCACCTCGATTTGCAATCCTCCGTTCATGTATTGCGCGGTAAGCGAACGCTCGTTTTTCAGCAGGTCGGCCACCGTACCTTGATGAATAATTTCGCCACCATGACTGCCCGCGGCGGGACCGAGGTCGAGCACATAATCGGCGGTGCGAATCGTTTGCTCGTCATGTT
>JBMTVS010000071.1:0-10279 GCA_049451655.1 Kiritimatiellia bacterium | reverse complement strand
TCATACCAAGTAACAGCAACGAGCAGGCACTTTTTGGAAAAATATTTTCCGTGAGCTAGGGGTGTGGCGGTGTAAAGCGTTGTTGGTGAGAAGGATGCGAGGTGTAAAAAAGTTTTTAATTGGGATAAAAACGGGCGTTTTGGGGGTAGAATAGCTGCTATGTCCCCGTACGGTCGGAGCGGACAAAACGGACAGGACGGACGGCGGGATAGCTGCTATGTCCCCGCCTTGCTATCGTAGAGGTTGGATTGCTAGATTCTCGGCATGAATGATGATGCCGAAAAAAGTGATTTGTTTGATGCGCACCGGTGGTTCATGCGAAAGGCGTTGCGGCTGGCGGAGCGGGCGGCGGAGAATGGTGAGGTGCCGGTGGGAGCGGTCATTGTGAAGGATGGCCACCAAATCGCCTCGGCCTGGAACCAGGTGGAAATGCTGAAGGATCCTACCGCCCATGCGGAGATGATCGCGATCACCCAGGCGACTGCGGCGGTGGGCGACTGGCGGCTGAATGATACCGTGCTTTACGTGACCAAGGAGCCCTGCCCGATGTGCGCGGGGGCCATCGTGCTAGCCCGCGTCCCGCTGGTGGTCTGGGGCATGTCCGACCCGTTACGCGGCGGCGCAATTTCACATTTCGGGATCTTCCAGAGCGAAAATCTCAATCACCGGGTGAGTTGCATAACCGGTGTCCTCGAGGAGGAGTGCAAGGCTATCGTGCAGGATTTCTTTCGCCGCCGCCGCGGCAAAACCGATCAGTAAAACGCCCTCTTTTCGATGGAGCGAATCACGATTAACGGCTGCTTGACGTCCTCCGTCCAGTATTCGTTCCCACTGATAAGCAGGTAGTGATCCACCAATGCATCAAGTTGCTGTTTATTGCCGCGCAGGTAGGCGGTGGTGATGATTTTATTGCCTTCACGCTTGACCAGACGATGCGTACCCGGCGGATTGAAAAACAGCAGCGGCACTTTTTTCAACTGACCTTCCCGCTGCACCACGCGCCCCTGACCGTCAAGCGGGATGAGACGTAGATCGCGAGGAGCAGCGACTTCGCTTTCATCTTCGACCGCAACCATCTCTTCGCCTGCGGCAGGCGCATCCTCAAAGCCACGGACGGGTGGAGGCATAGTGGCCTCATTGTCAGTTTGGGCAAGCGGAACGGCTGGTTGCAGTTCGATGGGCGGGGCCAAGGTGGGTGGTACCACTGACGCAGGTCCGGTTACCTTGTCCGGTGCCATCAGATCGAGAAACTCTCGACTCACATACAAGCGGGCATCGGACGGCGGCGCAACCTTCAACCATTCACCAAAACTTCCGCGCCGGGTAACCCGGTCATTTTTCGCGAAGGTGCCAATCACGTTATAGTTAATGCCGGCACCGGAACGGGCATTCAGCTTGCTCACGACAACTTGGCCATCCACAACAAACTCGTTCGCCACCCAGGCATCAATGCGGGGGGGTGGAATGATTTCCGCCCATTGATCGTCAATACTGACCACCTCCAAGGTCTCTCCTTCCGACACCTGCCCAACCACTTCGGAACTGGTAACGGGGCGGGCCCGCAAATTTACCCGGTCGGCCAGCACGCGGGCGATTTGTCCAGCTTCGGTCATCGCACCGAACGCAACAGAGAGAAGAACTACGATGGCTGTTAAATTAATTGGAATCATCTTATGCATCAAAGGCTCCAGACTTTATCTGATTATTCACTATCCCCCCGGGATGAAAAAGAATAAAAAAAGCGAGATAAGCATACGTGGATACGGAACCAACAACTGAAAACAACCATGATCTGATGTGGATTGGCGGATGGTCAATTTCCGCTCCGGAGGAAAGCCTTTTGCGGGAAACCTTTAGCCCTCTGGAGGTTTTGCTTGCCCCCGATATCGGCAAAATACTGCTTAAAACCCCGAAAATAAGTGGCGAATTATTCATGACGGATCCGGCGGATGGAACCCTGACCCTGTTTGCCAACGGATTCAGGGTCACCCGGGAGACCGAAGAAGGCACTCGTTTATTTTCGTTTTACAGAGTCTCGCCATCGTCGCTGATCATTGAAGCGGACGACCCTCACCTGGATATCAACAGCGATGGCGAAATCGAGCAATTGGATGACGGCGAAACCATCGTGGCCACGATCGATCAGCACCGCATGACCATCGTGGCAGATTGGAAGCGATCCCCTGTGCGCATGGCTGTGCTCGCCGGCTCCGGCGAGCCAGAGCAACTCGCCGCGCGAGCCCGGGCCCTGCTCGCCAAGAGTGCTCATTTGGCGCTTGATCAATTAAGCAAGGACAGGGTGCCGGACATCGCAGATCAGCCTTGTATCGATCCGCACACCTACCTCGCCGGCAGCTTCAGGCCAGCCTCGCAAACGTGGCCGGGACCCTGGTTGGCCGGAGAAGATGATACAACCGTGCTTGATGGTTCTATCCTGCTTTTGATAGCGCATGTGTTGTCCGCGAACAAGAGTCCGCTGCTAGGCGGCATGATCAGAAATCCGCTGGAAGCCGTAAGCCAAATTGCAGTGGACCGGCACATAATTGAGGAAGTGGCTCGCTTCCCGGTGCTCGTGCAAATCACGCAGCGCTTTCCAAAAGAGCAAGAACAGTGGCTGGGCATAGCGGCTGCTTGCAATGCGGGAATACAGGCCTACCTCAAGGAAGCTGGCAAGCCGGCATCATTTGTGCCCGGCGCGGCATCCCCGCTTGCGACCAAACTTCGCCCATGGCTATGCAAAAGAGAGTACATAGCCTGGAAGGCGTTGGCCGAAAAGGCTGGTTTGTCCGCAATTGGATCCATGCCGCCAGCCCCCAAAAGCAGCAACAATGATCCGCCCTGGATTGTGTTTTTGGACGAACAACGCGCTGCATCGCTCGACACCAGCGCCATCGAAAACGCGCTCCGTCCGCTAATCGAATCTCTCAAACAAGAGGAGAGCGATGATACACCTATTTATTGGGCCATGGCGGTTTTGCTGATCAACAGCGCTACCCTGCTGGCCCGGTCCGCTTCGCGGCGCAACTTCCGCATGGAAGTCTTTAAGCTCGCCCGGGAAAACTGGAATCGCCGCGCTGAATCCATGCGCGCATCCGGCAAGGTCACCCATGATCCCGCTACGCTTGCCATTGCCGCGGTGGCGGCCTGGGCGGACCGCAGTTCGGCCGACGACAGCGCGGATGAAAGCGAGCCTAGTCGGGCCATGTTGTGGCGTTTAAGCAACCGGCGGCGCCATTTGGTTCTGCTGGCGGCGGTTTTTGTGGTGCTGTTTGTCGCCTGGGTGATCAGCATTCAATTCAGGCGCACCCTTCCTCCTTCCGCCTTCGAGACCCGCATCGGCATGATCCAGCATTTTTACCAGACGGGCGACTATCAGACAGCGCTGGAAAAGCTCGATGAACTCGAGAGCGTAGGGGCCTTGAGCCTAGGTATACTGTGTTCCTGGCGCGGTAAAGTGTTGTATCGACAAGGCGAGTTCGAGGCGGCCGAAGAGTCATTTACCGAGGCGGCCGAAGAGTTGAAGGAAAACCCCTCACCGCTTTACAACATAGCTTTGAGTCAATTCCGTCGTGGTGACTTTGCCCAGGCAAAAGCATCATTCGAGGTTTTGTCTCTTGAATTCAGGGCAACCCATCCCTCCATCGCTGCCAGAGCGCTTCGAGCTGCCGCTATCTGCGCAGAGATGAACCAATATCTTGAGAATTGATTAAGAAAAGGCGAAGAGCGTGGCGCGCCAAGGAGGTCGGGGTGAGGAACCCCATAGGGATAAACGCAACCACGCTCTTCAAATTAAATAGACCCGAAGAAATCGGCTTACGTTCGACCACCTGATGGGTTGACTATCGCACCGGATTCTCCGTACATTTCAAACCTACATGAAAGAACACTTCATGCAAGTAATTTTATGAAAATCATCTACACATTTTTCCTAGTCGTAGCGATGTTCGCGGTTGCGGGTTGTTTTCGTAACGACCGTCGCACCATAGACTTCAGCGTGCCCAAGCTGGCCACCCAGGAATGTCTGAGTTATCTTTCCGGCCGGTTGCGGGCCAACGAGGGCGTTGAGGATGTCCGGGCAGACTTTGAAACGGGGACGGTCACCGTGACCTTCAATGGTCTTAAACTAGCCCTGAAAAACATTGAAATCATCATCGCCGAGGCGGGCTTCGACGTGAATGAGCGCCCGGCTAGCGAAGCAGCTAAAGCTGCCATGCCCGCGCCCTGTCGCTGAGCTCTTGCATGACGCAAAACATCGTCACTACAATCGATTTGCCCGGAATACCCCGGATCAGGTCTGGCAAAGTTCGCGAAGTGTTTGATGCGGGAGAGCACTACCTGATCGTCGCCACCGACCGGATTTCCGCCTTTGACTGTATCCTGCCCGGCGGCATCCCCGGCAAGGGCGCCGTGTTGAACCAACTATCCGCATGGTGGTTCGAGCGCCTGACCGGCATCATCCCGAATCATTTGGTCAGCATCGATGTTAGTGATTATCCCGCGAGCTTGCGGCCCTACCGGGAGGTCTTGCGCGGGCGCTCCATGCTCGTTCGTAAAACCAGGGTTTTTCCCGTCGAGTGCGTCGCCCGGGGCTATCTGGCCGGCTCCGGCTGGAAGGAATACCAAACCAGCGGAACCGTCTGCGGCCTAACCCTCCCGCCCGGACTTCGCCTGGCCGACCGTCTGCCGCAGCCCATTTTCACGCCGGCCACCAAGGCGGAAAGTGGTCACGATGAGAATATCAGCCACGCCGTCATGGCCGAGGCGATCGGCAAGGAAGTGGCGGACAAGCTTCGCGAAACGACGCTAGCCCTGTATGGCGAGGCCGCCGGTTTCGCCACGGGGCGCGGACTTGTCCTCGCCGACACAAAATTCGAATTCGGACGAGCTGATGACGGCCAAATCCTGCTGATCGACGAGGCGCTCACCCCTGACAGCTCGCGCTACTGGCCCGCGGACGAGGTCGTTCCGGGAACAAATCCTCCATCCTTTGACAAACAATTCGTGCGCGATTATCTCGCGTCGCTCGACTGGGACAAAACCCCACCTGCCCCTGCCCTTCCCCCGGAAATTGCCCGTCAAACCGCGGAAAAATACCGGGAGGCTTATGCCTTACTCACCGGCCGGACCTTTACGGATGCCTGATATCTCCCTCATGCCCTCATGAATGGCATGCTCGATCAATTTCTCGATTATCTCGCCCTCGAAAAAGGCCTCACGGCCAACACCTCCGAAGCCTACCGGCTTGACCTCGAGGATTTCATTGCCTGGCTACGCCGCCGATCGGTCACCAGCCTTAACGGGGTTACCCGCCGCCACATAACCGATTACTTGCTCGATTTGCGTGAAAAAGACCGCGCCTCCGCCACAATTTCCCGGCGACTAGTGGCCATCCGGGTGTTTTTTCGCTTCCTGCAGCAGGAAGGTCTGCTCGACCTTAATATTACGGAAGCCATGGATTCGCCCACCTTATGGAAAGCGCTGCCGGAAAGCTTGAGCGTGGCCGAAGTCGACCGCCTGCTGAACGCGCCCGATTTATCCAAGCCTCTCGGCGTACGCGACAAGGCCATGCTCGAGTTACTCTACAGCTCCGGCCTGCGGGTCAGCGAGTTGGTCAACCTCGAGCTCGACGATCTGCGGGTGGAAGATGGTTACATCAAATGCCTGGGTAAAGGGCGCAAGGAACGCATCGTGCCCTGGGGTGCCTCCGCCCGCGCCCATGTTGGCCGATATCTCGACGAAGTTCGTCCTCTCTGGAACCGCGATCCTCATCAGCGCAAGATTTTCATCACCCGGCGTGACGTCCCGGTCAGCCGCAAAACGGTCTGGTTTCTTATCAAAAAATATGCGTTGAAGGCGGGCTCGGGCCGTAAAATATCACCTCACACCTTGCGCCATTCCTTTGCGAGTCATCTACTTGCGAATCAGGCACCGCTGCGGGTCATTCAAGAGATGCTTGGCCATGCCGACATTGCCACCACGCAGATTTACACCCATGTCGATCATGCCCGGCTACACGCTATCCATAAAAAGTTTCATCCACGCGCTTGATTTATATACTGGTTATGTAATCATGATTGTAGAAATTCAAAAAAAAATAGATTATCAATTCATCGATGTCAGTTTGTTGAGACGGGCACTCACCCACCCATCTGCGCGACACGAGAAGAATTTAGAAGAAGACAATCAAAGGCTTGAATTTTTGGGTGATGCGGTGATTGGTTTGTTGACCGCCGAATTTGGCCACCATGAATATAAGTACATGCAAGAAGGACAGTTAACAATGTTGCGGAGTGGAGCCGCCAGCACCGGGGCTCTTGCCAGTATTGCGCGTTCGCTCACGCTGGGTGCCTACTTAGACTTGGGCAAGGGCGAGGAAAATAACGGCGGTCGCGATCGTGACAATAATTTGGCCGATGCCCTTGAAGCCATGATGGGGGCTTGCTACCTGGACGGCGGCCTGGTTGCCGCCCGCAGGGTTTTTGCCCGGCTTTTTCAGCCGATGCTTGAACGCAACAGCGCGAGCGTATTGCACCGTAATCCGAAGGGTGAATTGCAGGAGTTGGCCCAAGCGAGGGGATTACCAAACCCGGAATACCGGGTTATCAGCGAAGAAGGACCTGCCCACCGGCCCACTTTTGTGGTGCAGGCCACCCTGGAGGAGGGTAAATCCGCCTTGGGAGAGGGAAATAGCAAGCGGGCAGCCGAAGTTCTGGCCGCGGATCGACTGCTTGAAATCATGAGGCAACCAACCGGCTCCGAAGGGGTGTCCTAAATTTTCCTACGCAAAAAAATTATTTATATTGCACGGTGAAATAAATTTTGTAGGGTTCCATACGTCTGAAGGGAGAAAAAATGAATAAAACACTGAAAAGTCTGTCGGTAGACGAGATGCTGGGCGAAATAAAGCGCCGCAATCGTCTCATCAAGAAACTGAACGATAAACGTGCGGCCCTTCTTCACAAGGTAGCCCAAGTAGAAGAAGAAATTCGCAATTGTGGCGGGGAAATCAAAAAGTCCGGTCTAACCATCGGAGGCATAACCCGTCGTCCGCGCAATGAAATGTCCTTACCTGACGCCATGGCTCAAGTCATGAGCAAGGACAAATCCATGAGTGTGGCCGATATCGAGGAAGCCGTGACGAAGATCGGCTACAAATCGACCTCCTCTACCTTCAAAACCATTATATTCCAGGCTCTAGCCAAGGATAAGCGCTTCAAGAAGGCATCCCGCGGACAGTACTTACTGAAGTAACCACAAAATCGAATCAGACCATTAGCAGCGCTCCAGCGGTAACGCGGGAGCGCTGTTTTGTTTTTTACCCGGCCCCTTCTTAAACGAGCAAGCGCGCGCTCGTACGCGTTAATACGTTGGAGCCCACTCGTTTTGATGATAGCCTTACGAAAACAGGCTGATAAATATGACGAACGACAAGGATAATCAAACGCCCGAGCCGGAGGATTTTGGAAAGCAGCTGCAAGACATGCTCAAGCAGGCCAAGATATCTTTCATGCCCTTTCCCGGCGCTGTTCCGGACCATGATTCCGGCAAGGAGGAACCACCCGGGGACGAAGATGATCAAAAGACGCTGGAGCGAATCCAATCCTTCAATTTGAAACCCCGGGAAGTGCGTGATTACCTCGACCGCTACGTGATACGCCAGGATGAGGCAAAAAAAGTTCTCTCCGTAGCCATCTGCGATCATTACAACCATATCCGCCGCTGCCTCGACGATCCCCGCGCCGCACAAGAGGAATACACCAAGCAGAATGTCATCCTTCTCGGACCTACCGGAGTCGGCAAGACCTACCTGATGCGAACCATCGCGAAACTCATCGGCGTGCCTTTTGTGAAGGCCGATGCGACAAAGTTCTCCGAGACCGGTTATGTCGGCTATGATGTGGATGACATCGTGCGCGACCTCTACCGCAACGCAAACAATAACGCCGATCTCGCCCAGTATGGCATCGTGTACATCGACGAGATCGACAAGATTGCCACGCGTGGCAATGGCATGGGTCGTGATGTCTCCGGTCGCGGCGTACAAACCAACCTCCTGAAACTCATGGAGGAAACCGATGTTAACCTTCAGAGCCAGACCGACCTGGTCGGCCAAATGCAATCGATCCTCGACATGCAGCGCGGCGGCAAACCCCGCAAGCGTACCATCAACACCCGCCACATTCTCTTCATCGTAAGCGGTGCCTTCGACGGCTTGCACGAAATCATCCAGAAGCGGGTAGCTACCGGCGCTATCGGCTTCGGGGCACCGGATCAACACGCGCGCACCGATGAAGATGCGCTGCTCAAAAAAGTCGCCACACCGGACTTCATCAGCTACGGCTTCGAGCCGGAATTCGTGGGGCGGCTTCCCGTGCGCGTGGTGTGCGAGAACCTGAACGCAGATGATCTCGAAAGCATCCTGCTGCAGTCCGAGGGCAGCATTCTCCGTCAATACATCCACGATTTTCACGGCTATGGAATCGATATGCGCATCGAGCCTGCTGCCTTGCGCCGCATCGCGGAACGCGCCGCCGGCGAGAAAACCGGAGCCCGCGGGTTGATGACCGTGCTGGAAAACGTGCTGCGCTCATTCAAGTTCGAGTTGCCCTCGACCACCATCAAAGAGCTTGTTATTGATGCCGGGGCTCTTGATCGACCGGCACAGGTTCTGGAAACATTATTTGCCGCCAACGCCGCCGAGCAGAAAAAACTGCTCCGCCGCGAAGTGGATGAATACGCCCGCCGTTTTAGCGAAAGTACCGGTTTCAAGGTTGAATTCGATGACGAGGCCGCCGCGAAGATCGTGGAGACCAGCCAGGCAGCCGGCAAAACGGTGCGCGGTTATTGTGACGACACCTTTCGGGATTTCGAGTTCGGCCTCAAGCTGATCCATAAAAATACCGGTCAGGATCGATTCATCATCGATGCCGCCACCGCGGATAATGCCGTGGAGACCATTTCCCGCTGGGTCAGGGAGAGTTATGCCCATGCCGGATAACCTCGAAGAGCAGAGGCTGGAGCCGCATTCGCATGCCTTCCTCCAAGCCATCCTCGAGACCGCGGTGGATGCGATCGTAACCATCAATACCAGCGGCATTATCCAATCGCTCAATCCCGCCGCCGTCCGCATGTTCGGATATCAGACCGAGGAAGTCATTGGCTGTAATGTGGTGATCCTGATGCCGAACCCCTGGCGCGATCAGCACGATGCATACTTACAACGCTACCTGAAAACCGGCGAACCGCGGATTATTGGCACCGGTCGCCAAGTGCTGGGCCGCAGAAAGGACGGCTCGACTTTTCCCATCGACTTGGCCGTGAGTGAGGTCTCCGACCAGACGGAGCGTTACTTTATCGGCATCATGCGCGATATGACCCAGCAACGCTTTATGGAGCAGGCACTGGTCACCGCCATCGAGAACGAGCGGCGTGAAATCGGGCGCGACCTTCACGATGCCCTGGGTCAAATCATTACCGGCATTTCCCTGCTATCCAAATCACTCGCCAAGAAATTGACCAGCGGTGATCCGTCGCTCGCCGAACAGGCGGATACCATCGCGGCCATGTGCGTAGATGCCATGGGTGAAACCAAGCGCCTTGCCTATGGAGCCTTTCCCACTGAGTTGGAACGCCTGGGTCTTAAAACCGCGCTCATGCAACTGCTGGATAACATCAGGAAGATTCATCATATCGAAACCCACTTCTATTGTGACCGGCATTGGCATCCCATGCCGCAGGCAACTGAGCTTCATCTGTACCGCATCGCGCAGGAAAGCGTTGCGAACGCGGTCAAGCATGGCCGCCCGGATAACATTTGGTTGAGAATCGAGCAACAGGACTACAGCGCTCTTCTCGAGGTGCGAGACGATGGCGCCGGCATTCAACATCCTCTTGAAGCGGGCCGTATCAGCATGGGGTTACATATCATGAGGCACCGCGCATCCCTTATTGGCGGCGAATTCGAAATCCGGCCGGGCAATAACGGCGGCACGGAGGTTATATGTTGTATTCGCAGTCCGATTTTAATATCTAATCTAAAATAATCACTTGGATTTACCAGAAAATCATCACGGGTAACGACATGAATGAAAGCAAACAACAGATTCTAATCGTGGACGACCATCCGCTGGTTCGCAAAGGCATTCGCTCTTTGCTCGAGAGTGAGGATGACATCGCGGTAGCTGGCGAGGCCGCCAATCGCGGTGAAGTGCTCGATTTTTTGCGCAAACAATTGCCCGACCTGATCCTGCTCGATATCTCGTTGCAGGGTAGTGACGGC
>JBMTVS010000070.1:0-10366 GCA_049451655.1 Kiritimatiellia bacterium | reverse complement strand
GCCCCTGAACCAATATGCGAAATAAAATGGAACATGCTGAAGTTGGCCGCCTTCTCCTGATACTCTCACCACCATTTCCAACACGCGCAACTCCACTTTTTTCCCATGATCAAGTTCAACTGAATGAATGCGCGAAGACATAATTTCGCTGTTTGAACCCACCAGGCAAACTTCGGGCCGATGAATACTGGAACGGTCCTTGCCGCTGACGACCACCGCGCATTGAATGCGATCGTCAAATATTGCATGACTATACTGCATTTTTTTGACGATGGTGTCGCTTGGCAGAAGAGCTTTTTCGACCGGGGCCATCGACCACAACGGCTCGCCACAATCAGGACAAGCGTCACCCTCGGCATACCCGGAACCTGTCACTTCGATGGGTTTAGCCGGATTGTGACAATAAAAAAGTGGCGCACCGTACCAGGAGCCTATGGAGGAGGGCCAATCCATATTAATTCCCGGACTCACATTATGCCGAACATGTAAATTGGCTGGAATCCACAGAATAGCAGAGATGAGTGTAGCTAGTGTGATAAGCAATGCCGCCCCAGCCGAACGAGATGGAGGTGAGCTTTGCCTGTGACATTCACCAAATGGAGCAGGGTTGTGTAGACGCCAGGCTGCATAAAACAAGCCGCCAAAGGCAACGATGATGACGATGGGTCCGGAAGCATTATCAAAAAAGCGCAATCCCGCCTCGGCGCTTACAAATCTAGTGACCATAACCGCAAGCATGCCGCGTAAAATGTTCCCAAACATCAGAAGCGGGATACTCGCCGCGACCATCGCCAATCTTTTACTCCAAGATGCGCGCACAAGATAGGCGCAAACCAAAGAGCAGGCAACGATGGCAGTCACCGCAAAAATTCCATTTCGAGAATCGCCCAGGTTGAATCGATTGGTGTTGAACATGAGGACGGATCCTGATCGCTCGACCAACAAACCCAGGCCATTGATTAGACCCGAGGCCACATAAGCCGATGCGGCCCGAAGAGGGTAGGCGGCGGCATCCAAAAAATTCAGCGGCAGACTGAAAACCAGAAATCCACATGGAAAAAGAAGCCGCTTGGCTACAGGCCATCCGCAAACAAAAAATGGAATTCCCCAGGAGAGGATAAACATGCTCAGGATGGTCAACCGCGTTTGCTGGGATTTCACTCCGGCCCAGTGAAGAAAAAGCCCGATCAAAATCACCAGCATCCCGCCAAGGTTAACTCGCCGCGGGAGTGACAGCAGGGTTTTCCGGTCAATCCAAACCAACAGAAGACAGACCAATGGCACCCAATGGCTATGAGCGAATTTTGTCTCAAGCCAATCGCCCCTCCAGCGCTCATAAAGCCAGCGAAACGCGGAACGCGTTGTTTCGTGAATGTCGTAACCAACATCGGTTACGCCAAAGAAGTGATACAGATAGTAAAGAGCGCCGATGATGGATGAAATCAGCACAAGGTACATGACTGCGTTTCCGCGTGAATACCTGTTATCCGGATTAAATTGCCCGGAGGATTTCATGGTGCGATGACAACGTGGCGGCTCGAAAGATACTCATCGTACGAGATCGTGGGTTTACCTGCGGAAAGCCGCGAGAACAGATCAAGATAGAAGTCCGTGATCCACTCCCAATTGTAGTAGGTGGCGATGCGATACCGGGCTTTCTCCTTCATGGCGTCCACCTTGTCCGGGTGATCAACAAGGGTCTGCAACAGCTCGGCCAGGCTCGTTTCCGGCTGACTGCGATCGAATGCATAACCAGCGTCCTGAATGACCTCCATATTAACGGTGCTGTTGCGGACTACCACGCAGTTGCCAAAGCCCAGTTGATCAAGCAGGGCCGGGCGGGTTCCATCCACACCCGAGGGTTGGACATAAAGCAAAGCGTGACTGCTTAATTGCTTATAGGCATCACCAAAAGCGTAGCCGGTGAAAACGACACGGTTATCGTCTGACGCCAATTCATGTAAATGTCGCTTGTATTCGTCCATGTAGGGCGCATCGCCCGTAATGACCAGCTTGATGTCTGTTTCTACGTTTCGAAAGGCTCTGATCAAGAGGTCAATGGCGTTCTCTGGAACGAAACGACCAACATAATAAATATAACGCCCCGGGGATAAACCCCACTGCTGAAGAACGCCGGTTTGATCGTCCCCTGAAAGGTTTCCGCCATAAGGAACGAAGACGCTTTCTGTCCCGTATAGATCACGGTAACGACGCTGGACCTCCCGGGCGTCCGCGATGATCATATGCGCGGTACGACAGGCGATCTTCTCGCATCGCAACTGGTACCAACGGGCAAATTTCCCCCACTTTTCCCGCGCCCAATCTTCACCATCCACGTTCAACAGGACTTTACTGCCAACCAGCCGTGGGATCCATGCCAGCGGGCTGTTTCCGACAATCGAGTAGTAGGTGATGTCGTATCGCCGGGTTAGGGCGTGCAGGGAGGAAATCAGGGTGTGCGTAAGTGTATCGAGATGTTTGGTTGGAATGGACGGCAATGTTACCAGTCGCACGCCTTGATATGATCCCCGCACATCCTTGATGAAATGTGACCGGTTATAGACGGTTCATCATGTCCGCGCGCGGCCAGGCGAACGGCCAACTGTTCATAAAAAGTTTCGAATCCGCTGTAGCGGGCGGGGATGCCCCGGGATCCCAGGAAGGCGATTTTCATTGCGTTTTCTATTTTTAAAAGTGTCTGTGGGGCGGGTCGTGAAAATTTGGCTATGGCTCAATAAAAACACGAAAGAAATTAAGCTTGTTTGATTGGTTAAGCGACACCTCTTGCATCATGAAGTAATCATCCGCCCTTATTGGCGTTCCGGTATGGACAAGGTTTGCCGGGGAATCCGAGCTCGAGACAACTGAATATGTCCGCCCCGGCATTGCGTTATAAATTAACCATGCTTGCCCGTCATCCGCCTGTATGCCTCTGATGGTAAACATGGACAAGGGATCACCGGGATCTGTCCCGGAAATATATTCAGCCCGGTTTGAAAATCCATCCTCATCGGAATCCATTTCCGAAAGTGTTTCAAAGTTGTGATTGGTAAGATCATGGTCGATGAACCAAACATGCGGTATGCCATTGCTGGTCGTAATGGGGGTAAATGTTACCTCCACAATTGCGGTAGAGACTAGCGTTGGCCATCGCGGGTTTTGCGCATCACCGATCGATCGATCGCTTACAATGGATTCACCATTAACATAGATATTGTCAACGCGGTAATGAGGTGCTGGTTTAATGTCAATCGACAGGGTGTCGCCCCACCTCACAAGCTGTTCTTCCGGACTGATATTGCCATGCAGAGCATTCTCTGTGAGGGTGCGCACGGTTAAACGGGGAAGGTGTTGGTCGAGAGCGGTCAGCCATTCCAGGCTCTCTTTGCTGTAACGGTCGGCCTCGCTACGGTCGCGAGAGGCATGCCACCACGTATCGTCAAGGCTTTGAACGGGCGCGATAACGCGATCCACGGCCTGGGTGAGAAGTGTTTGTGCGGGCGCGATTTCCGGAGGATTTATCTGCAATGTTTCGAGGCGCTGCAAGTAGTCGGCGAGCATGACAAAGCGTTCACGGTCTTGTATTCCCTCGCGCAAGGCTTCCATTTGTTTTGAGGAAATCACATTGGTGCGGCTTATGTAGGTTGTTCCGTATCCGCCCTGGGATATGACATATTCGTTCCACGAGGTGGATCCATGTGTGTCGGTAAAGCCCCAAACGCATACCCCTTTTGCACCATACTTCAGGGCGATCCATGGCAATAAACGGTAATAGGCGTAAGGGTCAAGAAGCTTGGCTGGCCCCAGACAAGCATACAACCACAGTTCGCGTTCACCGACACACTTATCGAAAAAGAACTGTCGATAGGACTCGCCCTCTTTAAGCCAATGATCGATGTTGGGGCTTAGAACATCACTGACCTCAAAAAGACGCGACCTTGCATTCCAGGGATTAGCCCACAACGGATCGGACCAGATGATAACCTCGGGCGCCGCCGCATGCACCGCATCGGCGTGATGAATAATGATGTCATCTTGAGCGTGCGTGTTTGGCTCATCGACGAGCAAAAGGCCCAGCTTGGCTCCGGACGGTTTGCGCTCGTCAAAGCGTTCAGTCCACCAACGGATCCATTCGCCCACCGCGCGGTCAAACTCCGGTGTGCCCATGAAGTGACCACCAAAATGATTCGATGCCGCAGCATAAACCAGATACCGGTTCGCGTTGGTCCATGTATCCATCCATCGTTCGAACATGGCGGTGTCCGGCGTTTCGATCATGAATCCTGCGTCATCATAAACGCCATGGGGCAGAACATCCCGGGTGGCCCAGGGCGTATCCACATGATGTGCGATTAACATGTTTAACAGGTCATTGCGATTGGTCATGTTCAGTGAAGCCCGCTCATCGAGGTCCAAATAGTCCCATCCGCCGAAGTGAATGGAGGGCGAATTTGGAAACGGTGGTGCGTATACATCTATCGAATAAGGAATCTCAAAACTTCCATGTGCATAGGTCCCGCGGATAGTTCCGGTGTGGCGGCCGGCGGGCCAGTTGGTGGGGTGAACGGTAATCCAAAATTGCCTTGTTAATCCTGGCTGCAACATGACATCAACGGGCGTATCGGCCGTGCTTAGCGGGACCAATGCGGATGCCACCGGCGTCATGGTTTCTGTGTCCACAAAGGGCACATCAAAAATTGACCATGCCGTGCGCTGGTCCGGATCATCCGGTGCGATTTGCAGGGTAATCGTGATGGGGCCGGGTTCGGTATTGCTTAACTCGAAGGCGGCAGATCTATATTCCCCATTGATCAGGTGAATGTTGATCTCGGGCGATTCTGCCCGGGTGGGGATATGAACGGGTGCGCGGGCTTCCCAGCGACACGTTTGGGAAATCACAATGCCGGTATGTCCCATTTCTCGCCATCCTGCTGCCAGCAGGGAAAAAATTCGGGCATGGAGATCATTTACCGGGAATATCGCCTCAAAATCAGCGGGAACCCGCACGCCCTCCATATCCGGCAATAAGGCTTCAATGTTGCTCGCCTCGGAATTAAGTATTGGATGATCAAGGCCGGATACTAGATGTTTCACCTCCATGAGGTCAGCATATAGTCTTCTCTCGATTGAGCTGCGAACCATCACTTGAAAGATGATGTCATCACTATCAATGACGGCTTCGCGATAGCCATTGGTCAGAAATGAGTTCATACCGCGAAGAATCTCAATTTCATCTGCAAACGCACACGAGATACCATGAGGCACGATAATGAGCTTGATGTAACGCCCATAGGTTTGCAGGGTTTCCGCCCGGAAGGTGTGAAGGCTGGGTGAGGTCAATCCATTGCCATCATCGGGTGGTA
The DNA here is from genome assembly GCA_049451655.1 of Kiritimatiellia bacterium. Taxonomy (GTDB): domain Bacteria; phylum Verrucomicrobiota; class Kiritimatiellia; order CAIVKH01; family CAIVKH01; genus CALMUP01. Next base: position 5,003 of record JBMTVS010000070.1, on the reverse strand, counting down.
TAGTTGGTGACAACTTAACCAAGTCACCCGCGTAATAAAACGTCTCATCCTCTGTATCCGGACGAACGAGAATAGGTATCGCTTTGGGCCACTCCACGCCTCCTGATCCGGCGCCAGTGTGATATGCTATCCCGGCGATCGGCTGGTTTGACCCCAAATCGATAACGATTTCAACCTCGTTGGTAATAATCCACCAACCCACTGTGGAGGGTTGCAGCCACAAGGGATTTACGCCCCGGTATCGCTCGCCATCGGTTAGTTGGACCATATCTCCAGCCTCTGTACAGGCTGGATAGTTAGGCTCAAAGTTCATCGTGTAGGAGCGGTTTAAAGCGAGGTTGTCTTCGATGGCCCAGTTTGCGTATGGAATGGTGAGGTTTTCCTCCGGGCCCCGATGTATCGTCAACTCATCCAGAAAGATGAAATCGCCCCTTGCCACAAAAACAAGACGAACATGCCTTCCGTGTGTTTGCAGGTTGCCGGCAACGAAGGTGTGGTAAATTTGCACATCACCGGAACCGCCATTGTCGGAAGGGGGAGGTGTGGCCATTGCCCGCAGGTCGGCTACTTCGTGGAATTTCTCGCCATCATCATCGGGGCTCACATAGAGAATCACGCTTTCCGGCCAGCGCACGCCCGCCCGGCCCGCCGCTGCGTGCCAACTGATTGTGTCGATGGGTAGATCCGAGCCCAGATCAATAGCGATGGAGACTATTCGCTCATGACGCCAGCCAACGGTGCTGATTTGTGTCCAGAACGGGTTGCCGTTGGTGGACACCACGCCATCCGTCAACTGAAACGGATCTTGAATATCCGTGCAGTATGGGTAGTTGGGCGAAGGTGATAACACGGCCATCTTATTTAGCGCCAGATTCTCCCCGCTGGCGCTTGCCATTCCGCAAGACAGTAGCAGGTAGACTGTCAACCAGATAAAACTACAGGCTTTTGTCATCGCGATGTTCATGCTGCTTTTGAAATATACATGAAAAACAAGGGCGGGTTTATGGGGAAGAAATCCCGCCCGCGACAGCTGCATAGTGCTCGATTAATTTCGCATGAAAACTTTCGAAGCCGAAACGCTTCTCGTAGTCCGCTCTCGCCGCCTTGCCCATATTTTCCCTCAAGTAACGATCTGACAGAAGAGTTTCGAGGGCGGCGGCCATTGCATCAGCATCGTTGGCTGGAACAAGCAATCCGGTTTCCCTGTTCTTGATTTGCTCTGGTGTGCCGCCGATAGACGTGCCGACGACTGGTTTTCCCATGGCCATGGCTTCGATAATCACGCCGCCAAAGGGCTCTGGTTGACCAGAGGCCAAAACGACGACATCAAGTGCGGCATAGGCTGCGGGCATGTCCTGCCATTCACCAGCAAAGAGAACACGCGCTTCGACGCCCAAATCGCGCGCCATGTTTTTCAGTCCGGACAGGTGCTGTTCGTTGCCGGCAAATGGTGCGCCGATGATGATAAACCGGGCCTCCGGGTGGCGTGCGGATAACAACGCAGCCGCGCGGATAAAAACTTCCTGACCCTTCCGCTTGAGTTTAATCCGCCCCGGAAGGCCGACCAGTATATCAGCAGGTTGGGCATCAATGTGTCGACGAAAGGCATCGATACGCCCTATCTGTGGTGTCATAAATTCATTGCGCGGAAAGCCGTTGTGAAGGACAAAAACCTTCTTTGAGGGAGGAAATTGTTTGGCTACGGCTTCGGAGACGCAGATGACCCGGTCCGTGGTGGTCATCAAATAGCGCCTGTACCATGGCCATACTGCTTTGAATTCATCGTAGAACTCCCTGACATGGAGTATGTGCGGGAGGCGCGTCATTCTTGCAGATAGCCCGGAGGCGACAATCACGGATACATTGGTATGCACAAGGTCGGGATGGAGCGACCGGATAAGCGAAGCAAGCTGGAAGGGTGAAACGAGCAGTTTGGAGATAAAACGGAGTCTTCCACGCCATGTGATCAAGCTTGCGCGGTCAATCACGGCGAGCGCGGGCAGCATGTGGCAGGTTATGCCCGCTGCTTTGAGTTTATCAGCAAGAGGTCCGTAGCTGGGAAGCACGACGTGGACGTCGCCTCCATCGTTGGCCAATCGTATAGCCATGCGAGCGAGAGAACGACTGGCCCCATAAAGGTCGCTGTTATGATTAACGAACAAGACCTTCATGGGCGGAGGCGATTGATGACATATTGAAATTTTCCGCTCGATGCCAAAGGAATACTTTCTACACGCAGGATTTCTAGCTGAGCATCATTGCCAAGCACCTTGATAAGGTCCCGCCGCAATGCTGTCGTATCGAACGAGCCCGCGGTCGCTTCACATTCCAGTCTGAGAATAAACTGATGGGTATCCACCTGCTCTAGCTGATAGTTCTTCAGAAAAGGCGGGGGATGAACGACACCGATCAGGTGCCGGATGAAAACCGGAGAGATAAAGCCGCCGCTCGTGCTTTGAAGAAACTCAGTCGATCGTCCCTCGATCCGGTTTAACAAAGGAAATGGTCGGCCGCAGGGACATTGACGGCTGGACAGAGCCCCGCAGTCTCCGATTTCATACCGGATCAGAGGGAAGTCCCGGTTGTGCAACGTCGTGACCAGCAAGCGTCCGGATACGCCATCGGCGCAGGTATTTCCCTCATCATCAACAACTTCGAGAACAACACCGGGTAGAATATGCAAGCCGCCGTGGCTGCACTCACAAGCAATTTCGCCCGCGTCGCGGCTGCCGTACTTGTTGTATACCTTGGCATTGAACGTCGTCTCGATAAGGCTTCGGGCTTCATCGGTCACTGTACCGGCGCAGGCCATAACACTCGTTAACGAGGGGGCATGACCCCGCGTGAGAGCGTACCTGGCGAGGTGGGCGGCGGCATCGACATATGCGATGAGGTATGGGGTACCGGCTTGCTCGATCCGGTCAAGGTAATGGTCCTTGTCCCGATCTTCCATCTTGAATGCGTTCAGTAGAGTTTCCCTTGCAAGTAAGGCCATGAAGCGATGGGCAAGAGAATCCTTCATCTGGTTGATGTCTTGCATTGAGCCCCAGAGGCGGAAGTGGGGTACGCCAAACGGGAATCCACAGAGCTCCATCTGCAACATGCGCACAGCACGGTCATGATCGCGAAAGTCAGAACCGTGAATCACCGCGACGGGTACGCCGGTGGTGCCGCCGCTTCGTACCTCCACCCAGCGATAGCCTCTACGCTTGCCGTGATCATACTCCCATCTCAATTCATCGGACATCAGGTCCCGGAAGTGCGCGGTCACCATGGGTTTGGACATGATGGGAAAAGACGATAGCCGGCGGGGGTCGAGATCCGTTTTGAGCGAGCGATAAAAGGGGATTTCGGTTATGGCCCGGCCAAGGATATTGTCCAGCTGTTGCTGAACATGGACTTCGTAAGAATCGGCAGACCATGCGACCATGCGCTGAAGCTCCCTCCAGTGCAAATCAACGCGCGAACCTATCAAGCGTTGAAGTTGGAGGTATAAATATGCGCGGAAATTCATGAGGACAGCTCAATGTGTCCACGCCAACCCGGGGGCGGTAAAAATGTTTTTTTCGGAGGCAGGTTATCGATGCCGGTTATGTGCTGATGTCCGTCATCGATGATGATTTCCCCGGGCTTCGTATTAGACCAGTCGCCATCACCAAAATTTGTCACGCGCGACACCAGCGGAATCCTGGTATGGTCAAAACCCATCAAGCGGCTCATGACGAGGTCCAGGGCAAAAGGATTGTTTCCGGCCAGCAAAAGACCCGAATCCACAGGTAAAGGCTGCAGGGGACCGTTCCCCTCACCGGCCACAATGGCGTCCATGATGGCCACATAAGCGCGTTGTGGGCGCGAGGCAAGCGCACCTCCGGCGGCTGGCGCGAATCGTATAATGCGGTTTAGATCGTAGACCATTCGCCAGATGGTGTCGTTTCCGTGCCACGCGCCCGCGGCCAGATAAAACCGGCCCTGCTTCAAGTTTGCCTGTGTTCCTTCCGTTTGAATGCCGTGCACTTTTTTTATCATGCGCCAGACCGGGCGGAGCAGGGTAAATAGAATTTTTGATCGCTTCTGCAAGGCCTCGCGGACCCTGACTTGCAGGCGTATCGTCCACGCAATATCCCCGGGAAATTCATCGCCGCCTTGCTGCGGTTGACCTTTCAGATAGTGAACAAGAAAAGCCTTTTCACCATTGCACCCAACGAGGTTTTTAAGTGCGCCGGTAATCCCTGTCTTCTGGTGGGTTTTCATCTTGGGCAGGTTGATGAATAAATCGGCATCCAACACGCTCCCGGCAATTAAATAGCGATGATAGCCCTGGCGGTGACTGCTTTGTATGCGCTCTATATCGTAGTCGGAAACACGAAACTTTTCTCTCTGGCTGCTAATCGGGTCCAAAAAGCTCGATGCATCCAGCACTACTTCCCGGTAGCCAGCAGGATCTCCGAAATCTCCGGTCTCATCCTTTTGCATGTAGCCGTCAACCAGCTCATACCTCTCGCGCCGCCAATCGCGGAAGGAGATGCGGGGCGTGGCATGATTCTTCCATCGCTCCATCACGCGCTCCATGCCGGACTGCTTAAGCATGAGATTGAAATCGCAGCTTTGCAGCGGTACATCACCGACGACAATCGTTTCAGCGTCCGGATACTTTTCTACGCAGGCAGCTATCACCACATCAATCAGATCCGCCGAAGTCACCAGGGCGTGGATCGGGAAGTCCGGAGTGCTTTCGTGCTGTACCCAGTTCGGCTTGATGACAATGTGACGAAAAGATCCGTCAGGCAAAACGGATGAAGCCCATTGAGCGTTGAGTGCGGCAGGAGTCTTGCCAATCAGAACGGTATTCATTGAGTAACTGATTCTCCCCGGCGTCGCAACAATTTGGCGGGCACGCCAGCTACAATCGATAAAGCGGGAACATCCTTTGTGACGACTGCTCCGGCCGCGATGATGCTGCCTTTACCCACAACAACCCCGTCAAGAATGGTCACATTTGCGCC
>JBMTVS010000069.1:0-10457 GCA_049451655.1 Kiritimatiellia bacterium | reverse complement strand
CGACGCGGAAATCATCGCCCCCTTCGACGGCGTCACCGGCGCCCGCACGGTCAGCCCCGGCCAGTTTGTTGCCGCCGGGCACACGGTAACCCGGCTGGTGCAAATGGACCCGTTGGAAGCTGAATTCCGCCTGCCGGAGCGCGCGCTTGCCTCTTTGCAAACCGGCCAGGCCATCATCATGACTTCGGCTTCGACCGATATGAACATCACCGGTGATATCTTCTTCATCGACCCCGTGGTGGACGTAAATTCACGCACCGTGCTGGTGAAAGCGAATGTTCCGAACCCCGCCGGCAACCTCCGCCCCGGCATGTACGGCAACCTCGAGGTTGTCCTCGCCGAACGCGAGAACGCGCTGGTCATTCCGGAGAGTGCGATTCGCTACCGCGGCGACCAGGCGAATGTCGTGGTGGCCGCCGGCGAGTCGAACGACGCGCTGCAGGCGGAGTTCCGCAACGTGACCGTCGGCGAGCGCATGCCCGGATTCGTCGAAATCACCGAAGGCTTGCAGGCCGGCGAGCTGGTAGTGGTGGAGGGCTTCCAGAAAATGGGACCCGGCACCGGCATCATGGTCAGTCCCGCGTCGGAAAAGTACGGCGTGACACCTTGAGGCCATCGCCATGACCCTTTTCGAACAATTCATCCGCCGCCCCGTCGGCACCACCATGCTGAACGTCTCGCTGCTGGTGTTCGGCATCCTCGGTCTGCTCCAGCTTCCCGTGCGCGAGCTGCCGGACATTGACCCGCCCATCGTCAATGTCCTGACCGTCTACCCCGGCGCCTCAGCCGCCGTGGTGGAAACCGAGGTTACGGAGGAGCTTGAAGAAGCCATCAGCAGCGTGGAGGGCATCCGCCTGCTCACCAGCGAAAGCCGCGAACAAGTCAGCAGCGTTTCCATTGAATTTAATCAGAACCGCGACATCGACGTCGCCGCCCAGGACGTGCGCGACCAGGTGGCCCGGGTGCGCGGACGACTTCCCGACGACGTGGATGAACCCATCGTCACCAAGCAGGACGCCAATGCCCGCCCCATCATGTGGGTGTCCTTCTTCAGCGATCGCTACGACACCAGCGAGCTCACCCGCATCGCCGACAGCATGGTCAAGGAGCGCCTGCAGACCATCGACGGGGTCAGCTCGGTCATCATCGGCGGTGAGAAAAAATTCGCGGTCCGGGTCTGGCTAGACCCCGACAAGATGGCCGCCCGCGGCATCACCGTACTCGACGTTGAGCGCGCCATTCGCGAGCAGAACATCGAGCTGCCCAGCGGCCGCGTCGAAAACCTCAACCGCGAATTCACCATCCAGACCCGCGGCCAGTTCCCCGGCGCGGAGGCCTTCAACCGCGCCATCATTCGCCAGACCGGCACCGAGGTGGTACGCCTCGAGGACATCGGTTACGCCCGCGAGGGCGTCGAGGACGAACGCGCCATCGCCCGCTTCAATTCGAAGCCCGCTGTCGGCCTCGGCATCGTGCGCCAGTCAAAAGCCAACACCTTGAACGTCGCCGCCGCAGTCAAGGCCCGCATGGACGAAATCGCCCCCTCCCTCCCCGCCGGCATCGAATACAAGTTCCCCTATGACGAGTCGGTCTTCGTCGAGCGCGCCGTGGTCGAGGTCTGGCAAACCCTCGCTATCGCTTTTGTGCTGGTGGTGCTCACCATTTTCATTTTTCTGCGCGACATCCGCTCCACCCTCATTCCCGCGCTATCGATTCCGGTTTCAATTATCGCCACCTTCGGCCTGCTCTACGTTCTCGGCTTTTCGGTGAACATCTTCACCCTCCTCGCGCTCGTGCTGGCTATCGGCATTGTGGTCGATGACACCATCGTGGTGCTGGAAAACATCTACCGCCACATCGAGAGCGGCATGGAGCCTTACGCGGCCGCCGTCAAGGGCATCAAGGAAATCGCCTTCGCGGTCATTACCACCACGCTATCCCTGGTTTCCGTCTTCCTGCCGCTAGCCTTCATCGGCGGCGTCACCGGGCGACTGCTGCTTGAATTCGCCTTCGCGCTGTCCGGCTCGGTGATCATCTCCAGCATCGTAGCCCTGACGCTCGCCCCCATGGTGGGCGCCCGCATTCTCAAACCGATTCACGACGCCGAGCACGGCAAGTTCTTCAATTATTTCGAGCGAAAGCTCAACAACCTCAACCGCCGCTACGAGCGTGCCCTCGACTGGTCGTTGCGCCACCGCGTGGCCATGCTGATCATCGCCGCCGCCTCCGTGGTGGCCTCGCTCTACTTCTATAATAACCTCGACCGGGAATTCCTGCCCGAGGAGGATAAAGGCCGCCTGCTCGTCTTCTCCATCTACCCGGTCGGCAGCACCCCCGATTACGCGAACCGCATGATGAAGCACCAGGAGCAAATCCTCGCCGCCACCGAGGGCGTGGACACCTACTTCACCGCCGTGGCCCTGCCCTTCAACGGACCCGGCGACCCCACCACCGGCTTCATGTTCACCCGCCTGAAGAAGGAGGATCGCCCCCATATCCGCGACATGGTCAACGGTCCCTTCGGCCTTAGCGCCCGCATGATTGGCGGCGTGGAAGGCGCACTGGCCATTCCCATCATGCCCAAGGCGGTCGACATCGGATTCTCGCAGCCCTTTCAGCTCATCGTCTCCAATCCCGACCTCGACCGCTTGAACGAAACCGTCGGCATGCTGCAGGGCCAACTCCGCCAAGCCGGCTTCCTCGCCAACGTCCGCTCCACCTTCAACCTCGAAAAACCGGAAGTGCGGGTGGTTATTAACCGCGAGCGCGCCGGGGCCTTGAACGTTTCCGTCCAGGAAATTTCCCGCACGCTGCAAATCCTCTTCGGCGGCGACACCACCAGCGACCTGAAACGCGACGGCAAACAGTATGACGTCATCCTCCAGCTCGAACGCGAGAAGCGACTAACCCCCGCCGACCTCGAAGGCATCTACGTGCGCGGTGTGAATGGCCAGCTCGTGCAGCTCGCCAACGTGGTCGACGTCGAGGAAGGCGCCGGCCCGAACGCCATCGAGCGCTTCCAGCGCCAACGCTCCGCCACCATCGAAGGCACGCCGCTGGGCATACCGCTTGGCGCAGCCATGGAGCGCGCCGAGGCCATTCTCGCCGATGCGCTGCCGACCGGATTCAGCTACGACTGGAACGGCGAAGGACGCAACCTGCGCGAGTCCTCCACCGACATCTTCGGCTTCATGATTCTCGCCATCATCGTGGTCTACATGGTGCTGGGCGCCCAGTTCGAGAGCTTTATCCATCCCTTCACCGTGCTCCTTGCCCTGCCCCTCGCTTTTCTCGGCGCGTTCGGGCTGCTTTACGTCCTGAGTTGGGTCAACTACGCCGGTTCCATGATGTATGGTTGGGCCAACTTCGCCCCCGACCCGCCGGCCATCGCGGGCATCCTGTCCTCCATCATCCCCCGCATCTCCTCCATGAACCTGAATATTTTCAGTCAGGTCGGCCTCATCCTGCTCATCGGGCTGGTCACCAAGAACTCCATCCTGCTCGTCGAGTTCGCCAACCAGCAGATGGCCATCGGACTCGACAGCCGCAACGCGATGCGCAAGGCGGGCGCGTTGCGCTTGCGCCCGATCCTCATGACCAGCCTTGCCACCATTGCCGGCATCCTGCCCATCGCCATCGGCTTTGGCGACGCTGCCGAAAGCCGTCGCCCGCTCGGCGTGGTCGCGGTCGGCGGCATGGTCACCAGCACCCTGCTCACGCTGTTTGTCATTCCCGTCATCTACACCCTCTTCTCCGACCTCTCACTCAAGCTCACCGGTCGCCCCGCCGGCATTCACAAAGGCAGCGTGCTCGATGTCGAAGCCGAAGCAACGGAGGGCAAGTCATGATGCGCTGCACTTTCATACTAATTCTTTTCACCTTAACAAGCGGGGTATCCAAAGCCTCTGAAAACGGCACAGCCTCCAACCCTGTGATGCCCGCGGAAATTGATTTGAGGTCAGCCGTTAACATTGCCTACCTCAACAACCCGCTCATCAACGAGGCGCGCGAGCGGTTGGTCGAGCAGGAAGGCCTGCTCACTTCCACGGAAAGCCTCCGCATGCCCCGCATCGGCGCGTACGGTCTTTACCAGCAGGAGGATAGCGACCGATCGGCAAGTTTTGGTGGCGGCGGCGCGCCTCCCGACGAGGAATACTGGCGGGCCGGCATTGATTTCAGCCAACCGTTGTTCGCGGGCGGATTGCTCAATGCCACCGTCCGATCAAGCCGGCTTGAGAGCGAGGCGTTGTCGGCGGAGGTGCAGAGTGCCCTCTCCCGCGCCATGACCCGGGTGCACTTGTTTTTCTTCAACGCCCTGCTCACGCGTGAAGTCATCGGCTTGCAAGAGGAATCCATCGCCTTGCTGCAGGAGCAACTCACCCTCGCCAGCAATCGCTACGTCGCCGGCACCGGCGCCCGCTTCGATGTCCTCCAGGCGGAGGTTCGGCTGGCCAACGCCCGCCCCGCCCTCATTCGCGCCCGCAACGAAAACCGCATCGCCATCGACCGCCTCCGCACCTCGCTCGGTGCCGTTTACGCGGAAGGTGATGGCCCGGAAAACATCAATCTCAGCGGTGACTTCAACCACGTCCCCGATTTGCCCCAACTTGATGCCTTGCTAAGTGAAGCGATGCAGGAACGCCCCGACTTGCGCGCCTTCGTCTTTCGTCGCGAAGCCGCCGGGCAGGATGTTCGCCGGGCCGCAGCGCAACGCTCGCCGGATGTCGACCTCTTCGCCAATTACGGCTGGGAGCACGACCGGCACGACGCGGATGCCGATCCCCTGCAGGGTTGGCAGGCCGGCATACAGGCGCGTTTGCCGATTTGGGAAAGTGGACGTATCCGCGGTGAAGTCGCGCAGGCCAAGTCGCGGCTTGCGCAGGTCGAGTGGCGCGAAAACAGCGCCCGCCTCAACGCCGAGCTGGATGTGCGCAACAATTGGAACCGGGCCCGCGAAGCCCGCGAGATCATGGAAGCCTCGGAGCTGGTCATCACCCAGGCCGAAGAGGCGATGCGCCTTGCCGACAACCGCTACCGTGTCGGCGCCATCACCCAGCTCGACGTCCTTGCCTCCCAGCTCGACTTCACCAAATCCCGCCTCGACCACATCACCGCCATCCACGACTACCGCGTCGCTCTCGTCGAGCTCGACCAGGCCACCGGCCGCATCCCCGGCGAAGCCCTGCTCGAACAGCCCACCCCCTGAGCCATCATCCGGACGGGGACATAGCAGGTTTCCAATGATTGGGAAATCGCCCTCGAAAAAGTTCCAGTCGTTGGAAATCAACGACTTGCAAAGACAACAGCGTCTATGTCCCCGCCGCGTGCGCACCTGACTTACCCCTTCGTTTTACCCCACCCAGTCGATTCATCTTGCCAAGCTTACCAGCCTGAGGCTAACCCTCATACCGGACCCCTTCCGCCGGGAATTTCCGCTTGTTGCCCTTACCGGACGGATGGATACTTTACACCATGGAATCACTTCAACCTTTCATGAACATCACCGATATTTTGGTCGGCATATTTATGCTCTTTGGGCTGCTTTCCGGAATGAAGCGGGGACTGTCAAACGAACTGTTCCGGCTCATCAGCATCATCATTGCCATCGTGGTCGCCTACCGCTTTGACGAACTCGGCGCGGTCTGGCTCGCGAAATGGGTCGACTGGCCCGCCGAAGAACTTACTAAACCGGCCTTCTTTGGCATTATCGTGGCTGTTTACATCGTCCTTGCCATCATCCGCCTGGCCCTGCGGTTGCTGATGACATTCTCGTTCAAGCCCAAGATTGAACTTCTTGGAGGCGGCCTTCTCGGTCTGACCCGTGCGATCATCTTCGTGGCCATCATCATCTTTGCCCTGCTGGCTGGCGATTTTGGCGAAGCGCTCGGCGTCGAGGAATCGGTCAGCGGGCAACTGGTGCGCGAATACGTCATGCCCCGCTATCATGCCGTCGCGGAACAATACCCTGAACTAAAGTTGCCGGAGGTGGAGGAAGGCAGCGAAGAATCCCGTGATGGCGCGAAAAACATCGATATCGAACAGTTCCTCGGCCCGCTCATCGACGTGGAGCATGAAAAAAGCGACGAGTAATCGATGGCCGAGCCCGACTTCAAAACGATGATTGAAACCATCCGCGATCATAACGAGATCACGGAGGTCATCGGCTCGTATGTCCAGCTCAAGCGCGCGGGAACGTCGGTCAAGGCCTGCTGCCCCTTCCACAAGGAGAAGACGCCCTCCTTTCACGTCAACCCCACTCGCCAGTCCTTTCACTGCTTCGGATGCGGGGCCGGCGGCGATGTCTTCAACTTCATCATGCGCTACGAGAATGTCGACTTCATGGACGCAGCCCGCCGCCTCGCCGAGCGGGCTGGACTGGAGTTCCAGTTTGCCCGCGACAGCGGTCCCGGGGCGCCACCCGCCACCCCGGCCTCGAAGAAGGAAGCGCTCTACAAATTACACCAGCACCTGCGCCAGTGGTATCAGCGCTGCCTGCGCGAAAGCGGTCAGGCCGTGGTTGCCCGTGATTATCTGAAGGAACGCGAACTCGGCGACGACGCCATCGAGCAGTTCGGCATCGGTTTCGCCCCGGCGCGCGACATGAAGTGGGAACCCTGGGCCAAGAAACGCGGCTTTGAGATGCAACTGCTCGTCGACGCCGGCGTGCTCCTGAAAAATGACGACGGCGGCTGGTACGACCGTTTCGCCAACCGCTTGATGTTCCCCATTTGCGACGATACCGGCCGCGTCATCGGGTTCAGCGGCCGCATCCTGCCCGGCGATGAACGACCCGCAAAATACGTCAACAGCCCGGAAACCCCGCTTTTCACCAAGAGCAAAGTCATTTATGCGATGCACCTCGCCAAGCGCGACATCCTCGAACGCAAGGAGGCGGTGCTGTGCGAAGGCCAGATCGACGTCATCCGCTGCCACCTCGCCGGCATCACCCACGCGGTGGCCGCACAAGGTACCGCCATCACCGAACAACACGCCCGCATCCTCAAACGATTCACCGATAGCGTGTGCCTCGTACTCGACGGCGATGACGCGGGCGTAAATGCCGCGCTGCGCTCCGGTGAAACCCTTATCGAAGCAGGACTCCACGTCCGCGCAGCCGGTTTACCCCCCGGCGACGATCCGGACACCTTGATTCGTCGCGACGGTGGCGCGACCCTGCAAGCTATCGTTGACCGTGCCACGCCCTACCTCGACTTCAAAATCGACACGCTGTTGGCCCGTGAAGCCGACCGCGACGATGCCGCCATCATGCGCACCGCCCGCGCCGCATTGGAGTCGGTCGCCAAGGCCTCGTCAGATGTTTTGCGGCAACAATGGGTTGAACGCGTAGCCAGCCGACTGGGCATACGCCCTGATCTTTTGAACTCCGAACTCCGGCAAGCCACCCGCCGAAACTCGCGTTTCACCTCCCGTGATGACGACGAGACAACGGAGCCTCCGGCTGAAAACAGCACGGAGCATCCCCGCGAAGAGCTCGAGGTTGCGCGTCTGCTCATTCAGCATCCACAGAGCGCTGAAATCCTTACGCACTACCTTTCTCCAGTACAATTCCGCAGCGAAACCTGCCGCGACCTGTTCATACTGCTGATTGAACACGCTTATGAAGAGCATTTCGACCTCATGGCGGAACTCCTCACCGCCCCCGCCGAAACCCGGCGCGTTGCCGCCATGCTACTCGCCGAGGAAAAGTTCCGGGGCGCGGAATTCGATGCCGCTAAAATAGCCCGCGACCTCGTGCTTGCAATTTACCGGCGTCATTTCGAGCAGGAGCGACGACGGCTCGAATTCATGCGCCAAAAAGCATCCGGCGAGGAAGCCCGCCAACTTGACCTGGAGATCATGGAGTTAACGCTGAACCGGCATACCCTGCGTTCAGGCTGGGAAAAGGCCCAACCCATGCTCGATTTGCTCAAGTCGATGGAACACCCGGAAACATCCCCCCCTTGACAAAGCGGAAATATTCTTGACCTTATCCCGCAAATCTCTAATAAAGCTTGCCCTTCGTGCATATCATTAGAAGAAAACTACCCATTTTCGGTGTGACTTATGGCTAAAAAAGAATCCAAGACCAAAAAATCCAAACCCGCTAAAACTGCAAAAACCGCAAAAAAACCAGCAAAAAAGGTTAAAGCAGAATCTCCGGCCGCAAAAAAAACAGCCCCGGCCAAACCCAAAAAAGACACGGCATCCAAGCCAGCCAAAAAATTGGCCACTAAAAAAGCAAAGCCCGTCGCGCCTGAAGCCGTAACCGCCGCACCGGCCGATGGTGACGTAAAACTCGAGGTCAATCGCTCCGAGCGTAATGCCAAGATCAACGAACTGGTCAAACTGGCCCGCCAGCAAGGGTACGTAACGTACGATGACATCAACGAGGCCATGCCGGAGAGCGTGGTCAGCCCCGAGGAGTTTGAAGGTATTCTGATTCTGCTCAAGGGCATGGACGTGGAAGTCACCGAATCGGCCCCGGATGACGCGAGTTTAAAGGAAGAAAAAGAGGAGCGCGCGAAACCAGGTGCCCGCGTGGACGTGCTGGATGACCCGGTGCGTATGTACCTCAAGCAGATGGGTCAGGTTCCCCTGCTCACCCGTGAACAGGAAGTGGAAATCTCCATGCGCATCGAGGAGGCGGAAATCAACGCCCGCCACCTGTTCGGACAATTCGGCTTTACCACCCACGCCTACCTCGCGGTGCTCGTTCGCCTCGAGGAGTCCAAGGAACGATTTGACCGTATCATCAGCGACAAGCATGTCGACTCACGCGATCGCTACATGAAGGATCTTGGCAAGCTCCGCAAGCAAATCGAGAAGGAGCATGCTGCCACCGGTAAAAAGTTCATCGAATGGCACAAGGAAAAGACCAAGGCCGGTCGTGATCGCAAGCGCAAAAGCTTTGAAAACCAGCGCGACAAGGTCGCTATTCTTTTGGATGAGCTTTTCTTCAAGCAGAAAGCCATCGAGGATTTCGTTACCTCCGCCGATGAGCGCTATCAATTGCTGCGTCAGTATCGTCAAGGCATGATCAAGGCCGAAGCATCCAAGGCCAAGGCGGCCGCCGATACCATCAAGGATCTCAAGAAGAAAATAGCCGAGTTCGAGGTAGACGAACGCATGGCGGTCGAGGAGTTCGACGAGAAGTACAAGGAACTCAAGATGTGGTTGCGCAAAGGGCTACGCGCCAAGACCGAGATGGTCGAGGCCAACCTGCGCCTGGTCATCAGCATCGCCAAGAAATACACCAACCGCGGCCTTTCCTTCCTCGACCTGATTCAGGAAGGCAACATCGGCCTGATGAAGGCGGTCGAGAAATTCGAATATCGTCGCGGCTACAAATTCAGCACCTACGCCACCTGGTGGATACGCCAGGCCATCACCCGCTCAATCGCCGACCAGGCGCGTACCATCCGCATCCCGGTCCACATGATCGAGACCATCAACAAGTTGATGCGTGTGCAAAAGTCATTGGTTCAGGAACTGGGACGCGAACCCTCGCCCGAGGAAGTGGCCGAGGAGATGCACCTTCCGGTCGAGCGGGTGCGGGCCGTTTTAAAAATGGCTCAACAGCCGATTTCGCTGCAGAGCCCGGTCGGCGACAGCGATGACACCCACTTCGGCGATTTTATCGAAGACAAGAGCGCGGAAAATCCGGCTGACATGACCGCCTACAGCCTGCTCAAAGACCGGCTCCAGGATGTACTCACCACCCTGACCGAGCGCGAACAGGAAGTACTGCGTCTCCGTTTCGGCCTCGACGACGGCTACTCCCGCACCCTCGAGGAAGTCGGCAAGAAATTCACCGTCACCCGCGAACGCATTCGTCAGATCGAAGCCAAAGCCCTGCGCAAAATGCGCCACCCGACCCGTATCCGGAAGCTGGAAGGCTTCCTCGACGGCGGGGAATGAGTGACTTTCATGCATTCAGGGGTTCTTCGCCATACGCAAAACATGAATCTCCAGGGTGCTCCGGAAGTTTGGTCCGGCTCCTTTTATTGAAATTTGCCATGCACTGAACTCCCGGATGTGTCGGGAAAAGTGGCTATGTTCCATTCCCGCCCCTTTATCCTGGACTCCATGCCCTCCCGGCCAAGTGGGTGACCGGCCATCCCTCGTAAACAGGCCGTCAGCGACCAGCGCATGAAGGTGGGGGTGAAAGTCCAGATCTTCGCCGAAGGTGTGGATGGTCATGGCGATACCAGGGAGGACGTCGGGTAAGCACAGGGTCATCTGAATGAATTCGGTCAAGAACGCCCACGCCTGTCACGTCCCCTATCGGCATAGAAGATGACGTCCGGCAAGCTCTAGATGTGTATATGTAGTGCATATAAGTTATGCACATGACAACATAGCATCCTGATTCTCATGGTTTTGACTGGGAAGAGGGTTATCGGGAAAAGAATCAAAAACATGGAGTTAAGGTCGGGGAATGCGAGCAAGTCTTCTTC
>JBMTVS010000068.1:0-10493 GCA_049451655.1 Kiritimatiellia bacterium | reverse complement strand
GCCTTTGACCGGCGGTTCTGAGGCGGCGTAAACCGGCGCGAGCACTACCGCATCGAGACCCGACAGGCTGCGAGCAAACTCGTTCTTGAAGGCAAGGGTTCGCGAATAACGATGAGGCTGAAAAACGGCCATGATCCGCTCAGGTTCATGCAAGCGGGCTTGCGCCACCAGTGCATCGATTTCGACCGGGTGGTGCGCATAATCGCCCACCACGCGGACGCCGTTAAGGCAACGAAGGAGCTCAAAGCGCCTCGCTGGTAAACGAAAAGAGCGCAGCCCCCCGGCAATCGCCGCGAATGAAATCCCCCAGGCATGCGCGGCAGCAGCGGCGGCAAGGGCGTTGCGCACATTATGTCTGCCGGAAATTCCCAGCACAATTTCACCGAATGATCGCCCTTCCATGACTAAATCAAAACGCGATTCATCCGCGCGCAATGTCACCGCGCGAGCGCATGCGGTAGCTTCTTCCGACCACCCAAAGGTCATCACGGATTGGCCATCGAGCTCGATCTTCTCCTCGACCGGCATGATGACCTTGGACGACTGCGCGGCAAATTGCCGGTACACCCGAAGTTGATGGTTCTCATCGGGGTAGAAATCAACGTGGTCCCAATCCATACTGGTGATGACCGCGATTTCCGGATGGTAAAGCGCCAGGGTACCATCGCTTTCATCCGCCTCCACTACCGTGCCTGGACCTTTACCCACACGGGCCACTGCGCCCAAATTTGGACAGATGCCCCCAATGGCAAAGGTCGGATCCTCGCCAGCCACCTCCAGTATCCACGCCAACATGCTCGCCGTGGTGGTTTTTCCATGGGTGCCAGCCACGGCCAGGGTGCGACGCGTACTCAACCAGGCCGGTAACACCGCGCCACGATCCAGCACCGGAAGCCCGCGCGCCAGGGCTTCCCGGAGTTCCGGTTCATCGAGAGATACCGCCGGACTGCGCACAATAACGTTTGGAACCATCTCATCGAGATGCGCAGCATGGTGGCCGATTCGACACGGAATCCCCTCTGTTTCCAGCCATCTTGTGAGCGCATTTCCGGAAACATCACAACCGGAGACCACGCGTCCCGTTCTGGACAGAAGCAAAGCCAACCCTGCCATTCCGACGCCGCCGATACCGGTCATGTGCACGCGGGCGCCGGGCAGGGCCAGTGCGGCATCCACGGATGATGTATCAGGATGATGCATGGTTCCGCGCAACGGTCTCCACCAAATTAGCCAAGGCCACCGCGCCATCCTCGCTTGACCGTACCCTCGCCGCCTTGCTCATACGGGCGCGCGCTTCGTCGCGCGTGATCATTTGCTCGAGATACGAGCAGAGCCATTCGCGCGTTATGTCAGCCTCCGGAACCATATCCGCGGCACCCGCTTTTTCCATCGCGCGCGCGTTGTGCGTCTGGTGATCATGAATCGCGTGCGGATAAGGAACCAGCAACGACGGAATCCCGAAGCGCAAGAGTTCCGCACAGGTGGCGGCGCCCGCCCGGCACAAGGCAAAATCCGTCGCCGCATATATCGACCCCATGTCATGCGTGAAGGGCATCACCGAGGCGGAAACGCCGGCTTCGCGATACACGCCGGAGACGGCGGCATAATCTTTTTCGCCGGTGAGATGGGTAACCTTGAAGCTTAATCCTTTAGCGCGCAATCCGGTGAGAGCCGCCGGCGCGAGCTCATTCAGTGCATGTGCGCCGCGGCTACCGCCCATCACCAAAATATGAGGCGGCGCCCCCGTCTTGTGCTCAACGGGGCGAATCTCCATCAGCTCGCGTCGCAAGGGCATGCCCGTTACGATCAGATTCGATTTACGCAGATAAAAGCGGGTTTCCTCGAAGCACCCGGCAACCGCCGCCGCCCGGCGGGCGAGCAATTTTACCGCACGCCCGGGTACTACATTGGCCTCGTGCAACACGTAAGGAACACCCAACCGGATCGCGGCACCCACCGGCCCCACCGAAGCGTAACTTCCCATCGCGAGGAGAACATCCGGCCGTTGATTTTTCATAATGGCACGCACGTTTGATATTGCGCGGATCAACTTCCATGCGCCAGCAATGGACCTCAGGGAAAATCCGGAAGGAAGACCGCGGGCCGGCACGGTAACCAAGTCCCCGCTCCACCCTTGAACCGCCTGGCTCTCCACATCCTTGCCCGCCATCCATAGTGTGACGTGATGACCTCGCTCCGACAATGCGCGTGCGGTAGCCAAACCGGGAAATATATGGCCGCCCGTCCCGCCACAGGCCACCGCCACTCGCATGGAATTGCCTTCGCCCAATTACTTCAACCACATATACAGGCTGTATAGGGCGATCAGAGCAAACACGAGCATCATGATGGCCTTGTTGCGCTGGATGCGTCGTTCACGCGCGTGGGAGTAACCTTTGCCGAAACTTCCGCTGGAGAGGTAATGCGCCATCTTTTCCGGGCGGTTAACCGGAGTTGCCGATTCCTTGTGGCCAGTCGTTTCAGCCGTAGCTACTTTTTCGATAGCTTCATCACCGTTTTCGTGGGGTTCCGGGGGCGCGGCCACCGGTTCCTTGACCAGCCCGGGCGGTGTAGCGGAGCTACGAAAAACCGGGCGCGTAGTGCGGAGGGACTTCCGCGGGGACCCCGTCGATGCCGCCGTATGCCCGGCATCCGGCGGCACCTGCCGCATGAGCTGTTGCATACTTTTACGCACGCGATCCGCTTCCTCCTCCAGCTCGCGGATGCGCCGCTCGTAAGGCGTTTCGCGTTTTAACCAGGCCACGGTTGTTTCCTCACCAGAAACCGGCGGATGCCAGCATCATGTAAATCGAGGCCAGGATAATCAGCGTGACGATCAAGGGGAGTGAAAATCCGGCGCCGGCCTTAAGCCAGTAAGCAAAAGGTTTCTCGGCACTCATTAATGCCTGATCATCCTCAAACATCATTGGCGAGGACGCTGATTCGGCCGGCTTGCCGCTCGAGCGCTCCGACTTGATCGCCTCGATCTTGGCCAGTGCTTTGTTGTACTCCAGCCGCGCGTCTTCGATTACGCCGAGCCCGCGGGCGAGTTCCACGCGGATATTCTCATCGTTCCAGGATTGCTCGTCGATCTCGTCGAGATCGGCCAGCATGCTTTTGAAGCGGCTGCGATTACTCTCAAGAAGCTCCAGCATACGTTGAGCTTCCATTTCATCGCGTTCAATCGAGGTCAAACTGCGCTTAAGTGCGGCCATCATATCGCGCTTACCGCGCTCAAACTCATCGCTCTTGCGCTTGAACTCCTCCAGGTCACGTTTTTCGAGTTCGAGTTGCTCCTGACGCTTGCGCAACACTTCAAGTTCCTGCATGGCCCGGGTGGCTTGGGTATCCACGTCCTGCTTATGACGGGCCATGCGGGTCAAGTTCAACTCGGAGGCGCCGCGGGAAAGAGCATCATCCCCGGAGGGGGGATCGCGATCGGATGCAGGCTCGTCGCCCGGACCCATCTTGATGCGGGTGGCCCGGTCCCGTTGCCGGATTAAATCATCATCGTAGAAGTCATTGGCCATGTTTTATTCCTCGTAAATCATCCCTAACGCGGCACCACCAGGACCTGACCGGGACGCACGCTTTCCGGGCGGGAAAGAATATGCCGGTTGGCCTCGAAAAGCACGTCCCATTTACCGGTGTCACCGTAAACCTTGGAGGCAATCCGGCTCAAGGTATCGCCCTCTTTCACCGTGTAGGTTTCCGTCGCGGCAGGCTGGGCGGGCGCCATGCGAGGCGCAGGGACTGCGGCGGAGCCGGATGGCGGGGCGATGCCTTTCAGCGCGGCGACTTCCTGCTGCGCCTCAGCCAGGGCCTCACGCAACTGACTAACCTCTGCCTTGTAGCGCGCCAGTTCGCGAATCGCCTCGGAAGGACGGTTGGGCAAGGATGCCGCATACGACATGCGCGCGGCGCCAATCAGTTGCTCCACCAGTTGGCGTCGCTCTGCATCCGGATCAAGTTCAAGATAGCGCTGGTAATGATAAATCGCCCGGAGCTCATTGGTCATGAATTGATCGTAAATCGACCCCATTTCCCAGTGAACGCGCGCAAGTTGCGGCCGACGATCGAGGGCTTTTTGATAGGAATCAAGCGAGCCGGCATAATCACCCGCCGCCCTCTGTTCACGCGCCCGTCGCACATGCGGATCACGCTCCTCGGGCCGCTCCAACGCCCCGCAACCCGCAAAAAAAAGGACAAGATACAGACCGGTAAAAGCCGTGAGGTAACGCCTAGCATGACGCTCGCTTTGCATGTCTGCTAGTTAGCACCAGCCGACGCGATCGTCAATGGCGGTTTTGTCTTCGAAATGGTGGAGGGTAAGGGAGTCGAACCCTCGACCTCCTGAATGCCATTCAGGCGCTCTCCCAACTGAGCTAACCCCCCATTCGAAAGGTGAGCCGAGAAAGTAGGGAAAACATCGCGGGATGTCAATGCCCGGCACACGGATTTGAAAAGGATTTTCGGCGGGACCGGCAACGCTTACGCGGAAAGTCCGGTGCGATTTTTCATTGCCGCCTCCAGCGTGACCGGATCGGCATAGGCTAAACCGCTGCCGGCGGGAATGCCGCGGGCGAGGCGGGTGATTTTGACCGGGCGATCCGCCATCTGCTCGGCGAGATAATGCGCGGTCGCATCGCTTTCGACATCGCTATTGAGCGCGAGAATGACTTCGCGCACACGCTCGTCCGCTACCCGCCGCCACAAGTTCTGCAACCGCAGCGACTGAGGCGTATCTCCTCGTACCGGTGCCAAGCGACCCATTAGGGCATAATACCTTCCACGATAAATGCCCGCCCGCTCGATAACCTCGATGTCGCCCGGATCCTCCACCAGACACAACAATGAGTCATCACGCCGCGGATCGGTGCATACACGACAAGGATTTTGGGCGACACCGGTCAGCGCCCCGCAATTTTTGCAGGAAACAATTTCTTCGCCGACTTCGCGCAGGGTCTGCGCCAACTGATGAAGATAGCCGTCACGGTTACGCGCCATGGCAACCGCCATGCGGTCCGCCGAACGCCGCCCCACCCCCGGCAGCTTGGCCAGAAGTTGCTTGAGTCGCTCGAGACTTTCCGTGGTCTGCATGGAGGCGACCGAAGCCTTACATCAAACCGGGAATGCCCATACCACCGGTGACTTTGCCCATTTCAGAAGCGGCATCCTCGCGCGCGTTTTCGAGAGCGCTGTTAACCGCCGAAACGACGAGATCCTGCAGCATTTCCACATCCGACGGGTCAATCACCTTCGGATCAATCTCCACCCGGCTCACCGCCATGCCACCGGTCACCACCGCTTTTACCATGCCGCCTCCGCTGCTCGCCTCATACTCGCGCGCCGCCAGATCGGATTGGATCTTTTCCATGTTCTTCTGCATGGACTGCGCCTGCTTCATCAATTTCATCATGTTGACCATGTCATTCGCTCCTTCGCATTTAGATTATTCACGTATGTCGCTGATGGTTCCGTTAAACATTTCCATCGTGCGCTTCACGCCGGGTTCCTCCGCCCACTTCCGCTTCATCGCGATCGCCTTCGCACCGGTGGGGGCGGACTGATCATCCGGCACGTCATGGTCTTCCTCGGCGGGAATTTCCGTCGACGCGACTGCATCCGGCTCGGGCGACAACACCTTGATGTGCACGGTGACCTTGCGACCGATCACTGCGGCAATGGCGTGCTGCAAAGCCATGACGCATTTTGGATGCTCAAGATAAGGCGCATGACTGGCGTATTCCGGATCGACCCCCACGGTGCAGGAGAGTTCCCCGATTTCCGACGGTTGGGTGTCGCGAACATAAGCACGCGCCAGAGGAGCGGCAGCACCCACCTTGGCGCAGATCTCTTTCCAGTGATTTTCCAACAGCGCCAGTTCGCCATCGCTTCCCGTTGCGGGTGCCGGCGCCTGGCGTTCCACCGGCGGGGGCGGAGAAGCCGCTTTTCCCGGCGGCGCGACAGGGTTTAATTAAGCCGTTTTTTTTTCATCCACAACCCGCGCCGCAGTCTCTTCGTAGCTTCCGCCACCATTTCCGCCCGCCGCGTCTTTCAGCGTGGCAATCACTTCGTCCAGCGTGTGCACCGAAGCTGCGCGAGCAGCGCGAATCAGCGCCATTTCGAGAATCACCCGGCGCGACAGCGAAAACTTTAGCTGAGCCTGGGCGCTGATAATTTGATCGACCATGCGGGTCAGGCGACCGGGATCCACCTGCGCCGCCTGCTCCTGATAAATCTTCAACTGCTGCTCGGGAACGTCCTGGCTGCCAAGCACATCCGGCGCGTACACCACCACCAGCAGGTTACGAAAATAATCCAGCACCTCGGCGGCCAGCCGCGACAAATCCTTGCCCGCCCCGTCGAGGTCGGCGATGACCTTCAGAATGTCCGCCATCGAACCGGACAACACCGCGCCGCAAAGGGTTTCAAGCTGTTGTCGTGAAACCAGGCCGAATACTTGCAGCACATCCTCTTCGGTAATTTTCTTGCCGCGAAAAGCCATCACCTGATCCAGCGCCGACTCAGCGTCGCGTAAGCCGCCCTCCGCGCCGCGGGCCAGCGCGTAGATCGCATCATCGTCGATTTCGATACCTTCCGCCTTGGCGATTTTCGCAAGGTGTCCGGCTATGTCACCGGTCGAGATACGCCGCAAATCAAAACGCTGGCAGCGCGAAAGAATCGTGGCTGGAACTTTTTGGGGTTCGGTGGTGGCAAAGATGAATTTCACATGCGGTGGCGGTTCCTCGAGCGTTTTCAGCAACGCGTTGAAGGCGCCAATGGAGAGCATGTGCACTTCGTCGATGATGTAGATCTTGAACGGTCCGCGGGCGGGCAGAAACTTGACGTTATCGCGTAGATCGCGGATTTGATCGACGCCGTTATTGGAGGCGCCGTCGATTTCCATCACGTCGAGGTTGTTGCCGGCGCCGATTTCCTTGCAGGAATTACAGGTGTCGCAGGGATGTCCCTCGCGGTTGGTCTCGCAATTTAGCGCCTTGGCCATAATGCGGGCGATGGAGGTCTTGCCCACACCTCGCGGCCCAACGAAAAGGTAGGCATGCGCCACCCGGCTGGTCTCGATGGCATGCTGGAGGGTCCCGGTGACGTGATCCTGCCCCACCACTTCGCCAAACTGCTTTGGCCGCCATTTACGCGCTAGTACTTCGTATGCCATGAAATCTTTTATCCGGTGCTGCCGCGCTGAACGGTTGGGCCAGGTTGACCTACGGCACCCGGGAAGCAATGGCTACCGTTGCTACCTTCCGGTCCTGGCGGGGTTCGCCCGCCCCCGTCGCATAGGGCCCGGCCCAACCGCTCAACGCGGTAAATGCATAGTATAGAGCAACCGGAGTCGGCGGAAAAGATTTATCCGGGGGCGTTACAGCGATTCGACCGCGGCGACAATGTCTTCGCGGGTGATGCCAAAATGCGCCCAGACCTCATCGTGCCCTTCCGAGGGCGCGATGCGCGGATCGACGATACCCACATGCGCAGCGGGAACGCGCAGCGAAGTGGCATGACCCGCGACCAGCGAAGCAAAGCCGCGCAGGCCGACCTGTTGATTACCGATCAAGCCATCCTCAACCGTAACCACGCCATCCGGATACTTCGAAAGCAGTATGGTCAGGCGCGACGACTCGAGCGGCAGACCATTGACGATGTAAACATCCGTGACTTTATCCCGCTTGTACAAGTCCTCGGCCGCTTCGGCGCACAGAAAAGCCGGCGCGCCCATCACCAGAATCGCCCGTGAGGCGCCGTCATATTTTCGATACGTCGTCACATCCTGCCAGGCATCGCCCGCTTCCCAGAGCGGCTCTTGGGTGCCCTGTTTGGTGAGAATGGGCAAGTTATCACGAGGGATACCGATGATGTGACCGCCGTAATGCGCGGCGAGGTCGCGAATCGCGATGAAGGCCGCCCGCGCATCCGCGGGTGCGTAGAAACGATGCAGGTAAGGCAGGTAGCCCATGGCCAGACAAATCCAGTCGAGCGACCAGCCGGAAAAATGATCCCGTCCGGTGCACGCACCGACGTGCGACATGTGAAAGGTGACATTGAGTCCTTCGTTCACGCCATTCAGGTTGCGCTGGTAGCGCCACATCTCAAACCCTTCACGGGCGATACCTTCGAAGAAAGCCGAGAAAGTCGAGAAGACCACCAACTGCCGGTCATAACCAGCCATGGCCAGACCGTTCGCCATCATGGCGGAGACCTGTTCCTGAATGCTCATTTCGTAGTGATGGCCGGGAGCCACCGCCGCTGCGGCTTTGTCGAGTTTCGTGGAGGGGTCGAGGTCGCAGCTAATGACGAAAGTCTTGTCCGGGTGCGCCTTGGCCACTAACTGATAGGCGGGGGCCACACCGGCGCGGGCGCTGACCTTCTCGCCGACACCCGGCAGCTTGACCGCCGCCACCGCCGCATCGTCGAGCAGCAGGTTCGGCGAGCCAGGCTGGGGGCGGGCCTTGGTCGTAATGGCGAGCGGCGTCTCTGCCGCGAGCTTTGCGAGTGCATCCGCATGCACGTCCGTTTCGACCATCATCGGATTGGCGAGAATCGCCGCGAGGTCGCGTCCCTTGAGGTGACCGTCGTGATGCCCTTTCCCGCCCGGCAGGTTGTTCACCAGGAACAAACATTCAAGCATGGCATCTACGTCGCGGAAGCTCATCAAGGCCCCGGGCGTCCAGATTGACGTGTCCATGGCGATGCCGTTTTTGCCCGCGAAAGCAGCCGTTTCCGCCTCGATGCCATGCCGGACAGCAAAGGTGGTCAAGGTTTCCGGGTGATGATAACCGACCGGGTAAATCATGTTGGGCCGGCCGGCGCGGGCGAGCATGCGGGCTTCGCGCAAGGCGCGGTAAAGCTCCGCGGGGTCGTGAATCGAGTGAATCTCAATAATGGCAATGCCCATGGCCTCGATTATTGGGCGCGGATCTTTGTTCATGATGCTCTGCACCGAACCGGAAAGCTGAATGCCGTTGCGTTGCATGATGAAGGTCAAAGGCGCTTTGTGAAGATCAGCCGCATTGAAACCATTTAATGCCTGACCGGAAACCCAGCCCGCGTCGCCGCAATGACAAATGACCCAGCCGTTTTCTCCATGCATCGCTTTCTTGCCAAGCGCTTGGCCCACTGCCGCGGGAATCATCACACCGAGACGACCGCCATTGAGCTGAGTACCCCCCGGCAACCAGGATACATGTCCTGCGATATCGAGGCTGCGGCGAAACTTCGCCACGACATGGTCCGGATCGAGAAAGCCGAGTGCGGCCAGTGATGCGTAGTACCCGATGCTGGTATGCGCGTTTTCGATGGTATACTCGACCGCATTATAATCGGTTACCGCCAGGCTCATCAGCTGCGCGGGGATGAGGTCAAGCCCGCCGCCCAAGTGGTCAACCTCGTTGATTTTAGCCAACTCCGCCACCGCAGACACCGCGATGCGAGCCGCCTTACGCTGTAGTGCTTCGTATTGGGTCAGCGTTGCAGCACCGAGGGTCTCCTCGCGATCGAGGTCAAACCTGAAAGGCAAAATAGTGGACACGATTGAGGTGTCATTGTAGCGGCTTTCCGCGAGCAGGGATTGGTTGCGATCTTGTTGCGCCTGATAGGCTTTGGCTTCGAATGTCATCAGTGTATTTCTCCGTTGAAGGCGTGTATTTATAAGGATTGAGGACGGGAAGGCCATCTTTTTGTTTATCTAAAGTTCAAGGTGGTCACGTTGACATCGGCCATATCCCCGCTTTACGTTCGTGACATGAGTAATCCACCCCATTCAGCGCTTCCCGACTACCACACCCACCACCAACTCTGCCGTCACGCAACCGGAAGAACCATCGATTACGCCCGCGCCGCCCGCGACAAAGGCATTGGCGAGTTCGCGGCGACGGACCACTGCCCTACCGACATCGGGTTTGGACAGGAACACCGGATGCATCTTGATCAGTTCGACGAGTATCTTCGCGACGTAGAGCAGGCTCGCGAGGCGGTGCCGGAGGTAAAACTGCTACTGGGGGTCGAGGCCGACTACTACCGGGGATGCGAGGCTTTTCTCGCATCGTTTCTCGAAAAACATCCTTTCGACATCATTCTCGGGTCGATTCATTTCCGTGATTACTTCTCCGGTGATCCGCGCAAAAAATACGTCACACATCAGGACGACCACCAAACCGCCTGGCGGGAGTATTACCAACTCACCGGTGAACTTGCGGACACCGGACTTTACGATGTGCTCACCCACATGGATCTGCCCAAGCGCTTCGGCGCCCCTGGCGACGAAAAGGCCATCCGCGAGTACGCCCTGCCCTCGCTCGACAAAATCGCCGGCGCCGGCATGGCCATCGAAATCAATACGTCCGGGTTCATTCACGATGTCAACGAGCAGTATCCCGCCCTGCACGTTTTGAGTTGGGCCGCTGAGCGCGGCATCGGCCTCGTCTTCGGATCCGACTCTCACAGCCCCGACCGCGTCGGCGACGGCTTCGAAG
>JBMTVS010000067.1:0-10612 GCA_049451655.1 Kiritimatiellia bacterium | reverse complement strand
GACGGCCTGGTTGGAGGCGCCGGCCACGCCGGACACGAAGATCTTGGTTTCTTTGCCACCGAGGCTGATCGCGAGCTTTCCGTCGGTAACGGAGGCAGTCTCGTCCGGGTTGAGCACGTTGACGAACTCGGTCCCTTCGGCGGCCGTGACCTGGGGTTGGAGGGAGACGACACCGTCGGCGGTGTTCAACGCGACAAGGGCTTCCTGCTCATTGTACTTGCGGGTGAAGGCAAACGGGCCCTGGCCGCCGGAATCCCAGCGCTGGATAAAGTCACCA
The DNA here is from genome assembly GCA_049451655.1 of Kiritimatiellia bacterium. Taxonomy (GTDB): domain Bacteria; phylum Verrucomicrobiota; class Kiritimatiellia; order CAIVKH01; family CAIVKH01; genus CALMUP01. The sequence goes on along the minus strand of JBMTVS010000067.1, from coordinate 10,335 downwards.
CGGGTCAGCGACTTGTATTTCGAGCGGGCATCGTTGAGCGCGGCGATGTGCTGATACAGCGGGGCATCGGTTGCGGCGAGTTTATTGCCTTGCGCCGGGCCAGGCTGGAAGCCTCTGTCAAACATGGTTTCGCGTTGCCAGTCGGCATCGTCATACTCGAAGCCGGCGTTCTGACCGTTGAAATGTCCACCCTGATCAAAAGCATGCTCGGTACCATAGAATAAACAAGGCACGGGGGTAGCCAAGTAAAGGAAGCTCAGTGCGGGACGGAGCTTCCAGACATCATTGCCGTAGTCACCGCTATTGATGAGACTGATACGGTTGACGTCATGATTGTCGATGAAGGTGACCAAACGGTTGGCACCTTCGCCATACTGGAAACGGTTATTGAGCTGGGTTGTGAGTTGTCCTGTACCGCCACCATCAATGAACACGCTCTTGATGGTCTGGCTCATCGGGAAAAAGAGCGCCGAATTGAACGAGTAGCCCTCATCTCTGCAGAAGGCGGCGAGGTAATTGTTGTCGTAGACGAAGAGCTCACCGAACAGGATGAAATCATTTTTGCCGCGCGAGGCTGCATGCTTGCGCATGTCGTCGGCCCACTTCTTGACCCAGTCATAGTTGACATGCTTGATGGCATCGACGCGGAAACCATCGCAATCCGTGGCATCGATCAGGTTCTTGAAAGCTTCGGTGATCCAGAAGGTTACGTGGGCGGAATCAGTCGCGAGGTCGTCGGTGCCCTTGAACTGACCGAGCACGTTTTCGGGATAACAATCCCAGCAGTTGATGGTGCCGTTGTTGTGGAAGTGGGCAAGTTCATTGAAGGGTTCAGCATGTTTGTTGCTTTCATTCCACCAGCCAAAGCTACCGTTTCCGCCGGCCCAGTATCCCTTATCATCCTGCTGATTGTTTCCCAAGAGACCGTTTTTGTCGGCGGTGTGGTTGATAACCACGTCCAGAATCACATAAATGCCGTTGGCGTGAAGCGCGTCGATGACATTCTTGAGGTCCTGAAAGGTGCCCATCGCGGGGTCGACCTTGAAAAAGTCGGTCGGGTGATACATGTGGTAAGGGGTGAAGCGGGTGTCCTTGCCCTGATCGTTCAACTGCACACCGGAAATCCAGACCGCATTGATACCCATTCCTTTCAGATAAGGAATATTCTGCTGAAGGCCCTTCCAGTCACCGCCGTGGTGGAAATTGCGTACTTCGGAGTCGGTGCGGTTACCTGCGTACCAGTTACGACTTTCAATGTAGCCAATATTTTCCCCGCTGGAGGCAAAGCGATCGGTGAAAATCTGATAGATATTGATATCGCGCCAGTCTTGAGGACTGGGGAAATACTGAAAACCGGGGTTTTCCTTTACGCGCGATCGCAATCCGTGGGTCATATCCTGCGCGCCATAAGGGAAGTCCGGGACTTGCGCCCAGGAAATCGAGAGAACGAGGATGGTGATCAATGCGGCCCAAATTACCTGCTTCACTTGCTTCATAACTTTAACTCCGATGACTTTGCCGAAACGTTTTACGCATTATTGGTAAAACGTTACACGGGAGGCTTGAGGCTGTATAGGGCCGGATTGATTTTTTGTTAATTTTTTGTGACCAACCCGGGTTTATTCCGGATTTACTCAGAAAATCGAGTGATTTTCAGGGCACAAAAAATGCCGCATCGAGGAGGATGAGGCCCAGCAACGCTGGTAAATAAAACACCGAAGCCATAAGGACACGCCGGGCAGCGGCGAGGGTTCGCATGTTCCAGAGCAGCACCGTTGCGGCCAGCATAGCGGCACCAATCAGGATGGCCCCCACAAAATAAATATCGCCGGTTATACCTAGCCAGCTCAACAGCATGGAGACGGGAATCAAGACCAGCGAGAACCAGATGGCCTGACGGAATACTCGGTTTCCGGTGGGCTCCCCCACGGAAAGCATCTTGAAACCGGCGCGGGCGTAGTCTTCACGATACATCCAGGCAATGGCGTAGAAATGTGGATGCTGCCATATGAAGAGAATCGCAAAAAGGATCCATGCCCCGGCGGAAAGCTCATTACTCGCCGCTGCCCACCCCACCATGGGCGGCAGCGCGCCGGGAATGGCCCCGATGGGCGTATTCCACCAGGTGAGTTTCTTGAGCGGGGTATACACCAGCACGTAGAGAAACGCGGTCAACAACACGAGAAAAGCGGCCAACAGATTGACCAGCCAAGCGAGCAGCGCCACACCGGAAAGCACCAACAGGACACCAAATGACAATACAATGGATGGATCAATGCGACCGGAAGGCAACACGCGATTCATCGTGCGCGGCATATGCGCATCGATATCGCGCTCGAGGTAATTATTCAACGCCGCCGAACCGCCCGCGGCCAGCGCGGTGCCGAAGAGGGTAAGCAGGAGATTCACAAGACCGCTAAAGCCCCCTGCCCCGAGATAGTAGCCGATAGCCGTGGTGACCAGCACCATGGAGACAATGCGCGGCTTCACCAGCTCGCGAAGAGCGTCAGACAATTTTACCGTTGCATGCATCAGACCAGTCAGACCTGTCGGACCGCTGTTTGGTTGCGCTAATGTCCGCCCGGTGCATCCTGCGCCTGCACCGGAGCTGTAACCGACCACTTTTCGCCACGATGCAGCTTGCTCTCGATCCACTCGCGGGAGCGGTAGTCGGCGAGGGTGAGGCCGATCATGACGATCATCCAGATCACCGAGGAACCGGCAATAAGCCAGAGAAAGCGGGCCGAATACTTTAAATGCATGAAGATAACCAACACCAACAAAGCCTTGGCTGTGGCAATGGACATGGCGACCAGATCATTCAACAGGCCATGACCGAAATCCATGAAAGCAACCCACACAGTCAGGGCGGTCAATACCATGAGGGCGAAGAAAACCGCCAGGTAGGCCTTAATGCTAACGACGTGATGTTCCATTAATGCCTCCCGATCAGATAAAGCAAGGGAAAGAGGAAGATCCAGACGATGTCCACAAAGTGCCAGTACAAGCCGGTGACTTCCACCGGGTTGTAATAGTTCTCGTGAAAGTCACCTTTCCGCGCCTTGACATAGAGCCAGAACAGAATGCCAATACCAATGATCATGTGGATGGCATGCATGCCGGTCATGGTGAAGTAGAAGGAAAAGAAAATCTGTACGCCGTTGGAGAACGGACTGTCGATGAAGAAGTCCTTACCGGGTATCAAAAAGTAATGCGCATCCGGGCCGGGGAAGAACTTGCCCCCGTACTCGATGGCCTTGATCCCCAAAAAGGCCGAGCCGAATATGATGGTGAGCAAAATAAAATTTGCGCATTGCTTGCGGCTACCTACTTGGGCACTTCGCACAGACATGGCCATGGTTAGACTGCTCAAGATCAGGATGACCGTGTTTATCGCACCCAAGGTAATATTGAGCTTGCTGCTCCCGAGTGTCCATGCCTCCGGATACAGGCCACGATAGACAATATACCCAAGAAACAAACCACCAAAGAACATCACTTCCGTGATGAGGAAAAGCCAGATGCCCAGTGTAGCAGACTGCTTTTGTTGCTCGAGATGCTCAAAATGATGAGCCAAGTAAGCTGGACGCGTTTCATCCATCAGGTTTTCTCCGGCTCCATGGATGTTTCGGACTCATATTCATAGGCATAAACCGGGTGACGAACCACGGGAATATCATGAAAGTTGTGGGTCGGCGGCGGCGAGTCGGTCTCCCACTCCAGGCCTCGCGCCTCCCATGGATTCTTGCCGGCGGGTTTTCCCTTTACCAACGACCAGATCAAGTAAACCGCCATGATCAAATAACCCAATCCAAGCACCATGGCACCAGTCGTCGAGGAGATATGAAGCATTTGGAACTCTTCAGGATATACATGGTAGCGGCGAGGCATGCCGTGAGCACCGAGTTGAAATTGCGGAAAGAAGGTCAGGTTGAAGCCGATAAAAATCACGATGGCGGTGAAAACAGCCAAGCCCTCGGGATATTTCTTGCCGGTCATCTTGGACCACCAGAAATGGATGCCGCCGAGGAAGCCCATCACCCCTCCCCCAACCATCACGTAGTGGAAGTGCGCAACCACGAAGTATGTGTCGTGCAAGTGAATGTCGGTGGCGAGCGTGCTGAGGAATAGACCCGTAAGACCTCCAATCACGAACAACCCAAGGAATCCGAACGCGTAAAGCATCGGCGAAGTCAAGCGGACCGAACCCTTGTAGAGGGTCATAATCCAATTCAACATCTTCAGCGCGGTTGGCACCGCCACGAAGAAGGTCAAGAACGAGAAGGTGAGCCCGGCGAAGGTGGACTGGCTGCTGACAAACATGTGGTGGCCCCACACGAAGAAACCGATGACGGCAATTGCCAGCGACGAGAAGGCGATGACCTTGTAGCCGTAAAGGCGACGACGGCTAAAGCAGCTGATCACCTCACTGACCACGCCCATGGCGGGCAAAATCATGATGTAGACCGCCGGGTGGGAATAAAACCAGAAGAGGTGCTGGAAGAGCACCGGGTCGCCACCAAGAGCGGGGTCAAATATTCCGAATCCGAATACGCGCTCGACAAATATCATGACCAAGGTGATCGCGATCACCGGAGTGCCGAGCAGAATGACCAGTGCGGTGGCGTACATCGCCCAAATGAAGAGCGGCAGACGGAACCAGGTCAGCCCGGGCGCGCGCATCTTGTGGATGGTAACAATGAAGTTGAGCGCGGTCATAATGGACGAGAAGCCGGCTATGAAGGCGCCGCAAACCGCCAGGATGACGTTGGAATTCGCGTACATCGTTGAATATGGCGTATAAAAGGTCCAACCGGTCTCAACGCCGCCCGCGATGGTGGCGACCAGGGCCAACACGCCGCCCGCCATGAACACATACCAGCTCGCGAGGTTGATTTTCGGAAAAGCAAAATCCTTGGCCCCCACCATGATGGGCACGAGGAAGTTACCCAGCACCGCCGGAATCGACGGGATGAGAAAGAAGAAAATCATTACGATGCCATGCGTCGTGAAGAACTTGTTGTACGTCTCGGAGGCAAGCAACTTTCCTTCCGGGCCCGGCGTCATGAGGTCAATGCGGAATATCAGGGCCGCCAACCCTCCTATCAGGAAGAAAGCGAGCAGCGACACCAGGTAGAGAATGGCTATTCGCTTGTGATCCAGGGTGAGCAACCAGGACGAGACGGTAATTTTCTCGTTAAGGTAATTTTTGGCGGGAATTCCCGCATCCGTACTGGTAATGGCATCACTCATGTTTCGTTCCGTGGTTTCTATTCCAGACTTTTGATGTAGGCGATCAGGTGCCCGAGTTGTTCTTCGCTGACCTGTCCCTGGAAGGTCGGCATGATCGGCGCGTAGCCGGCGACCAGTTTAGCCTGTGGGTTTAAAATTGATTCGCGAATATAGTCGTCATCGCGGACAAGGCTGGATCCGTCACTGAAGTTCACTTCCTTGCCATAGACCCCGGCCAGATTGGGACCAAGCGCTCCGGAAATCGCGCCGTGACAGGCAATACATCCGAGTTCAGCAAAATGACGGGCGCCAGCTTCAACCGGCGTTTCATCCGCGCCGGCTCCCCCGGAGGTCCAGTTCTCGTATTCCTCTTCGCTCATAACCTTGACGTAACCACCCATCCGCGAGTGTTCCGTTCCGCAATATTCAGTACAGAACAGGTGATAGGTGCCGATCTTATCCGGCTTGAACCAGAGTTGAGTATAGCGACCGGGCACCGTGTCATTTTTGACGCGGAACGCCGGTATGAAGAAGTTGTGAATGACATCTTCGGAGGTCATGTTTAATTTGATGGCCCTTCCCACCGGGAGGTGGAGGGTATTGATCTCTTTCTTTCCCGACGGATGCTGAATTTTCCACATCCACTGCTTGCCGGTAACCAAAATCTCCATGGCGTCGGCGGGCGGGCGTTGAGCCTTGAAGTAAAGTTTGGCGCCCCAGAAAAACATGACCATGAGCAATGCCAGCAACAGGCCACCACCGATCATTTCAGGCGTGTAATGCTCGTGAGGAGGTTCAACTTTCTCCGTACTACCAGCCTTGTGCCGGTACTTTACGGTGAAATAAACCATCAAGAATACAAAGAGGGCCGTGAAGAAAACGCTGACGGCAAGAATGAACAGGTAAAGTTCATCGACCTGCCGGGCGTACTCTGTGGCCTGTTCTGGTAGTAGTTTAAATAGCAGATTCATCAAGCAGTCCGTTGCTCCAGAGCATGTATCCGGCGTTCCTGCCGGAGCGAAATAATGATAAAGGAAGCTACTCCCAATATGGTGGCGATACCGCCCATTTTCAAGATGCGGAAGATGGCCAGCGAGTATTTGCCGGTAGATGGGTCGTAGCGGTAGCAAAACATCAAAATGGCCTTGTCGATAGCGCTACCGATCTTTCCCTGGGAAGCATCGACTAGTCCGAGTCGCAGGTCCGAAGGTTCGTATACTACGCCAAAGAAGTAGCGGGATAACCGGCCCTGTGGAGTGGAAACGATGATGCCACTGGCGTGTGCATAGTCGTTGCGCTCCTCATCCCAGGCAAACGTAAAGCCGGCAAGATCGGTGAGCTTGAGGATGGTTTCCTCGTCGGCAGTAAGAAAGTGCCAACCCTGGGCGGCCTCCGGCTTGCCCAAATAATCGATGTAGGTCTGCTTCTTGGCCGCGGCCAGTTCGTGCCCCTCATTGTGATCGAAACTGATGGTAACGACTCGATAGTCACGGCCCGTCTCAAAATCAAGTTCCTTTAACGTATCGGCCAGGGAGTTGAGGATGATGTTACACAGCATCGGGCAGTTGTAGTAAACGAAGTTCACGATGACCGGACGGTCCGTAAAGTAATCGCCTAGCTTGACCTGACGGCCCTGCTCGTCGGTTAAAACGGCATCCAGCGGCAACTGGGCGTCATTCCGCTGCTCGAAACCCGCGCGCTGCATGGCATCGGGCATTTCCCTCACGGTGCGCGAGTAGTCGGGCTTTTCGGTAAAACGCGCCTGCGCGGTCGCAACCTGACTGGTCAGGGCAACCGTTAATCCCGCTAAAATACATGACAAATACTTATTCATCCGTTTATCCGGATCAACTATCGGCCAAACTCTTAATGTAAGCAACCAAGGCATCAAGTTGCTCGTCGGTGACAACGCCCTCGAATGCTGGCATCACCGGGGCGTAGCCGACGATGATTTGACTCATGGGGGCGAGAATGGAATTGCGAATGTAGGCTTCGTCGGTAATGAACTTGGTGCCGTCGGTTAATTCAACTTCACGGCCAATTACGCCGCCGTTCAAACTGGGCCCCAATGCTCCGGACACACCCATATGGCAGGCGATACAACCCAGTTCGGCGAAATAGCGCTCACCGGCCTGAACCAGCGTTTCCCCTTCGGGCGCGGCGGCTTGAACCGCTTGACGCACCGGCAATCCACTGGCCACGACCAGCTCTTTTGCCCGTTCAATCGGAACCTGAACCACGCCATTCTCCTTGTCCACCCAGGCGTAACGGTTGAGCTTTAAATCGACCTCCGCCTTCATGCTCGCAAAGGCTACTTTGGCTTCACCAAGTCCCTCGAGCACGGCATTTGTGGGCCGGTTGTTTTCGATGAGTATGTCGAGGTCGGCATTGAGCTGTTGAGCATCACGTGAGTAACTGCTGAAGAGCGCATACATTGCAAAAACAGTCAGCAACGTGATGAATAACGTGGCACCGATAAAAATAACCAGTGGCCGCAAACGAATGTCGCGGTCTTCGTAGTCTTTCTGAGGTTGGGAGGTATGCTCACTCATGATCAGTGTCCTGCCTCGCCTTTGGCAAATTCTTGAAAACGTGCGTCTCCGGACAAAAAGGGAACCTTGTTGAGACCAAGGGTGAACATAAACAACCAGAGGCCACCGATACCCACCAGAGCGGCAAGGTCCATCCAGTGCACAGCCAGTGCCTCCTTACGAAAGGTAGGGCCGATCAACCAGTAGACTTCAAGTACCCGGAACATCAAGACCGGCAGGGCAATTTTGGCTAGAACCGCAGGGTTGCGCTTGTTGGCTTTGAAGAGCAGCAGCACGAAAGGAATGGCAAAAAGAGCGAGGGCCATGATGGTTACCACTTCGACCCACCCCCCCTTTGATCGATGCAGATACCAGAAGGTTTCCTCGTAAAGGTTGCCGGACCAGATGATGATAAACTGGCTGAAGTTCATGTAGGTCCAGAGGATGGTAAAGGCAAAGCACCAGTTACCGATGTCATGAAACTGCTGGGCTGTGATCACACCCTTGAGGGGCTCGCGGCTGGACAAGCTGTTGAGCAGCACCGCCATAAAGAGCATGCACGATAATCCACCCGCGACCATGAAGATGGCCCCGTAAATAGATGAAAACCAGTGAGGTTCCAGCGACATCAACCAGTCAAATGAGGCAAAAGTCGCGGCAAGGGCAAAAGCGACCAGGCCAGGTGCGGCATAAAACCGCATGCGTTTGACCGCATCAGGATTGTTGTTTGCGTCATCACGACGGGAAATGCCACTGATCACAAACGCCAGCGCAATCCACACGGCAAAATAGACAAACATGCGCTTCGTGTAACCACCGGTATTCAGGTAGGAGATTTTATGCTGTATGAGCTTGTCGGTGGCAATGGCATGCTCATGCGTCCATTCATAGAGCGCATGCGTGGAAAAGAGCACCGGAATGAAAAGGATCAACATCAGCGGCATGAGCCTTGCCGCCGCCTCAAGCGGTCGTTGCATGACATAGCCCCAGCGACCACTGGTCAGATGATAAATCATGAGCCAACCCAACGCGCCAAGCGTAGGATAGAACCAGTAAGTCCAGCCGATGAGCCAGGAAACCGCGAAGGCATCCTTGTCCAGGGTAAGTCCCACGGCGCAAGCAATCAGACCCACCACGGCGGCCGCGAGCGAAATCGAGCGTAATTTGGCTAAATCAACGTGCGTATCCATGGATTAATGTCCTACCTCCAACTCGGCACGGAAATTTTCAGGCACATCATCGAGGCTGGCCCGCTGACCGAACTGAAGCGCGCGTATGTAGGCGATGATCGCCCATCGATCCTCGACGGGAATTTGTGCGGCGTAATTCATCATCACGCCATAGCCGTTCTTGATCACATTATAAAAATAACCTTCCGGCGAATCGACCAACCGTTGGTCATGGAAGGACGTGGGCTGCTTGAATCCGCGGCGTATAATCATCCCGTAGCCGTTTCCGTCATACCCATGGCAAGGCGAACAGAAAATGTTGTAACGCTCCTGCCCGCGGTTCATTACTTCCGTGGTAATTTCGAAAGGGAAAGAATCGACCATCATTCCATCGATACGCCCCTCATATAAGTGGTTGTCATCCTGCAGAAAACCGCGAGCCACCGTGCCCTCCACCAGCGGCCGGGAAGCCATGCGATTGGTGAAAAAGTTGCTCTCCTGCAAAGATGTATACTTGGGCTGGTCGTACATGGCTTGACGCAGTTCGCAACCGGTGGCGAGCAAAAACGCCCATGGCAGCGCGGCGAGAGCGGCCAGCCTCGTCAGTCGATTCATGTTATGGTGAAACTTAATCATGCTCATTCCGGATCGGCGTCATGCTTCATTACTTCCGTCACCTTGGCGGCGCCCGCCGACTCCAACAAACTGCGGAGTGAAGCCGCGTCATATTTAGGATCGCGGGATTCAACGCTGAGAAAGAATCCATCGCTGGTGGCACGATTGAACTCCGGCGCATTAAACACCGGATGATAAGGCTCGGGCAGGCGGTTCAAAATCAACATGCCAAACACTGCGGCAAAAGCGGAAAGCAGTACCACCGACTCGAAAATCACCGGTACGAAACTCGGCCAGCTAAAGAGCGGACGACCGCTTACAATGTGCGGATAGAACTCCACCGACACCATATACTGCAGTCCAAGACCACCGCACGCGCCCGTCAAACCGCCCATAAAAACCAGGCTGGCCAACTTACTCTTTTTCATACCCAATGCTTCGGGCAGGCCATGCACCGGGATAGGCGAGAAGGCATCGGTGGCGGTATAACCGGCCTCGCGCACCTTGTTGGCGGCAGACAACAACGCCCGGTCGTCTTCGAACTGGGCAACCATGCCGTAGGTTAAATTTTTCGTAGTCTCACTCATGGCATCAATGCTTGTGCTGCTTTTTGTGCAGGAGTTCGCGTACTTCAAACTGGGAAATCATAGGCAGGAACTTGATGGCCAGGGTCATCAGGAACAGGAACATGCCAATCGTGCCGATATACATCGCCCAGTCCACCCAGGTCGGTGTGAACATTCCCCAAGAGGAGGGCAGGAAGTCACGGTGCAAACTGGTGATGACAA
>JBMTVS010000066.1:0-10659 GCA_049451655.1 Kiritimatiellia bacterium | reverse complement strand
TTCGGGAGGGGGTCGACATCGCGCTGGGGCAGAACATCCACGCCAAGGCCTTCGTCCGTAAACGCGGCGATCAGCTCCTCGAACCTAGCGCGCGGCTCGACGCTCCCCGCATCGCCATCCTCGCCGCGACGGGCCATGCCCGGGTGCGGGTCGCCCGCCCGCCCCGCGTGGCCATTCTCACCACCGGCAGCGAGGTGGTTCCGGTCGACCATCCGGACATCCAACCCGCCCAGGTCCGCGCCTCCAACAACATCGGCCTGCAGGCCGGCTTGCAGCTCGCCGACATCACCGATTTCACCGCCGAGCACATTCCCGACGATGAGGGACATACAATTAACGCTATTGCCCGCGCCCTCGAAAGCTGCGACCTGCTGTTACTCTCCGGCGGCGTCTCCAAAGGCAAATTCGACTATGTGCCCGGCGCGCTGCGTCAGGCAGGGACACACAATCTATTCCACGGGGTCGCCCAGCGCCCCGGCAAGCCGCTCTGGTTCGGCCGGACGGAAACCGCTCGCGTTTTCGGCCTGCCCGGCAATCCCGTATCCACCCTCACCGTCTTCCGTCGTTACGTCTTGCCCTTCATACAGTTAGGGATGGGCATGACCCCCGGCGAGCCGGTGCCGGTCGCCCTTGCTACAGGACTGTCCCCCCACCCCAAACTCACCTTGCTCACGCCCTGCACGCTGCACCAGCCGGCCGCCGACGCGCCCGCCCAAGCCCGCCCGGTCGAATACCACGGCTCCGGCGACCTCACCGCCCTCGCCACCAGCCACGGATTTGTCCAAATCGAACCAGGCTCCAGCGGCTCCGGAAGCTTCTTCGCGTGGCATGCGGGTTGACTTATCGTCAACTTAAGCGGCGATATGGGTTGAATAATGTTGATTTACCGTCTCGATACGGGTTGAGTTTTATCGATGAAACTTACACACCTTGATAAAAAGTCCCGCCCCTCGATGGTCGATATCGGCGAAAAGGGCGTCACCCGGCGAACCGCGGAGGCGGTAGCGGAGATGCGGATTACCCGGGCGGTGGCGGCCTTATTCAAAAACGGGGACCTACAATCTGTGAAGGGACCGGTCTTTCACACCGCGATCATCGCCGGGACCCAGGCGGTCAAGGATACGGCTCGCATTATTCCTTTCTGTCATCCGCTGCCCCTCGACGGCTGCAAATTCGACATCCAGCGTAAGGGACTGACCATCGTCATCCGTTGCCGGGTCAGCGCCGAATACAAGACCGGAGTTGAGATGGAAGCTCTAACCGGGGCCAGCGTGGCCGCGCTGACCATCTACGACATGTGCAAGGCGATCACCCACGACATGGAAATCCGCTCGGTGCGCCTCACCGGAAAGACCGGCGGTAAGCGCGAGGTGAAAACGTGAAGCAGTTGCTGGTCGAATATGTCGCCATGATGCGCGAGGCGGCAGGCTGCCGCGAGGAGCGAGTCGAGACGGAGGCGGAAAACGCGCTCGAACTTTACGGGGAACTGACACAGCGACACGGGTGGGCAGTCGGGCACGCGTCTTTGCGGGTCGCCATCAACGACAGTATCGTCGAATGGAGCGCGCCTGTCCGCGATGGCGATCGCATCTTGTTTCTGCCCCCATCCTCCGGAGGTTGACCATGTTTACGCTGACTGAAAATCTCATCGACGGCGAGGCGCTGCGCCGCGAATGCCACACGCACACCGCGGGCGCGCTGGTCATATTTGAAGGCGTGGTGCGCGACTTCAGCAACGGCGTCAAGGTCACCAAGCTCGAATACGAAGCCAAGCTCGCCCTCGCCAACGCCGAATACGAACTCATCGTTCAGGAGGCGGCCCGGTCCTACCCGCTCATCTGGACCCGTTGCGTTCATCGCACCGGTCATGTCCCACCCGGCGAAACCGCCATCTGGCTCGGCGTCGCCACCGGCCACCGTGCCGAGGCGTTCGAAGCGTGCCGTTTCATCATCGACCAGATCAAGGCCCGCCTGCCCATCTGGAAAAAGGAGCACTACGAGCACGGCGAATCGGAATGGGTCAATGCGCCCTGATCCGCCCCCTCTATGTCCTAACGGATGCAGCTACTAGAAAATGTAGCCGCCGCCGTTAGACGGTGGATTAGCACCGGCAGAAAAGATTAGGGGGTCGGGGTTCGGGGGTCGGGGTTTCAAGCATTTTCAATGGCAATACAAGTCAGCTCTACCTCCATATACAGCGCCGATTCGCCGTCATCGTAAAAGCAGGGAATTTCGGCGATGAAACGAAAACCCAGACGCTCGTAAAGTCGCCGCGAGGGATTGGAGGCGCGAACGTGGAGTTGAACGATGCGGAACCCTTCGCGCGCCAGGTCAGTAAGCAGGATGGAAAGCGCGCGGGCGCCGCAGCCGTGCGAGCGGTGGGAGGAATGGACCGCAATCGATTCGAGGTAGATGGTTTTATCGGCGGTTTCAGTTAGCAGAATGGCTCCGACTGGGGTGCCCTCTTCGAAAATCATCACGATCCGGTTGCACGGTTCGCGCTGAAATGCGGCCAACTCATCGCGGCTCATCTGATCCGCGCGATTAAAGGAGGATTGCTCAAGTTCCCAGAGCCAATCCAGATCACCATCAAAAGCTTTCAGCTCAAGGGTCATGCGAACATCGATTCTTCAATCATGGCTTCGCGCGAACGGGATGCCGCGCCTTGATGCGGCGCAGGAAGCTTTTCATCACGGTGTCATACATCCGGTCCTTCAGCAGACCATCCTCAAAACCGGCATCGATACTGGGGTTGTCATTAATTTCAATCACCACTACCCGTTTGCCGATCTGTTTGAGATCAATGCCGTAAAGTCCGTCCCCGATCAACCGCGCCGCCTTGACGGCAACTTTCAACACCTGTTCAGGAACTTGTTTAAGCGGAATTGTTTCCACCCTTCCTTCATCGACGCGTTGATTGTTGCGGCTAACGATCTGCCAATGTTTGCTGGCCATGAAATACTTGCAGGCGTAGAAAGCCTTGCCATCGAGCACACCGATGCGCCAGTCGAATTCCGTGGGCAGAAATTCCTGGGCAATCAGCAGTTCTGAATCCTCCAGCATGGCCGGCGCCTCGCGCTCGAGCTGCGCGCGGTCTTCGATCTTGATGACACCCAGTGAGTAGGAGGAGTCGGGTTGCTTTAAAATCAGCGGGAATCCCATGTCCTCCGGAAGCTGATTCACATTATCCCGGTGCACGATGATGCTCTTCGGAGTGGGCACACGATGCCGCGCCAGCAACTCTTCGAGGTAGACCTTGTTCGTGCACTTGAGAATGGATGGCGGGTCGTCGATGACCACCAACCCCTCCGCCTCCGCGCGGCGGGCGAAGCGAAAGGTATGCGAGGTAACCGACGTCGTCTCCCGAATAAACAGGGCATCATATTCCGGCAGGCGGCTGTAGGCGTCCCGGTCGATGATTTCGGCATCCATGCCCAGCCGCTCCGCGGCCTTGATGAACTTCTTCAAGGCGCGGGCATTCGAGGGCGGATGGGGGTCAGCCGGGTTGACCAGAATAGCCAGCGAGAAGGCATTGGGCGCGCGATTCCGGAAGCGCCGGCCGCGGCCGCGGAAAAAATCGCTGGCGACCTCGACGATGAAGTCATGGTGCGAGGCTGGCACATCGCTGACCGCGATAGGGCCGACATTCTGCAGCTCCCAACGTCCTTTTTCGCGTACGAAATGCGCGCGCAGCAGCGGAGCGCGGAAGAGGTTGAAAAGCTCCATGCTCAGGCGGTCGTAGCGCCGCGCGAGGTTACGCCCGAAATAAATGCTCAGCGTGAACTGGTCGCCATGGTGACCCGACAAACTCCGCTTGATTTCATCCTCCAGGTTCTCCGACGCGATGCGCACGATGGTCGGAAATTGAAGATCGCGAATCGTCGACACATCCGGTAGCGGCTTGTGACCGCGGGCGGCGGCGAGCAGCGAAACGTAATACCCTGTGCTCTGGTAGCTATAGGATTTGCAAAGATTGAAGACGCGCGTCTCGTCAAGACGGGTGTACGCCGGGTCGGTGATGTAACGTCGCGCAGAAACGACTTCGACCCCGGATATATTCAGGGGCCAGCGGCGAGGATTGTCGACAACGACAAGAATGTACATGATCGGTAGTTACTTGCCCAAGTGGAGCCGATTCGCCTTATCCAATCAATACCAAAAAAGCGCAACCACCTAATTGAATTGACTCGTGTATACATTTCGTGTATGCATGATTTATGAAAACCATCACATTGGATGAAGAAGCTTACGACTTACTGAAGTCATGGAAGAGAAGCGGACGGGAGTCATTCTCCGCTGTCGTCAAATCTGTCGTGCCAAAACCCGGAACGCTGGGTGCGCTGTTGAATTTCGTGGAGACCCGCCCTCCGGCCAGTCCGGAGAGGGACATACAATTAGAGGACTCGGTAAACCAGCGCAGCACGGTAAAAGAGGATCCGTGGACTACGTAGCCGACACCACTTTTCTGGCCGGATTGTGGCGACGCCAGGCCTGGGCGGTAAATTTTGCGCAAGAAAACGCCGCGAAGAGTCTCGGCTTGCCCTGGGTGGTGCTGGGTGAATTCAAGCACGGTGCGCTCAGGGCCGGTCACGAACCAGCCGGTGTCGAAAATTTTCTGCGCATCGGGTTTCCCATGCTTGATCCGTTACCCGCCATTCCGGTCTATGCGCGGCTATGCTCGCAACATCGGGACACCGGGGTTTACCGGGAGGTCGGGCAAAATGACCTCTGGATCGGCGCTTCGGCCATCGCGGCAGGACGGCCCTTGCTCACGAGAAACCGGCGGCATTTCGATAAAATGGACGGGCTTGAGTTGGTGGTACTTGATTCGTAATCACGCTGAACGATGAGGGGAAAGCAAGGGGTCGGAGTTCAGGGTTCGGGAAAGAAATAAACGTAGCTGCCGCCGTTAGGCGGTGGTGAGGATGAATGGGAGATGGGGAATGGTTAATGGGGGATGGTTGATGGGGGATGGTCTGGGCGGGGGTCTGGGGTGTCAACGAATCGCTCGTTCAGTTCCTTCGTCGGAACCATGCACTCCTCGCGCCGACCGAACCAGCGGTAGCGGTTGCGGGCGATCCAGTTGTAGATGAAGTCCCGCAGCGGAGGCGGGATGATGATGAAGACAAAGAGCACCGGCCAGCATCCATCCAGCCGCCGGGCAATGCGCAGGGCGGCGGCACTGCGCTGGTAAATTTTCCCGTCCGCAATCAGCAGGACTGAATCGAGGGTAACCTCTCCTCCCCCCGTTTCCCTTACCATCGCTTGTCCGGCCTCTGACTGCAGCGCGGCGAACTTGAAGCGTCCGCGCCGGTCACGCCGAATGACAAACTGCACCGAA
Source organism: Kiritimatiellia bacterium (assembly GCA_049451655.1). Taxonomy (GTDB): domain Bacteria; phylum Verrucomicrobiota; class Kiritimatiellia; order CAIVKH01; family CAIVKH01; genus CALMUP01. The sequence goes on along the minus strand of JBMTVS010000066.1, from coordinate 5,318 downwards.
GCATTGCAAAGGTTGCAGAAGCCGTCGAACAGGATGACCGGAAAAGCATCAGACATGAGTTAAGTAATACGACAGCTCGCCCTGAAATGCCAGCAGCACTGAAATTCGTCCTCTATTAATGGCCCGAAAGCCATTGACTGACCGCTCTTTTTGACTAATAGTCCGATGCAAGTCGTTGGTTGCCAATTCCGGTCGCTTACTGGCTCTTCTAAATCAAGCATGCGTTCCATAATCAAGAAGGTGATTCAAAGCCTCACCTCATCTAAAAAGGCTTCCTCTTCATCCACCACGTCAGCCGCGAAAGCTCGTCCCGTTAAACTGGCCGAAGGCGATAGCGATGTTTTCCGTCCTGGCCATGGCGAGAAACGCCCCCAGCGCACCGGCAAGCCCCGTCGCGAGCGTGGCCCCCGCCCATCGCAAGACGGCGATAAAAGCGAATCTTACACCTCCCGCCCACCCCGCGAGGAAGGCGACCGTCCCCGGCGTCGTCGCTCCCGGTCCGGTCGAGGCACTCGCCCGGGTGGCGATCAATCCCGTCGCGAGGCGCAGTCCGCAAATGAAACAACGCCGCCTAAACCGCGCGAAGATCTCCATGTCGGCTGGGATATCAGCCAGTACGATATACCGGTCGAACACGGTAAAACCCGCTTCTATGATCTGAACATTCACGATCGCCTGCTGCATGCCGTGGCCGACCTCGGCTTCAAATATTGCACCCCCATTCAGGCCGAAGTTCTGCCCCATACCCTGACCGGACGCGATGCCTTTGGACAGGCCCAGACCGGAACCGGTAAAACCGCCGCCTTCGTGCTTGCCACCCTCGATTATTTCCTGCGCAACCCAGCTCCTGAAAACCGTCGCGTTGGTCGTCCCCGCGCTCTGGTTATTGCCCCTACCCGCGAGCTGGTTGTCCAAATCTACAACGACGCCGTCGCCCTATCGAAATATACCGGTTTCGAATGTGTCGCCATCTTCGGCGGTATGGACTACGAAAAACAGCAGCGCCAACTTCAGAACAAGGTCATCGACATCGTCTGCGCCACCCCCGGCCGCCTGCTCGACTTCAAGCGCCGCGGCGACCTCGATCTCGGCGGCGTGGAAATCCTCGTCCTCGATGAGGCCGACCGCATGATGGACATGGGCTTCATCCCCGACGTGCGCGAAATTGTTCACAGCACCCCGCCCAAACACAAGCGCCAGACCCTGTTCTTCAGCGCCACCTTCACCGACGAAATCAAACGCTTGGCCACCCAGTGGACCAAGGATCCGGTCACCGTCACCATCGAGCCGGAAAGCGTGGCCGTCGATACGGTGGAGCAAGTCATTTATATTGTCACGCTGCAGGAGCGGTTCGCGCTGGTGCATCACGTGCTCAGCCGCCCCGAAGTCGACCGCGCCATCATTTTTGTCAACCGCCGCTACGAGGCGGAAAAGCTCGCCGACCAGCTGCACCGCTACGGCTTCGACTGCGACCTGCTCTCCGGCGCGGTCCCACAGAACAAGCGCATGCGCACCCTCGACGACTTCAAGGACGGCAAGATCAAAGTCCTGGTCGCCACCGACGTCGCCGGGCGCGGCTTGCATGTCGATGGCGTTAGCCATGTCATCAACTTTAGCCTGCCCGAGGACCCCGAGGATTACGTCCACCGCATCGGCCGCACCGGTCGCGCCGGCAAAACCGGCACATCGATCAGTTTCGCCACCGAGGACGATGCCTATAATCTACCGGCCATCGAGAAGTACATTAGCCGTGAGTTGAAATGCACCCACCCGGAGGATGAATGGCTGGTCCTGCCCGAGCCCCCGCAAGGCGTTTCCGCCCCCCGGCACAAATCAACTAGCCGCCCCCCGCGCGCACCCGGCCGAGGCGGCCCCCGTCGTGGCGGCCCGGGTCGGCGCCCCCCCCGCCGCGGCTAAACCGCCCGCAGCATACATCCAGTCCGTTTAGTCCGTTTTCTTCCCGCTTTCTGCGCGTTTTACCCCTCCCCATAAAAATATTTTCCCTCCACAACCCACTCCTCTACAGAGATTTACACACACACCACCTCTGTCCCTCTAAACTTTTTTTCCAAAAATCGACACCTCGTTGCTGTTAACCGTGTAAAGGACAAACCCCAACCACGGAGAACATCAACATGATAGCCCACGCATCGCTGCTTGAACCGGCCGCTGAAACCTCTTTTAATCCGCGCATCATGCCCGGCAAGGATCCCCAGCACATCTTGAAGGAAGTGTTCGGCTACGACACCTTCCGCCCGTTGCAGCGCGAAATCATCGAAAACGTCATTGCCGCCCGCGACACCCTCGCCATCATGCCCACCGGCGGCGGCAAATCGCTCTGCTACCAGATTCCCGCTCTCATGTTCGAGGGCCTCACCGTAGTGGTCTCGCCACTCATCGCGCTCATGAAGGACCAGGTCGAGCAGATGCAGGCCGCCGGGGTGCCCGCCATGTTCCTCAATAGCACCCTAGACAACGATACCTACCAAGCCAATATGGAAGCGGTTAAGGCCGGCCAGGTGAAACTCCTTTATGTCGCCCCCGAGTCGCTGCTCACCCCGCGTATCACAGAATTACTGAAAGCGGTGCGACTGGATTGCCTGACCATCGACGAAGCCCACTGCATCTCCGAATGGGGCCACGACTTCCGCCCCGACTACCGGCAAATCATCGACGTCCGCAAACGCCACCCCGGCGCGGTCTGCCTCGCCCTCACCGCAACCGCCACCCCGCGGGTGCGACAGGACATCGCCTCCGCCCTCGAGTTCGACGAGCAAAACGAATTCGTCGCCGGATTCAACCGCGAAAACCTCTTCATCGAGGTCAGGCAAAAGCAGCCGCGGCATGCCTTTCATCAAGTCGCCGACTTCCTGCGCGAGCGTAAGAAGCAGTCCGGTATCATCTACTGTTTTACCCGCCGCCAGGTCGAGGACCTCGCAGAGGATCTCAAAATCGCCGGCTTCTCCACCCTGCCCTATCACGCCGGCCTCGAAGACGACGTCCGGCGCAAGAACCAGGAGGCCTTCATCCGCGATGAAACCCAGATCATCGTCGCCACCATCGCCTTCGGCATGGGCATCAACAAGCCCAACGTCCGCTTCGTGATTCACTTTGACATACCCAAAAGCATCGAAAGCTACTACCAGGAAATCGGCCGCGCCGGACGCGACGGCCTACCCGCGCATTGCCTGCTGCTACTGAACCACGGCGATGCCACCCGGATTCGCACCGTCCTTGAAAAGAAGGAGGGCGAAGACCGCGAGATTGCCCTCCAGCAGCTTCAAAACATGATGAAACTAGCAGATAATTTCCGCGATTGCCGGCGCAAGGGCATCCTGGAGCATTTCGGCGAGGCGTGGGACCACCTCACCTGCAAGAACTGCGATGTCTGCACGCGCGAGCCGGTCAAGTTCGTCGACGTGACCATTCCCGCGCAAAAGTTCCTCTCCTGCGTCATCCGCGTCGACGAGCGTTTCGGCGCCGCCCACATCATCGCCATACTGCGCGGCTCCAAATCAGAGAAAATCAAACGCTTCAAGCACGATCAACTCTCCACCTACGGCATCGGCGCCGACCTTCCGGAAGCGAGTTGGCAAACCCTCTGGCGCAGCCTGCTCACCGGTGGCTATCTCGACATCAACCCCGAACACCGCACCTTGCGCATGACCCCGAAGGGACGCGACGCGCTGGCCAAACGCCTCCCAATCGAGGGCCTGCTCCAAGCCCCCGGCGGAACCGCCAGTTATCGCCCCGCCTCCGCCAGCGATGTCTCCGAATACGATGTCGAACTTTTTGAGCAGTTACGAACTCTCCGAAAATCGCTAGCCGATGCATCAGGCATTCCGCCTTACGTGGTCTTCGGCGACCGCACCCTCACGGAAATGGCCGCTTACCTGCCCCAGTCCACCGCATCGCTGCAAGCCATCAGCGGCGTCGGAAACATCAAGCTCGCCACCTACGGCGAGCAATTTCTAAAGGTCATTTGCGATTACTGCGCCGAAACCGGCCAGAGCGAACGCCCTCGGCAGGCGGTGATCGCTCCCTCATCCCCCGGCGCCAGCGCCTCCGGCCGGCGACGTCGCCTCGTCGAGGGATTCAACCAGGGCGAGACCATCGCCCGGCTCGCCTCCCGTTTTGAAATCAAAGCCGGCACAGTCGTGCAGCATCTCACCGAGCATGTGCTCGAAGGTCTCCCGCTGCAGCCCAACCCCGACCTCGAAATACCCGAACTCACCACCGAAGACCACCGGGCCATCCATCAAGCCTTCGACGAACTCGGCGCCCGCGCCCTGCGCCCGGTCTACGAGCACTTCCAGGAACGCATCTCCTACGACCACCTCAAAATCCGCCGCCTCGCCTACCTCATCGGCCACAAGCAGGCGTGATGCGATACTTCCAAATGTGATTTGCCCGTCTGAATGCTCGTGCTACATTTTAATGATGACAACCAAGGAAATAGCCATTCAAACCATCGAAAATTTACCTGATGACGCCACGTGGGACGATGTGCTGGAGCGCATCAATTTTGTCGCGGGCGTTCGTAAGGGTTTACTGGAGTTGGATGCAGGCAAAGCCATCCCTCACGATCAAATCCGGGCGGAGTACGCTCAATGGCTTACCGACTAAATTGGTCTCCCTCGGCCCGATACGATCTGCGGGCGATATTCGCCTATATCGCTGAAGATGACTCCGTCGCCGCAGGCAAATTCACGCGCGGCGTTATTGAAGCCGTGGAGCGACTACCGGACTTTCCACAATCCGGAAGAATTGTTCCTGAAATCGGCGATCCGTTGGTCCGGGAATTAATTCGTCAACCATGCCGGATTGTCTACCGTATTAATTCCGAACAGGAATCGATTGAGATCGCCCGTGTATGGCATGCGGCACGAGGAAAAGTGGACATTCAAACTGCGCTGGATCGCCTGCGTGATCAAACAGATCCGGCCGTTTCCAGCCACGCGTTAAGGAAGTCGTTGGGCCTTTGAGATCGCATATAAACCTGGAAAGATCAGCAGGATGCGTACTTCTGAGAGATCAGGGCAAAAGTGTGACAAGCAGCTTCGCATCAAAAACTGAAACGTAACGAAATCAAAGGCAACGTCCCCAGCTCCGCCCGCCACGAACTGTCGCCCTGCACAGCGTTGATGGCGTCCTCCATCCGTGCGCGGTTGTAGCGGTGGCTGGCGTCGATGCCGCCGTAGATGCTGCCGGAATACCAGGTGATCTCGAAAAAAGTGATGGCCGCGAAGGCGCCCCATTCCTCGTCCCCGGCCATGTCCACCATGCCGAAGATGAAGATGCTGTTCAGGATCAGCGAG
>JBMTVS010000065.1:0-10671 GCA_049451655.1 Kiritimatiellia bacterium | reverse complement strand
GAAAAGCGACTTCTTGCTCAAAACGAAAATAAAAACAGGGCAATCTGTAAGATTGCCCTGGGGTCAAGCGTTTGTACCAATTAATTGGTGGGCGGTGCATCCACTATGATTACGTACCGTTCAGTGGAGGCGCTTCCTTCTTGAACCCTGGATTCGGGTCTCAATCGGTAATCGACATCGCGAATATTATACAACTTATTTTTTTCGCCGGGTTTTAGTGTGAAAGCTGCCCACTCGCTCGACAAGGGAATCACTTGTACTTCCCGGCTCGAGACGTTCTCAAAAACCAGATTGTTGTCAGAGTCACTGTCTTCCTCGCAACCAGCAACCAGCAAAGAACCGGCCAGAAGAGCCGTTAATAGCGCTAATTTCTTCATAATCTCTCTCCGTTTTCCGAGTTATCCACCACTAAAACATGGGTGTCAAATTTAAAGCGAATTAATTTTACCAAAAAAAAAATCACCCCCGAGCCCGCCTGGCGCGATCGAGCCATAGGAGGGTTTCATCCAGGCCGGCGTGGGCGCGGTCGACCCAGGCGGTGCCCCAGAAGTAGTGGCAGCTGGTTTCGGCCCGCAGTAAGCGCCAGTAGGCCTCTTCCAGGTGATGGTTTTCGTCCTGATTGGGCCAGCCTCGCGCAGCAGCGTCGTCGCGGGCTTCACGTACGGCGCGGCTGACTTCCTCGGTGCGGTCCCAGGCATCGCGCTGCATCTGCGAGCCGGTCCATTGGATGAAACCGATGCCATGATGAAACCCGGTGTTCCAAGCCCCCGTACGCACGATAACCTGACCGTGGGCGCCGAAGCGGTTGAGGTAGTCGTCGATGAAGGTTGGCAGCACCCCGCTGGTACCGTGACGCGCCTGGTCGAGTAGCGGATGGTAGAAGGAACCCCAGAAATTGGCGGCCCAGTTGACGTTGCGGAACCAGCCGCCGTTTTCGCCGTCGGTGGCGGTACAGACCAGTGGTTCGAAATCGCACCACTTGGTGCGCTCCTTGACCTCGTTGATGAACCAGCCGGTTTCGAGTCCACCTTCCTGGGCGATGGACAGGTCGCGATCGCGCGGGATGACCACAATCTCGTCATTGCCGAACTTGGCGATGTGCGGGCGGTAGCGCAATTCCTCCCAGCGCATGGGCGTCATGGGCGAGATGTGCTCGGCATCGACGATGACGTAGCGATAACCCGCGCGCTTGAGCAGCGGAATCATTTCCATGCTGAAGCCCATTTCCGGCGGCCAGAAACCGCTGAAGGCCTCGCGCGGAAAGAGGTGGTGGCCAATGCTCAACCAGCGCTTCATATGCTCCTCGCGGTCGCGCTCGGGAATGAGCGGAAAGACCGGGTGATAGTAACCGGTGCCCAGAATATCCAGCGCGGGATTGCGCAATCGCCAGAGCAGGTCACCGCATTTGACAATGCCGTAAACGCGCGACTGGAAGTCGTGGTTCGACAACGCCTCCAGCAGCGTGCCGCTCATCGACAAGTGCACGCGCGCCACATCCTCCCAGCCCTCCACCGCTCGCGGAATTCGGTCGTAGGCGAACAAAACCTCCTTGGCCTGCCATTCGGTCAGCGGGTTGTTGAGCATTTCGTCCATATTCCCCCACGGCTGGTGGAGGTTGAGGACGAGGGCATGGTAGACGTTTTCAGGCATCGGATTCTCCCGCGTTCATGATCCGTTCTCGCTCCCCCGCGTCCGCGGAGCATGGTTTTGAAAATGAATGGCCGTGACGGCAGGTATAGCCCGTCGAGCGGTATTGAGCTTCGCGCGTGTTCATTTTCCTGTTCATGATCGCTCGGCTCCGACAGAGCGGAGCCCTCCAGGGTCAGGTGAAGTCGTTGTTCAAAATTGCCTCCGTCCGCCGGCACAACTCGCGGGCGTAATCCGTCCACACGCCTTGCCCCCAGTAGCGGAAGCAACTGGTCTGGGTGACCAGCAGGTGGTAGAGGGCGTTGCGGTAGCGCGCGTCGTCGGTGGGGATGTTTTTCTCCAACACCTTTTCGCTGAAGAGGGCACTGACTTTTTCCATCGGGCCGAGCACGTTTTCGTAGCCGTTGGTCCAGGAGATGTGGCTGGTCCAGCTTCCGCCTTCCATGTGGAAGCGGTGATCCTCATTGCGGCATTCCTCGATGGCGTGGCGCAGTTTGTCCGGTCCGTCGCCTGGCTGCATCTTCTGCCAAATCTTGTGCTGGAAGAGCGGCTGAATTTCCGGCAGGTCGGTTTCCTTGATGCCAAGCGCGAACAAATGCTCGAGGTATTCGGAGCCATTCATGAGCGGGGTTTCAGAACTGGTGCTGTTGCGCGAAACCTCCATGAACTTGGCGGGAAACTCGTTCATCATGACCCCGCCATTTTCGCCGTCGGCAATTTGCGTGACCAGCGGTGGTATCTGCTTCCCGGCCAGCTCCTGGCGGCCGAGGCTGCAGGCCTCGTACCAGGGCTGCATCTGCGCGACCAGCTTGGTGTCGCTTCCCTGGGTCTTGATGATGGCGATGATAGAGGCTTCCTCGCCCTTGCTGTTTTTGCAAACCAGGCGATGGGGAATGTGCGGGCGTTCGAGGCCGTGGCCGTTGAGCTGCTCGACGGTGTGCTCCTGGATGATGACCCAGGTGAAGCCGCAATCCTTGAGCGTCTTGACGAATTCGTAGGCGACGTCAGGCTGGTTGGGCAGGGCCATCTCGGAAGGCGAGAAGCCCTTGACCCGCTCAAGCGCCTCTAGGCCGAAGATAGCCGCGAAGTGCTGTTGCCAGGCGAGAACGTGCAGCTTGTAGTCCTGCACCGGCGTGGAGGGCGCGACGGCGTGACCCCAGGGGCAGCCGAGCCATTCGACGGCGTGGCGGTAGTCGGGGTTGGTGGTGACATTCTTGAGCGCGTCGAACAAGTCCTGCGAGCCCATCTTGCGAAGGCCGTCGAAGAGGCAGCCGGTGTACTCGAGCATGGCGCGCGGCTGCTTGCCTTCGCCGATGAGCTGCGGGACGAATTCGCCGATGCGCTTGTAGCACCAGTAGAATACCGGGGCGTTGTGATTATCGCCGACGGTCTGGTTGTCCATCATGTGCTTGAGGTTGCTGATGATTTCGGCGCTTTGCAGGTCGTGTCCGCCGGCCGGGATGAGCGGCTGCTGCATGTGCAGGGCAATGGCGGCGGCGCTTTTGATGCCGTCAAAATTAACGCGACCCGCGGAGCGGTAGGCATCGGGATTTTTTCCGGCATGCTCGAGCACGAGCTTTTCCGAGCCGGAGATGTTCAGTACGCCGTCGATATGTTCAGGGATGGTTTGCATGGTCCTCTTTGGGTGGGTTGGTTTGGAGCCCCGGCGACCCCGTGCCGGCGGCTTGACCTCTCAGCCATGCCCTGCCCGGGGGCGTTGCGACTCCGTTATTTTTCGCGAATGAGATCGTAAATGTTCAGGTAATGCTGGGCGGAATGGTTCCAGGAGTAATCCTTGCGCATGCCGTTCAAGATGAGCTCACGCCAGTATTGCGGGTAGTTGTACCACATGCCGATGGCGCGGCGCAGGGCGGACTCCATGCCTTCGTTGTTAAAGTCGTTGAAGACGTACCCGGTGCGATCGTGGTAGGGCACGTGCGCGTAATTGGCGTCGAACACGGTGTCGGCGAGGCCGCCGGTATTTCGCACTACGGGCACGGTGCCGTACTTCATGGCAATGAGCTGCGACAGGCCACAAGGCTCAAAGGCGCTCGGCACGAGTATCATGTCCGCGCCCGCGTAGATGAGGTGCGAAAGACCCTCGTCGAAACCCAGCTCCAGATGGCAATCGGGATTGTCGTTCAAGTGTCGCTTCAGGTTCCAGAAGTCCTCATTGATCTTGCCGTCAGGACTGGTGCCCAGCAGCACGAACTGGCAACCATTCGAAAGGCAATGGAACAGGGCATGGCGAATAAGGCCGACGCCCTTCTGGTGATCGAGGCGGCTAACCACCGCAACGATCGGCTTGTAAACATCGGCCAGCCAGAAACGATCACGCAGGGCTTTCTTGTTGCCATATTTGCCGTCGAGATCGGTTGCCCCGTATTTGTAGGGCAGGAAGTGATCCACCTCGGGATTCCATACCCCGTAGTCGACACCGTTCAACACGCCGCCGACCTTGCCGCCGTGATGATTCAGCACGCCCTGCAAGCCGTGGCCAAGCGAGGTGTGACGAATTTCGTGCATGTAGGTGGGCGAGACGGTGGTGACGAAATTCGAGTAGACGATACCACCTTTCATCAAGTTTACCGCGCCATGGTGGCGGTCATCGGCGAGACGGTCGCCGGTGACATAGTAAGCCGGGTTCAGATGATTTTGCCGCAGCACGAAGTCACCGGTGATGCCCTGATGGTGAATGTTGTGGATGGTGAAGCAGACCCGCGGATGGGTCATGCCGAAGTTCATGTAGGTTTCGTAGAGCAGCAGCGGCACCAGCGCGGTCTGCCAGTCGTGCACGTGGATGATGTCAGGGTGCTTGCCGGTTTTCAGCATGAACTCAAGCGCGGCCTTACTGAAAAAGGCGAAGCGGTCGGGGTCATCGGCATGGCCGTAGACGATGCCGCGCTGGAAGAAGTTTTTGAAGAAGTGGGGCTCGATGAAGTAGCACTTCACGCCGTCAACGAAGCCGAAGTACACGTCGCAATGCACCCAGAAGTTGTGGTAGGGCACCCAGAGGTCACTGTAGGACTTGGTGTAGCCCCAGATGCGATCCATGCGCATGCAGTCGTAGCGGGGCAGGATACACTCGACGTGATTGCCGCGGATGGAAAGTTCGCGGGTCAGGCCCTGAACGACATCGGCGAGGCCGCCCACCTTGGCGACGTTCGCAAACTCCGAGGCGATATGAACGATGTACATATATTAACTCCCAATCCTGATGAACGTTTTAGAGCACCGCGGGTGTAAAGACAACGATTTGATTAGCTCATACCGACAATTTCTTCCATCACGGCGGGGTACTGGGCGAGGAATGGATACAGGTCTGTCATGATTTGCATGTAGGCAGCGGGCCAGGGCAGGTGACGGGTCCAGCATTGGCGGTCAGCGAGTAGCGAGGCGGCAACACAGATCAGGCGCGCTTTGGCATTCGGGCTACGCGGACTGGCTAAAATGAATTGCACTTTGCGCAGAATACCAACTTCATCCACTTCGTCATTTTCCGGTCGGGCAGGCTTGGCCAAAATGTGACTGAACATGTTCCAGTGACGAACCCGCATGCGATAGATTCCGTTGGGTAAGCGTGAGTAAGCTTCGAGACGACCAAGGTATTCCAGAATATCCGCTCCCTCCGGATGTTCGGCAGCGAGCGTCTCGATCACATTATGATAATGCGTATCCCAGAGGTGCTTCTCCTCGGTCTCGCTCAGCTCGCGTTTTTCGATGATTTCGCAGGCGGTTTTTTCCGCGAACACGATGTGGTCGACCAGGAACGAGCCAAGATAGGCAAGTGTAACGGCCTTTTCGATTAACGTCTCTTCACGTTGGATGAGCGACCGGATGCGCTGGCGCAAAACGCGTCCAAATCCGCGGTTGCCCGGGCTGCCGGTCATGCGAAAAAGGCGGGGAAAAGAGCGCGAGCGCAGCTCGTGCACGAGGGGAGGCGGAAGGTACTGTGCGGTTATCATCACCCGGTTTATCCTAACCTCTACTATACCCGAGTCGATTACATTGCCAAAACGTTTGCGGCGATTTTGGTGATATCGGGGATTCCCTTACAGGCGATTAGGCGCCGGCCTTTTTTTCGAGGCCGGTCTCACTGGATGGGCTTGCTTCTTCTGCAGTAACCTCATCCTCGGTATCCAAGGCCTCCGGTGGCGGCGGGGGTGGTGGTTCACCATAACGCTCGAAGAATACCGCGCCCAACGGCGGGACTTTCAACGGCAGCGAGAACTGATGGCTGTTCCACGGCACCTCCTCGGTCTGCAGCACATCCACGACGCCGGCATCGCTGCCGCCGAATGATGCGCTGTCGGTGTTCAGCACTTGCTTGTAGGTTCCGGCATAAGGCACTCCCACGCGGTAGCCTTCGCGCGGTACCGGGGTGAAGTTGAACACGCAGACCACGATGTGATGCGGGTTCTTGCCCTTGCGCAACAAGCTGATGGTGCTGTTCTCGCTGTCGTGGAGATCAATCCACTCAAAACCATCCCAGCTAAAATCGATTTCATAGAGCGGCGCGTAATCGCGGTATACCGCGTTCAGCTTGGTGAAGAAATATTGCAGCTTCTGGTGATGTTCGTACTTCAACAAATGCCAATCCACGCTTTCGTGGCAGTTCCACTCGTTCCACTGCCCTATTTCGCAGCCCATGAAGAGCAATTTCTTGCCCGGATGGGCATACATAAAGGCGTAAAGCAGGCGGGCGTTGGCGAATTTCTGCCAGAGGTCGCCGGGCATCTTGCTCAACATCGCGCCTTTGCCATGCACCACTTCGTCGTGCGAGAAGGGCAAAATGAAGTTTTCCGTGAAGGCGTAAATCAACGAGAAGGTGATGTCGTTGTGGTGGTAGCGGCGATGAATGGGGTCCTTGCTGATGTAGCGGAGGATGTCGTTCATCCAGCCCATGTTCCACTTGAGACCAAAGCCGAGTCCACCGAGATAGGTTGGGCGCGACACCATCGGCCAGGCGGTAGACTCCTCGGCAAAGGAAAGAAAACCGGGAAACTCGCCGTGCATGACTTCGTTGAACTTCTTGAGGAAATCAACCGCCTCGAGATTTTCGCGCCCGCCGAACATGTTCGGGATCCACTCGCCCTCCTTGCGGGAATAGTCGAGGTACAACATGCTGGCCACCGCATCCACGCGCAGGCCGTCGATGTGGAAGACCTCCGCCCAGTAGACGGCATTGGAAAGCAGGAAGGTCTTCACCTCGTTGCGTCCGTAGTTGAAAATGAGCGTACCCCAGTCGCGGTGCTCGCCCTTGCGCGGGTCGGCATGCTCGTAGAGATGCGTGCCGTCGAAATAGGCCAGACCGTGGCCGTCCTTGGGGAAGTGCGCGGGCACCCAGTCAAGAATGACCCCGATGCCCTCCTGATGGCAGCGGTCGATGAAATACTTGAAATCATCCGGCGTGCCGAAGCGCGAGGTGGGCGCATAGTAACCGATGGTCTGGTAGCCCCATGAGCCGTCGAAGGGATGCTCGGACACCGGCAGCAGTTCGACGTGGGTAAACCCGAGATTCTTGACGTAAGGCAGCAACCAGTCGGCCAGTTCGCGGTAGGTCATCCAGCGGTTTTCATCTTGCGGAACGCGCCGCCAGGAGCCGAGGTGCACCTCGTAGATGCTTATGGGTCGATCCATCTCCCACGAGAGTTTCTTGCGCTCCTCCATCCACGCGCTGTCGTTCCACGTGTAACTGTTCAAGTTGGTAACCACCGAAGCGGTTTTCGGACGAAGCTCGGCGGCGAACGCGTAGGGGTCGGACTTCTGGCCGAGGTAATCGTGCGGGCCCTTCACCTCGTACTTATAAATGTCCCCCTCGGCGAGGCCGGGAATGAATAATTCCCAGATGCCGCAATCGCCGCGTTTCTGCATCGGATGATTCAGCCCGTGCCAGCGGTTGAACTCACCGATGACGCTCACCCGCAGCGCGTTCGGGGCCCAAACGGCGAAATGGACGCCGGTCAGACCGTTTACGGTCAGAAGGTGGGCGCCGAGTTTTTCGTAGGTGCGGAAGTGAGTACCTTCGCCGATGAGGTGGAGGTCGAAGTCGGTGAGGCGGGGCGGGATGCCGTAGGGGTCGTCGATTTCCCAATGTTTGCCGTGGGTATCGGTGATTTTCAGGCGATACTTGAAGGCCTTGCGATCGGGGATGACCAATTCAAATAGACCCGCCTCGTGAACCTTGTGCAGTTCATGGTATTTGCCGGACTCGATCAGCTCGACCCGTCCAGCATGGGGCTGAAACGAGCGGACGACAACCCCGCCTTCGTGCGGGTGCATCCCCAACACATCCATCGGCGTGCCGTGCATGCCGTAAATGATCGCTTTGACCGCATCCTCATGCAGCGTTGATTTCATAAAAATCTCCCGGTGACGTAACTTTCATCTAACCGCGTTAGCGATATACTCGCCAAAAGTATGCCCAAGGACCTCGCGGTTTGCCATAGTAAAACGTTAAAATTTTCCGGCCGAAAATCAGGGGACATAGCTGGCTGGGAAGGAAAGCTCCATGTCGGTTCCCGCGCCGGACTTACTTTGGCAGCGAATGCTTCCACCCGCCCGGCGGACCATGCCGTACACCAGTGTTAGGCCCAAACCGCGGTCGCGGGCCTGGCTGCGGGTGCTGAAAAACGGTTCGAACATGCGGGCTTGGATCTCCGGGGACATACCTTCGCCCTGGTCGGTTACGGTGAGTACGAGGCGGTCGGGGCTGGCCAATCGAGCGAGATCGATGGTGATCTCGCCGCCCTTTGGCATTGCTTGGGCGGCGTTACGGATCAGTTCCTCGATCAGGAAGGTTGCTTGATCATGATCCAGGGCAATGCTGGCGGCAGCGATGTCCATTTTGTTGCGGTAAAGCTCGCGGAAAACGACCGAGGACTCATATGTGGATGAGGCGCGTTCTATGATAGCTGGCAATATTTCAAACGGCCGACTGAACTCCCCGCTCTGGCGGCGGGAGCCTATGAGTTGAAGCTTTTTCGTGAACTGTTGAAAACGACGGCCGGCGTCCTCGAGCTGTTCACCGCAAAAAGCAACATCATCCGGCTCGGGATTGTCGGTCAGCATCTGGCCGCAAACCACCACGGGCGTGATAAGGTTGTTGAGTTCGTGGGCTAGATTTCCGGCGAACCGGCAAACCATTTCCATGCCGGGATCTTCGCTCTCGGCCGGTTTTTCTTCATCACGCATAATAAGGTGGTGGGCCCGGAGGGACTTGAACCCCCGACCAAGGGATTATGAGTCCCCTGCTCTGACCAACTGAGCTACAGGCCCGCAGATACAACGCTTACCACCATAATGCCCCGCGCCCCGGTTGCCAACTCCAATGAAGCCTGGCGGTTCGCTCATCGACAATGCGCCTGGATACTGCTATATTATTCGGCTTTTTAAGGAGAACACCCTGTTATGCGCATTAAATCATTCCAATCCATTCGTCCGCCCGCTGAACTTGCCCGCGAAGTCGCCAGTTTGCCTTACGATGTGGGTGAACTCGAAGACGCCCGCGCTCTTGCCTCAGGCAATCCCCGAAGTTTTTTGCATGTCGAGCGTCCCGAAGTCGATTTGCCGGATGGATTTGATCCCGCTTCCGGTATCGATCATGAGTCTGCCTCGAAAAACCTGCAGCTTTTTCTGCGTGAGGGCTGGCTGAAGCGGGAGGAAACGGACTGTCTTTACCTCTACCGCATCATTCTCGGCGATCATGCCCAGACCGGCATCGTCGCGTGTTGCCACATCGAGGACTACGAGCACAACATCATTCGCAAACACGAAAAAACCAAGAAGCCGGTCGAGGATGCCCGCACCCGCCACGTGCAAGTTACCGGTGCGCATACCGGGCCCATTTTCCTTCTGTTTCGCGATGATCCCGGTATCGCCTCGCTCATGGAGCAGGTCGCATCCGGCGCGCCCTTGCTGGATTTCACCGCTGTGGACAACATCCGCCACATCGTTTGGCGTATCGAGGATGATCGCGCGCTGGTGGACGCCTTCGCGGCTGTTCCTCTGGCCTATGTCGCCGATGGCCATCACCGCACCGCCGCGGCCGCCCGCGCCGGCATCGAGCGCCGCGCCGCGAATCCCGCGCACCGGGGCGACGAGGAATACAACTGGTTTCCGGCCGTGCTCTTTCCGGCCAGTCACCTCAAGGTCATCGCCTACAACCGCACCGTGAAGGATCTCAACGGCCTCAGCCACGACGAATTTCTCGCCCGGGCTCGCGAAGTGTTTGATGTCCATCCGGATGGCCCCGAAGCACCGCCCGCCCCCGGAAGCATCTCGATGTACCTCGGCGGTAGCTGGTATCGCCTCGCCTGGACGCCCGACCCGGAGGCCGACCCTGTTTCCGCGCTGGATGTCAGTGTGTTGCAATCGCGCCTGCTGGCCCCGGTGCTGGGCATCGATGATCCCCGCACCAACAGCCGCATTGAATACACCGGTGGTTTCGATAGCGTGGAACGCATTAAAAAGAAGGTCGATAACGGGCGCGCTGCGGTCGCTTTCTCCGTGCATGCCACTACCGTCGACCAGCTCATGGCCATCGCCGATGCCGATCAGATCATGCCGCCGAAAAGCACCTGGTTCGAGCCAAAGCTGAGGTCGGGATTGTTCGTGCACGCACTAGACTAGCTGGCGCGGAATCATTTTTCTTTCATGCTCGACCCACCCGCCAGCGAATAACGCTGGTAGGGGCTCCGCTTGCGGATGCCCGCGATGATGAACAGGCGGTGAATAGCCGGAACGCCGGGGGCATTGCCGCGATGGATGGTGCAGGAGCTTCGCGCGGTTATTTGTTCTGTCCTTGTTCCCCGGGCATGCGCTAGCGCGGCCCCTACGATCTTCGCGACGCCGCGCGAGCATGGAAAGAACATGCCCCCGCCGGAACGCCTGAACCCGCTCAAATCACAAACAACACCAGCGCCACCGCCACCGCAATCCGGTACCAGGCGAAGGGTGTGAAGGTGTGGCGGGACACGAATCCGATGAAAAACTTGACCGCGGCGAGGGCGCTCACGAAGGACG
>JBMTVS010000064.1:0-10676 GCA_049451655.1 Kiritimatiellia bacterium | reverse complement strand
CCAGCACGAGGGACTGCCACGTCACGCCATGCTGGAGCGCTTCAAGAACGAACCAGCGGGTGTGTTGTTTGGTCTGGACAGTTTCTGGATGGGGGTGGATGTGCGGGGCGAGGCGTTGAGCAATGTAATCATTACGCGGTTACCTTTCGCGGTGCCGGACGAGCCGGTGGTGAAAGCGCGCATGGATCGTATCGTCGAGCGCGGAGGCGATGCCTTTAAGGAATACTCGCTGCCCGAAGCCATCCTTAAATTCCGGCAGGGGGTGGGGCGGTTGATTCGCTCATCAACGGATCGCGGTATCGTGGTGATTCTTGATCCGCGTATCCGCACGAAATGGTACGGGCGTTACTTTCTACGGGCACTGCCGGACGTGCCGGTCGAAGAAGATGATATCGGGCTGAGCACCTAGAAATCGTGCCGCCAGTAGATGCCAACACCTTCACGAATACGTGGGCTACTTTCTGTTTCAAGAATAAGTTTGGGCGATAATTCAAGCGTGACCTTGAAGAGATCTTCCGCGTTGCCGAATCCTTTCTCGCCCTCAATATAGATGCGACGCCCAATATGTTTGCCGACGGCAACGGATGCCAGGCCGGATCCTTCTTCATCCTGCCGGATATCGAGCTGATCGACTTGCAGCACCTCGAGACCGGTGTCGATAATCGTGGTCACGTCGCCGTCGGCTCCGGAAATGACCCGGAGTCCATTCGCCAGGGCAATCGCCTGCCAGGGGGTCATGGTGTCGCTGAGCTTGCCGAACAAAATCATCGCCATGATATCCTGTTCTTCGAGCATAGGTTCCGATGCTAGTCGCACCTGAGGACGGTCGGTCGTGCCGGTGATGGCAAGCCGTACGGTGACATCACTTACGCGGGTGACTGCATTGATATTAAGTCTCGGTCTCGGCGGCACGGCACCATCAAGATCGAGAACTCCGGTCTCGATTTGAAAGCGCCGTCCGAGCAGCATGACGTAACCTTCGATCAAGCGCGCTGCGCCGGTCAGTTTGATCGCCGACGCCGTCCCGCCCAGATGCATTTGGCCCCGCCAGAGTGAGTTCAATCCCCGTCCTGATATTTCAAGTGGAACACCAGTATTCACGTCGATGTTAAATGTCAGGGGGTATCCCGATTTGGCGGTGTTCAAGGTGCCGATTGCAGGTGTGGCATTTGTGTTCGTATTTCGGGCAGGGTCAGGGTGATTGATTTCAACCACGGGTAACTTGCCGATGCTGGGTGGCAGTCGCTTTGGAATTGTAAAACGCGAAGCCTGAAGTTTGACCTTGCCTTGAATGGCGGTGCCGGAGAGGTCGCCATCGAGACGAATAGCGCCGTCGAGTGGTAGCTCGGTTTGAATCAGCCGGAAGAGCGTGATGCCGTCCAAATTTCCCACCAGGCTCCATGCCGGAGAGAACCCTTCCTCAAGATCAACATTTCCAGAAAGCGAAATATTGCCACCTGCATCATCGAATGATTCGCCTTTGCTGAGTACAAGTTGGCTTCCCTTTCCTTCCAGGAATAGCTCGATACGTTCCAGCGAGGTTCCGGTTTTGATGTTACGGAAGCTGCCAGCGTTCCACGTGGCATATCCATCGAATCGTGGTCTTCTCGGAAGGCCATCCACCCGGATGTCCGCCTGTATATTTCCGCTAACGCTGGCCGGAGCGTTGAGCAGTTCCGATCCTGATTTGTCGAGACGCCCGTTTGCAACCAGGTGCAGCATGAGGTCGTCTTTTTTGGCCGGGCCGGCTGGGAATAGATTATATATCCAATGCAAGCTGCTCTGGATGGTTGCATTGCACACCTCAAAACGCGGATGCTGAAGACTGAATGTTCCATCGAGCATGGTTTCGGTAACATCCACGTGACCGGACAATATGCCGTCATTCAGGCGGAGTCCGGCAAGATTGAGCCGTCCTTGTTGATTGGTCTGGCCATACGTAATCGGGGCTTCAAGTCTAATCAATTTATCCCCGGATAAAGCCCTTTCGAAGGATGCTTCCGCATGCAGCATGACCGGATCCTGGGATTGGCCATACGTTAAGATCAGCTCCAGTTCAGTTTGGTCTAGTTGAAGGCCTCGCTTCATGATTCGAGGCGCGCTCACTTCCAGTCTGAGGTTGCGCGTTTCGTTCGTTCCGGATGCAAAATCGGCAAGCGAGGGCGCCAGAAGTTTCAAGCCCGCATGCAGGATATTCAGGGATAGACGAATCGATGGTTGGGAAATCGTGGCGACAATGTCGCCACCGGGATTGCGGATTCGTGCGCTGTCAGCCCGGAGCTCCAGCGGTAAACGCCCGGAGAGTTCGAGTAGCTCCACTCGCTTGCCGGTGGCTTCACTGATTTTTCCGGCAATCCAATCCATGCCGGTTCTGGTGTGCAGCGCAAAATATAACCCTGCGAGAAGTAGGGTGATGCATAGCATCGCGGCGGCGATAACACGATAGGCACCATGAATGAAATCGCGACGACGCATGCCCATGCCTCAGAACGATTGCCCCAAGCTCACGTAAAATTGCCAGGCATCATCGATGCCGTCGCGCCGGTCGATCGGGAATGCGGCATCCAGTCTAACCGGTCCTACAGCGGTAAAAAAGCGGAAGCCCAACCCGGCACCCCATAGAAAACTTTCTTCCAGATCGGGCGTTTCATCCAGAAAAGCCGTGCCTCCATCGACGAAAGCGACCGCTCCGATGCTTTTGCCAAACCTCAACCGGAGTTCCAGCGAGGTTTCGGCCAGGGATAAACCGCCCACAACATTACCATCAGTATCTCGCGGACTTAGGGATTGATAGGCATAGCCCCGGACGGATTGTGCGCCGCCAGCGTAATATCTCAATTCGGCCGGGACATCGTTAAGGGTATTGGCGTTGATGGATCCTCCCGTTAGGCGGAGGGCCAAACTAAAGGTTTCATCATCATCCAGAGGAAGATAGCCGTTTAAGCTGATCAAGTGTTTCCAGAAGAAGGGGTCGCGTCCCTCGATGGATTGAAAGGGTTCTGTGCTAATCAGAAGCCGTAATCCCTTCACTGCATCAAGCGGATCGTTCGAGCTATCCCAGAAAAAGCGCACGGGCAAGGAGCCGAGATAAAAATAATCGGATGACCGGCTCTGTTCTTCGTCGAGATAGCGGATGGCGAAACCGCTCCGCAAGGTAAACTCCTCGCTGACTTCCCGCGTAATGAGGCTCTCGCCTTTGTATGACTCGCTCTCATAAGCATCCGTATCCTCGCGAGAGTAAGTCAGGCTCGTGCTCCAGCTTTGATCGCCGCGTCGAAAAAACGGCACGGTCACACGGGTCTCGGCCTCCAAGCCTGATTCAGACCATTTGGAACGCAGAATGAAGTTTTCCCCGCCACCAAGGGCGTTGCGATGTTGCCAACGCGCGGAAACTTCGGATCCAGTGTCGGTGCGGTAACCCAAGCCGACCTGTATGGTGCGAGGAGGGCGCTCTTTGACTTCCAGTCTGAGATGGTAGTCGTTTTCATTCTCAACGGCCGCCTCCTTGTCATGTTCGATATCAATCATTGAAAACACCCCGCCGCCCGCCATGCGCCGCTCCATTTCATCTACGAGACTTTGGTTGTATACATCGCCTTCCTGCCAGGGCTTGGCCTTCCGCGCGTAGGAGGTTCTGAGGTTTTCGAATCCTTCGGTGCTCAGCTTGCCAAAATGGGCGTAGCGCCCCGGCTGTGTCTTGTAAGCAACATCAACAAGCCGGGTGGCATGATCGACGGTGACTTGCTCAACGGCTACTCTGGCCTCGGGGTAACCGTCATTGCGCAGCGATAATTGTAGTGCCTTTTCATTCTCGCGGATAGAGGCCGTCGTTGCGGCACCTTTGCGAAGGTTTTCCGTGTCGGGACGAATACCATTGTAATCTTCGGGACAGATAAGCGTAAAGTCATTCAACATATACAGCGGACCCGGGTCGAGGTTGTAGACGATTCGCATGGATGTACCCGTCGAAAAAATTTCAGCGCTAATTGAAGCGTCATAGTATCCGCGCGAATGCATGAACCGGGTCATAAGTTGCTGATCATTCAGCGCGATTTTGCGAATCAAAGCGGGACCAACATTCTCTTCGCCTACAAAATCGCGGGTTGATGCAAGCTCAAGCAAGTTTCGTTCAATGGAGCGCTGAACTTTTGTGCTGCTCTCGATACGTACCGGGGTCCCGGATCTGAACAGCGAGCAGCCCGCAAAACAGATTGCCGGAATCAATAAAATCAGAGGTTTAACCGAGTGCGACATGATTACTACTCGACGATGATAGGTGTCTATCTTTGGATGGGAAGCCGTAAAACCGGCTTGCGAGGTTCAACTGGTCAATACCACTAAATAAATCCGGCCCACAATGGTTCCATTTCGCGATGTTCCGGGCAAACGATGTATGAATACCGTCAGGGTGGGGTGAGGGCGTGGGTGTGTAGATTGTGGTGGTCTTCGCGTGGTTCGAGATGTGTGGTGATATGGGCGTCAGCGGGGAGTTCTTGCTGGATGGACCGCTCGATATCCGTCGCGATGCGGTGGGCAGCCCGTATGGTCATCGAGTCGGGGAAAATCAAGTGCACATCCAGATCATATGAATGACCATTGAAATGCTGGCGAAGCCGGTGATGACTGATGCCGTTTTCTTCGCACGCACGGTCGAGCAGGTTGATGATTTTTTTCTGAATATCCGGGTCCGCGACATCCATCAAGCCGGCGACGCTACGCTTAAGCAAACTGGCTCCCGAGTATATGATATTCAAGGCAACTAAAATGGCACAAATCGGGTCGAGAAAGAGCCACCCCGTAATGCGGGCCAGAAGCAAACCGATGACCACGCCAACGCTGGTCCAGGAGTCGGTAAGTACGTGATGACCATTGGCTTCAAGAATGATGGATTGGCGCCGCTTGCCAACCTTGATCAGGTACCAGCCCAGGGCGGCATTCAAAGCCGCGGCAAGCGCAGTGAGGGCCACACCCGTATCGAGGTTTCGCAGTGAAAGTCCGGAAATCCAATCATTAATAGCCGTGAAGATAATTGCGACCGCGGCAATTAAAATCAGCGCACCTTCAGCCCCGGCAGAGAAAAAACTGATTTTGGCGTGGCCGTAGGGGTGTTGATCATCGGCTGGCTTGGTTGATAACCAAAGGCTGTAAGCGGCGAAAAGAACCGCGATGATATGCACAATAGACTCGGTAGCATCGCTCAGAATCGCACTTGAACCGGTCCAAAGGTACGCTCCAAACTTGATGACCAGCATAACGATGCCCGCCACCACGGATATCTTCATGGCACGCCGGGTTTCACGCTTTTCGCTCGGGTCCATATCTCAAAGCCAAGCTTAGCCAAGGAAAGATTGATTGGCAAGTTGCCCGGACACAGGATGGGAGCTAGATTGGCCTACAAGGCTAGTAGTTCTCGCAGAACGTGCATAGATGTTTGCCTTTGCGGGCAATACACGCCACCTGATGACAGGATTTTTCGGGGGTGTCGATAAACTTGAGCCAGACCCGGTATTTTCCGCTTGGATCATTGACTTCCTGACATCGCACT
The DNA here is from genome assembly GCA_049451655.1 of Kiritimatiellia bacterium. Lineage (GTDB taxonomy): Bacteria > Verrucomicrobiota > Kiritimatiellia > CAIVKH01 > CAIVKH01 > CALMUP01. The sequence continues at coordinate 5,131 of JBMTVS010000064.1, read as the reverse complement.
ACGGCGCCTGTGCAATGAACATTCTCCGGATTTTCAGGGTCGTCATTGACCTGCAAGTCGAACTCCATCAGTTCGAACTCCTCGATGGACCGGTCCGAATAAAATTGAACCCCGAGACCACACATCTGAAAAGTCCGGGGTTGTACAGCTCCTTTTCCGTCGTCGGTGTAAACGACAACATCTTTGGGGCCTTGTTTATTTTCTTCTGCCATGCCAATTCCTCGCTACTTATCCTACCCGAAAGCTAACACACGTTCTGCGAAGGTCAAATGATCGGCATCAACGAATGCGGTAGACCAGAAAGAGTCCGAGTGGCAAAAACAGTATGTGTGGGAGCCATCCGGCAATCCAGGCTGGTAACGCGCCATCTTTTCCAAGAAATAAACCGAAATTTACCACCGCGTAATAACCGAAGAATAGTCCCAGGGATAAAATGAATCCACGCAAGGCCCCCTTGCGACCGGTTTGATTGCCGAAAGGAATACCCAATAACGTGACCACAAAACAGGTCCACGGTTGGGCGAGGCGGAAATGCAGATCAACCATACGGCGACCTGTGGCTTCCGGTTGTGCGCTCTCGTTCATGCGAATGTAGCGGATCAACTCCGCGGAAGACATGAATTCGGGCGGCTTGACTTCGCTCAGGAAATCGACGGGCTTCTCCGTATATTCGTACATTTCCCTCGTTTGGAACATTTTAGGCAGGCCGCGTGGATTTCCGTACAGGTCGTAAAACTGCTGGTTGAGGTCAGTGAACACCCAATAACCATCCAACCACTGTCCCTCGGAGGCTTGCATTTTGTATTCCTCGCTGCCGTCTTCGCGTCGCTGGGTAACCTCGATACCGCGCATGCGATTGCTACGGGTGTCATACTCCCGTATGTACCAAATCCGGCCAGCCGTTTCCTTGTTCATGGCGATTTCAGCAGTATGGACAGCATCGGGATTCGCCTGCTTCTGCTCCGAGATGAACTTCTTGCACCAGTAGGATGCAGTCGGGCCGATTGATTCATTGACGAAAAGAACGATCAGGCTGGCCATAAGCCCGACCAGGACATAAGGAAGCATCAGACGCATTAAGCTCACGCCGGAGGCCCGCATGGCGGTTAACTCGTTATTTTTGGTCAGACTCGAGAGTGATGCCAGCACGGCCAGAAGAAGTGAAACCGGCACGATATACACCAGTACGGTTGGCAACAGAGCCGCATAGTAAAAGGACACCCTGGAAACGGGGGTTTTCCCGTCGATAAAGTCGCTGAGATTATCAAACAGGTCGAATATGACGTACACCAAGGTAAAGGCGGCCAGGCAGTAAAATAGCGGAACCAGAAATGACTTCAGCAGATATCGGTCGATAAGCTTCATTGGCCAGAAAGATTACGCTGCCACGCTTGTCAGCACAAGTCCGGGTATCATCCCTCCAGACGGCATGATCTAAAAATTCTAAATGAGGCCAATGTTAGCTTGACCTCAAGCGGTGTTCGCCCTATTTTGCGGCCCTTTCGTTTACGGGATAACCTCGTTGATGGATCACCCCGGGTGGGGTACATTCCTGAAGCTTGGTCTCGCGGGCGGACTGGTGTTCACTGCCCGATAGTGTAATGGCAGCACACGACCCTTTGGAGGTCAGAGTCTAGGTTCGAATCCTAGTCGGGCAACCAAACAAAATAGCATGGCAAACGCATTGAAAATCCTGACGGGTCAAGCTCACCCTGATCTTGCCCGGCGTATAGCTGATTACATCGGTCAACCTTTGGGTGGCGTGGATGTGAGCCGTTTTCCGGATGGTGAAATTTTTGTAAAGATCATGGACAACATCCGTGGTCAGGACATCTTCATTGTTCAACCGACCTGCTCGCCGCCAAACGAAAACTTGATGGAATTGCTGATCATGATTGATGCGGCTCGTCGCGCGTCGGCAGCTCGTATCACCCCGGTCATACCCTACTACGGGTATGGTCGCCAGGATCGTAAAGACCAGCCCCGGGTGCCCATCACGGCCAAGTTGGTTGCCAACTTGCTGGTCGCAGCGGGGGCTGATCGCGTGCTCACGATGGACATGCATGCCCAGCAGATTCAGGGATTTTTCGATATTCCGGTCGACCATCTTTTCGCCGCACCGGTTATCGTTCGTCACTTGAAGTCGATCGGATGGGCCGGCGACAAGGTCGTCGTGGCTTCACCTGATCCTGGTGGCCTGAAGATGGCTTACGCTTATTCGACCATGATTGAGTCCGGATTGGCCATTGTCGGTAAGCAGCGTAAGAGCGCTACCGAGGTTGAATCCATCAGCGTGGTCGGGGATGTAGAAGGGCGCGACGTATTAATTGTTGATGATTTGACCACCACGGCTGGCACGCTTTGCGGTGCGGCCAAACTGCTGAAGGAACGCGGAGCAAAACGGATAGTTGCCGCGGTTACGCATTGCCTGGTGACCGAGTTGGGTATCGAGCGGTTGAATAACTCACCGATTGAAGAGCTGGTCACTACCGACAGCATACCGCCACGTGTCACTAACGGCATCAAGATCACCTCGCTTTCTGTGGCCGAACTGCTGGCCGAGGCAATTTTGCGCGTTCACAATGACCAGTCAGTCACCTCATTATTCAGGATTTGATTCAGAAACGGAGAAGTATATGGCAGAAGCAATAAAAATTAACGCCGCCAAGCGGGCGGTGAAAGGAAGTAGCGCCGGGCGTCGTCTTCGTCGTCAGGGATTATTTCCGGGTGTCGTTTACAGCGCGGGCAAGCCGGGCCAGAACATTCAGGTCAGCGAGCACGAATTCCGCAAGAGCCTTCAGGGGCATTCCAGCGAACACATTCTCATGGACCTCGAAATTGACGGTGCGGGCGCATTGAAGGTTCTGTTGCAAGATGTGCAGCACAACGCGCTTACCGGACAAATCATGCATGCGGATTTTCATGAGGTCTCAATGACCGAGAAGCTGCGTGTGGAGGTCGTGATTGAGCTTGTTGGCACGCCCGTAGGTGTTTCCATGGGCGGTGGCGTCCTCGAACACCTGGCTCGCGAAGTCGAAATCGAGTGCTTGCCGGGCGACCTGATGGAAACCATCAAAGTGGATGTCTCCGGGCTTGATGTCGGCGAGAGTATGACCGTTTCGGATATTCAACTGGATTCCTCCAAGTACCACATCATCTCCGATGGTGATGTCGCGGTAGCGATGGTAGCCGCTCCGACTGTGGAAGCGCCCAAGGAAGGGGCTGAAGCTGCAGCGGAACCCGAGGTGCTGACTGCGAAGAAGGAAGAAGCCAAGTAAGTTGATTTTTTGAAGGGGCTTTTCCGCATGAATGCGGGCGAGCTCCTCCGCGGGTGGAGTTCCCGGATGAAGGTGATTGTCGGTTTGGGGAATCCGGGAAAGGCTTATGACCTCACCCCGCACAATATAGGATTTGAGCTGCTGGACGAGTTGGCGGCTGAAGACGGTGTGAAGTTTCGCCGCAGTTGGCGATTCCCGTTGGAAAGCGCATCGATTCGCGTACGCGGCGAAGAAGTCATGCTGGTCAAGCCCTTGACCTTCATGAATCGCAGTGGCGATGCTGTGGCTCCGCTGCTGCGAAAAAAGGGCGTTGGAACGGACCGGCTGCTGGTTGCGGTTGATGACGTGGCCTTGCCCATGGGGGCCTTGCGGTTGCGAGGCGGTGGTAGCGCTGGTTCGCACAACGGACTAAAGTCGTTGATCGAGCGGCTGGGTGGACAGGATTTCCCGCGCCTGCGGTTGGGTGTAGGGCCGGTGCCGGAAGGGCAGGATCGGGTGGCGTTTGTGCTTGGCCGATTTCCGGCGGCATTGCATGATGCCGTTTCGGATTTGCGGAGGAAAGCGGCGTCGGCAGCCTTGAGCTGGGTCAGCGAGGGGCTGGAGAAAACGATGAACAGGTTTAATGGTTAGTAAAGGCAGAGATTGAGACCGGTTTTACCGGTTGCTGGTTAAGGAGAAGAGCGTGAATAAGTACGAAGCAATGTTTATTTTTCCGGATGCTTTCAGCGAGGAGCAGCTGGACAATGCCGTCGACAAGATCAAGTCAGAGGTCGAAAAAGTCGGTGGTGTGATTGAGAGTGCCATTCGCTTGGGACGTCGCACGTTTGCCCGCGAAATGGCGAAGACGCAGGCCGGTCAGTATGTGGTCATCACATTTGAATTGGTTAGCAAGGAAGTCGAGTCGCTGAAGAGCAATCTCCGTTTCAACGAGGATATTTTCCGCATGCAAATCTTCCGCGTTGAGGACAAGCCCGGGGGCGAAGGCGTTCCCGCGTCTGAACCGGTTGCCGCTGGAGCGTAATCATGACCGACCTCAACAAAGTCTTCCTGGCCGGAAACCTGACCCGCGACCCGGAAGTGCGTCACATTCCCAGTGGCTCAGCGGTATGCGATCTGCGTTTGGCCATCAATCGACGCTTCCGCGATCAAAACGACAAGGATCGCGAGGAAGTGGTTTACGTGTCGGTGACAGTTTGGGGACGACAGGCGGAAAATTGCGGCCAATACCTCAGCAAAGGCTCGCCGGTGCTGGTGGAAGGGCGTCTCAAACTCGACGAATGGGAGAAGGAAGGGCAAAAGCAGAGTCGATTGGGCGTGGTGGGAGAGCGCGTGCAATTCCTAAGTAGCCGCGGCGGCTCCGGCGGTGGCGGTGGATCGCGCGAGGAGTGGAGTGATTCCGCCCCGTCGCGTGGCGCGTCGCGCCCGTCCTCGACGGCGGATCGCGTCCCCCAGGAAGAAATTTTGGATGATAGTCAGGATGAAGTTCCTTTTTGACAAAGAAACGATGAAGTGAGGCAAGAATATGGCAATACGTAAAAACACCAAAGAGCGCCGTCCGCGCCGTGAAGAGAACGACTTGATGCCCATGCTAAAGCGTGGGGTAAAATACCTCGAGGGCGTCACGGAAATTGATTACAAGGACAGCGAACTGCTCAAGAAATTTATGACCGAGCGCGGGAAGATCACTCCGCAACGAATCACCGGGACCAACGCCAAACAGCAACGCCAAATCAAGCGGGCGATCCGCCGGGCCCGCGTGATGGGTTTGCTTCCTTAATCTATTTAGTTGGAGAACACATTTATGTCCAAAGATGTTATTTTGATCGAAGACGTTCCCGGACTGGGAGAACAGG
>JBMTVS010000063.1:0-10718 GCA_049451655.1 Kiritimatiellia bacterium | reverse complement strand
TTTGTGCTACTGGTGGAACGCAAGACGAGGGTATCCTTTGTTGATCCGCCGGATACACCGCGTGCCCATGAGAGATTGATTTGCGAAGCACTTGCGGCGGTTGCGGATTGGTTGGAGGGATTAACTAGTGCGTTGACTGTGTAAGAAAGCTGAGCGTTTCCGCCAAAACTGCCAAATGACGCATAAGCCCATCCATTAACATGGTGATAGGAAAAATAAGTTCCGCTACCATAATTCCAGCGAGCTTCGACACCCCAATGCCATGTGCCGGTTGTCACGGCTTGTGGTGCCGCAAGTGTGGTAAGAGTGGTAGCATTACCACCGAGAACAGCGCCGTAGTAACGAGTGCCGTTATTTAAGTCCGCATTTCCGACTCTCGCTACAACCAACGCCTGATCACGGTTATTGCCATTTTCCGCAGCGTCAATAAATATGGTGCCCATGGTCGGCGTGTCGCCGAGATAAACACCACTAGGCGAAGCATTGTTCAAGTTGGCCCAGCCGCCCGCTTGCGCATCAAACGATGCGGCGAAGGATAAAACGAACATCAGTGCGGGAACCGTCGTGAAAAAGTTCCAACGTTTGGAAAACACCCCGGCAAAGCGTTCCAAGGCCTGGAACTTTTTCGTCGGCGCTCGATGTCTCACCTCATCGATGCCGGCTGCGTTGCGATTCCTGTTCGCGCACACGTGATGATTCATCACAATTTCCCCCAAAAAAATTTGAGATACCAAAGGAATGGCTGCTTTTTTTACAGCATCACCCCCTCAAAAAGGGGATGATTCTTAACGTTTCATCCCCCGGTTTTTTAATTTTTAACCTCAATTCCCGGCCACACAGACTCGTTGGCTGTTCAGCCACCTACGATAAATAGGCAAAAATCGCCTGTTTGTTAAAAGAAAATGAACATGGCATGTATTATTTATTGGTGTATCGTTTTACCGGCATTAAGCCGTCTGTGAGCCGCCACTTTTCCCATCAAACCGGGAAAGCGCCCATCGGGCAGTGCCGGATAGTCGAGGTGGTAAAGGCGGAGAAGCAGGCATGAACCTGGAAAGTACCGTATGGGGACATACAAACCGTGGCGAGGCAACGGGCAACAGGCAACGCTCAACATTCAACACTGAACATCCCCGCCTTCGGCGGACAACATCCAAGTGGCGGAAGGCTCCGCATCTTTGTCGCGTCCTTTGTCCTAAGCTTTTTCTGAGATGAAGATCGGGACAAGGATCGGGACGAAGATAAAGAACCCGTAGCTGCCGCCGTTAGGCGGTGGAAAGCCCGTGAACGGGAGATGGCCACGTTCTGACGAACGCAGCTACACGGAAGGGGGGCGGGGCAACAGGCAACGCTCAACACGCAACGCCAAACGCCCAAGTGTCGGGAGGATCCGGAGGGCTAAATTGCGTTTTAACCATCGTGCGCGCCAGCCACCAGGGCGGCTAGCTGTTCGTAAAATACAAATCCCCTTGCGGTATCCGGCTCGAGTTTCTTCCACATCGCAAGAGCGCGCGCGCGGTCGTCGGGCGATCGCTGGTCGTTGAGCAGCGACCAGGCGAACAGGGCATCGAGAAATACGTTCTCCGGATTGATTGCGCGGGCCCGGGCGATCAGTCGCCGCACCCGTATACCATCGCCCTCTCCCCTCAATTTCTGAACGATGGCCCACCATTGCGCCTCGCGAGCGGCATCGTAGGCGGGCTGCCCTTCCAGCCATTGATCCAAAACCTCCGGCCCGAAAAAATCGAGCATGAGCAAAGCCCATTGACCGGGGGCGTCGGGGTGGGCTGGATTCATTTCGATCACCCGCTCGAACGCGCGGCGAGCATCTTCAGCAAGACCTTGCTCGTAATCGATGATAGCCTGGTGGTAGACCACCTCGGCATCGCCGGGACTCAACGCGTCCGCCCGGGCCAGCGCTCGCGCGGCTTCGTCGATATTCTTTACCGCGAGGGCCGTTTTACAGCGGTATAAGGCGATGCCGGTGTGTTTTGGATGACGCTGATAAAGCACGCCGGCGGCATCATGGGCCTCATCGAACCAACCGCGTCGCAAAAGCGCCTCCACAAGTTGAGCCGCCCGGTCGGGCGAGAGTCTGGTGTGGGTTAAAGCCCAGTCCTTGACCGTCGCGCTTCCGGGCCGTTGGGCCGGACCCGCGATGAACTCGACCGCAAGCTCATAGGCCAGGGCGGAACGGGCGTAAGGATTGATGTAGGACGCGCGATCGTAGACCGCTATCGCCTCGATGGCCCGGCCGCGGGCGAACAGCGATTGCGCGGCGGTCGCCGCAATATCAATGGAATGCGGGCTCGCCGCTAAAGCCCGGAGGGTTAGATTATCGGCCTCGTCCAGCCTCCCATGCCGGGCATGTAATTCCGCCAAACGAAGCAGGGTATAACCATCTTCCCTGGCACGCGGAGCCTCAATGATGGCACGATCTAATTCCTGCAAAGCTTGAGGCTCACCGGCCAGTTCGTCCAGAATTTCACGAAAACGCGCCCGGTGACCACCCAAGCCGTCCATGGCGCTGAAGGGCGGCCGCTCCAGCCGCTCCTGCATCATGGTGTAGAAGCGCTGCTGACCCGTGGAGGTCGCGGCGAGGGCGATGGAAACCGCCGTTTCGTCCGGCCAGTTGGATGCCTCTTTTTCGCGGCCCAGCATGGCGAGCGTCGTCTCCGCCCAGCGATTGGCCACCCAGTAGTTTCCTTTCCAGGAAAAGTGGACATGATCGACAAATCCGGCCCGGTCAACCAGCACGGGATTGGAGTAGGCATGCCATAAAGAGGCAAGATCGAGGAAGGTTAAGCTGGTTTCATTAAATTGGCGTGCGACCGACCGGATATGCTCTTGTTGTTTAGCATCGGTTCGGAAAGGAAGCCGGTCCGCATCACGGGCGGCGGCGAATTTCGCGGCGGCGGCATCCGCATCACCCGTGGCGAGAAGGGTGTGGGCAAGACCATACAAGGCCTCCGCATCACCGGGTTTTTCCTCAAGAATTTCCTCCCACAAGGCGCGGGCTTGGGTCCAGTCTGACTGTTCCATGGCCGCACCGGCGCGGGCACGCAGGGTTGCCACTAGAAAGGAATCGCTCGCTTTGCCGCTGGCGAAAGGTGGCCAGTCATAGAGATTAACCGGGATGGTGCAAAGCATGACCTGGCAACCCTGTTCAGTTGCTGTAGAGACGATCTCCTCAAGATTTAAGCGGAAACGCTGCCTTACCTCATCGCGCAAGGGCGCGTCCGGATCATATTCCGTATCGACAAACGCCTGCAGACCGGTCCAATCCCTGTAATCGACGCCGGCCTGATCGATGGCGGATCGTAGCGTCGATAGATAAGTGGACATGCGCAAGCGGGTGATCACGGCGTGAGCCTGAATGCGCCAGAGCGGCAGCAGATCTTGATCAGCATTGAGCGAGCTGGGGCCAAAAGGGCCCAGCACTTCGTTGTTCCCCATCAAGATAATGACGATATCCGGCTCAATCCGGGCCAAGTCGCGCGCGATTTCCTTGATGACGTGGGAATTGATGGCGGTCATGGCTGCGTTTATCACGCGCACGCGCCGGTCCGGAATTTGCGCCTGCAGGATGACCTCCAGCATGCGCGCGGCGCCATATTCCGGCAGGGGATCCCCCATCGCGGCGGATTCACCGAGCACAGCGATGCGGAGTTCATCAGTTTTTACGATCGGCAGCTTGATCGTTTCCGGATGGCGGGCGGCAGCGGGCGGAAAAAAGCGCAGTCCAAACGCATCATTTTCCACCAGCACCTTTTCATCCCCGACCTTCAAGGGCCGGATAAATGACGTCGGAAGGGCGATATTGAAAACACGAAGCACAACCTCGACCAACACCAGAAAAACCACCGGCGCCAGCAAGGCCATCAAAACACGTTTGAGCCAGGCACGGCCGCGCGGAGCGGCGGAGGATTTTGATGTTGCGGATGGTTTGCCCATAGCGCGATTAGAGGGAAGATGTAGCAGATGCAGGGGAAATGGTGAAAGGGGAAAAGGATCCCTTCAACATTCAACGCTCAACACGCAACGCCCCCGCCGTAGGCGGATCCGCCTTCGGCGGACAACATCCAAGTGGCGGAAGGCTCCGCATCCTTGTCGTGAGATGAAGATTAAGAACCCGTAGCTGCCGCCGTTAGGCGGTGGAAAGCCCGTGAACGGGAGATGGCCACGTTCTGACGAACGCAGCTACGGGAGGAGGGCGGGGATGTTGAATGCTTACCACGTCATTCCACATACACCCCGTATCCGGCCAGCAGCCCGGCCAGTTCCGGGCCGAGGGGATCGTGGCGGGCGGTGCGGGACCAGGCGAGGGCGTCCATGGCGGCCTGAACCGCCTCGTTGGTGTAGCGGTTAGCGGCGTAGGCGGCGGCAAGCGGTCCTTTTAACATCGGGTTGCGCGGGTTGAGCTCGACCGCCCTGACCGCAAGATCAAGGGCGCGCTGGCGGGCGTAGGGATCGGCTTGCGGCGGCTGGATGAGGGCCCAGGCCAGCATGCCCATCGCCTCGTCGTGCGAGGGCGCGAGATTCAGGCATTGTTCATAGCTGGCAATGGCCTCGCTCCTCCGGCCCAGCAGCAGTTTGGCGTTGCCGAGGTTGTAATGGAGTTGGGGGTCCACCGGACGAATGCGAATAGCGCCCTCCAGAAGCGGCACCGCATCCTCCGGCTGCCGCTTCCGGTACATCAACTCGCCGGCCAGTCCCCGGTACGAGGCGTTTTCCGGCGCAGTTTGCGCGAGACGCTCGATCAGCACGGATGCCTCGTCGAGTTGGCGCTGGTCGAGCTGGAGTCGGGCCAGCGTGAAGAGGGACTCGCGATGATAGGGATGAATCGCAAGCGCACGTCGCAAAAGCCCGGCTGCAATGGCATGATCGCCCGCACGAATGCTTAACAACGCGGCCAGGCTCAACTGCACGGGGTCGTCGGGCCGAAGCGAAATCGCCCGATTTATCCGCTCGAAAGGATCTCCCGCTTCCCCGTCAACCTCGAGCCGCGCCAATGCCTGGCGGGCCATTCGAGATGCAAACTCAACCCGCTGCTCCGCGCCCTCCTGGCGATTGAATGGCGGCAGCACCAGCATGTTTCGTATCAACATCCACTGGTCGTGCTCCTGCTGACCGGTGAACAGCACATCGTCCGCCAGCCGTTCCGCGGTCGGCGCATCCTCAAGAGCAGCGGGATCGATCTGCCAGCGCTCCGCCAGCGCCCCCGCGAGCACCCGGGCCAGCGCGACCTTGCCGGGAAACGTAAGGTGCACGTGCTCGAGAAAATAATCGCGGTCGGAGGCATCCAACGGACGTCCAGCGCGCATGGCTTCGTCGGCATTGATGAAGCTGACCATGTCATCGCTATACGACGAGGCGGCGCGGGCGATCGCTTTGATGACCCGGCTATCCGCGCGAAAGCGGTAGCGATCGAGATCGCGGGCCGTGCGATAGAGCGACCAGGCCGCATCCGCCTCGCCTCGCCGCTGCGCGATTTCAGCCAGGCGGTAGGCTTGATCGGCGGATGTCAGGACCTCGCCCGAGCGCCAGGCTTGGAGGGCGGCAGGATCGGACAGGGAAGGATCCTCACTGGCCAGTGGCGGCCAGTCGTTCAAGTTGGCCGCTGGAGCCACGAGTAGCAGCGGGATATTTTCATGCGCGGCCGCATGCCGGGCCATGTCGCGGAAGTTTTGGTAGGCGTGCTCCGCCATCACGTCCAGCCGCGCGTCATCATGCGCGATGGCGCTGTTTACGAAGGCGCCCAGCCCGCGCCAGGTTTCGGGTTCGCGGTCATGGACGGTTGCGCCCCACCAGTCGACCGCGGCCTGCAGGCTTTGACCGAGGCGGGTTTGACGAAGGGCCAGGGTGGCACGGACAACCGGTAGCGCATCGCGCCAGCGGCCCAGTTGGGAAGCCGGCCCGAAAGGTCCGATAACTTCGTTGTGTCCGGCATACAAGATAATCAAATCCGGTTCCAGCCGGGTCGCCTCTTTAACGAACTGAAGCAGGTGATGCGAGTTCACCCCGGTCATGGTCAAGTCGATGAATTCGACGGGGGCCTCGGGATAGACGCGACGCCAGAACGCCTCCGTGACCCGGGCCACGCCAAAGTCGGTCAGCGGAAAACCCTGTGCGGCGGAAGCGCCGATTAGCACCACGCGGCGGACGTGTTCCGGCTTATGCACCGGCAGCCAGAGGTCGGGCGGCATGGGGGCGGACAGGCGGTTGAACACAATGCGCCCGTAGTGCGGATTGGTCGTCCAGTAAGCTTCCCCATCATGCTCAACACGCAACAATAAACGGCCCGAAGGGACTATACCGGTAACGGTAAGAAAACCCTCTGCCAGAAGTAAAAATACGACCGGCGCGAGAAGCGCTAAGCAAAGCCGTAACCACCAACGGCTACGGCCTGAACGAGGACTGCTCGGCAACTTTTTAGCCGCCGGTTTACGAGACAACTTTTTACTGGAGGTTGCCATTACGGTGCGCGGAAGAAATAGCACATGCCAGCATAACGTAACAACCGAATACGTTAGAAGTGCGGAAATTCACCTCCTTATCTGAACGAGAACTCAAACCATCCCTACAGGCGAAACACCTATTCAGTACCGGCCGCGGAAACCGGTTGGTTTGGATGACACCTTTGCAAAGGTCTTGCCAGTGCTAGCGCCGGGCAGCATCTTCCTGACGATTCGATCATACGATGTGCTAGAGAAATCCATATTTATGCTTAAACGAAATTTTGCGCGACTAAAGCGGCTCCTTATCCTGCTGGGTATAATTTTTGCCGGCATCCTTGTTCTACCGGTAACCCATGTGCCGTGGCGCTGGTTCGTGTCCATGGCGGAGCCGGGGATGCCGGGGGCGGAACGTCCAGAGGTGTTGGTAATGATGGGCGGCGGGGGAATTCCCAGCGAGACAGGATTGACCCGTTCCTACAAGGCAGCGGAAGCGGCGCGACTTTTTCCAGGCGCAACGGTGATCATCGCCATGCCCTACGATCCGGGCTTATCCTTTCCGGATTTGCTCGATCAGGAGTTGCTGATGCGCGGCGTGGCGGCCGGGCGTTTACGGCGCGAGCCGCATGGCCGCAACACCCGCGAGCAGGCGCTGGAGGTTTATAAGCTCATCGGTGAAAATCCCGAAGTCGTGGTCGGTCTGGTCACCTCGCCGGAGCACATGAAACGGGTCTGGGTATCGTTCGAAAAAGCGGGCTTCCGGCGCTTGATCGCTTATCCAAGCTGGGCGGAAGCCATCCGCGCGGACCTTGATTATAGCGAGGCCGACCTGGGCGGCAAATCTCTGGGCGGCGCTGTGGGGGGCAGCGACATGATCAAATACAAGTATTGGGATAACCTGATGATCCTGGTCAAATGCGCGCGGGAAACCGTGGCGTTGTGGTATTACCGGCTGATGGGCTGGGCATGACGACACCAAAAAGATCACTCGCGGAAATTTGACGCCCATCTGCGCTTCCTCTATACTTAAGGGCTAATTTCAGGAGATTCCAACAACCCATGCCGACCTATGAATACGAGTGCAAGAAGTGCCAACACGAGTTTGAGCGCTTCCAGAGCATCAAGGATGAGCCGCTGAAGCGTTGTCCTGAATGCAAAGGTAAAGTCGTGCGCAAGATCGGCGGCGGAGCGGGCCTGTTGTTCAAAGGAAGCGGATTCTACATCACCGACTACCGCAGCGAGGGCTACAAGAAGGCTGCCAAGTCCGAATCCGAATCAGCAAAGCCAGCCAAGCCAGCAACAGACAAGAAAAGTACGCCGGCCAAAGCAAAGGCTGCCCCGGCGGCCAAGGGCTGATACCACCTGATGTCCACCAAGGTAACATGCGGCAAGTGCGGGGCGGAAAATCGTCTGGGCATGCTCTTCTGTCAATCGTGCGGAGCGCGGCTTGATTTGAGCAACTTGAACGCAACCACCATCAGCAAATCGTCGTCGGGTGGCGGTCCGATTGCCCGGCTGGTTCGTATTGTGATTTTTCTCGCGCTGCTGGCCGGTCTGGGTCTTTTGTGCTGGCCAGTCGCGCCCGCCGGCGATGCTCCCTCCGCCGACGGCGCTGCGACCTTGATGAACAAAGTGCGCGCCTTGCGCGGTGCCATTCAGCGCGGGAACGAGGTCGTGGAGGAAGTTTCCGAGGCCGAAATCAATGCCCGGCTCAAATCGCGGCTGATCAAACAGGAAGCTGGTATTGATGAAGACAAGTTCAAGCTGATCCTGCGTTCGGTTCGACTTGATGTGCATCCGGAAGGCACGCAGGTCTGGCTGGGCAACTCGCTCGGTCCGCTGCGCATTACCTATGTGACCACCGCGCAAGCCGTGCGCGGAACGGATGGTCGCCACGCCTTCTCGGCCGGTTCGGTTAAAATCGGTCACTTGCCCATGCCTGGTCCGCTGCGCGACCGCGCCCTGAAGCAAATCATCGCGGTGTTTTCAGTATTGAACGAGGAGTTGGCCGTGCTAAATGGCGTACCCGGGGTTACCATCCTCGATGGTGCCGTACAACTTTCCACCCTGAGTCCCTAACCCCAAGCGGAAAACTACATGAAAGACAAAAACGAATTTTACACCCTGCTGCAGGAAGTTGACGGGCGGGAGGTCGGCGAGATGGCCCGGCTGCTGGGCGATTATGATTTCAACCGGTTTGTGGTGAAAATTTCGCCGGTGGTGCAGGATGAAAAGGAAACCAGTCTACCCTTGATCGTCCGGGTTACCCATGCGGTTTCCGCCTTTCCGGAACGCTTGCTGGAGTCGCCGTTGCGCCGCACCGCGCTGGAGGATTTATTGACCCGCAAACTGGTCAGTGCCATTCGCAAGGCCGCGATTTTCGACGCCAACGGCATCGCGCGTCGCCTGGTGGCTCCGCCGCGCGTTGGTCAAAAAATCCTGCCCCGCACCACCGTGCACATGGCCGATGAGCATACCGACGTGCGACTCAAGGTAGTGGTGCCGCTGGATCGAGGACGTATCGACGCCGGCGCTTTGCAGGATGTATTTTTCGAGCAGCTTCCCGCCATGGTTCAGGAGGCTCTGCTGTATTGCAACATGGACCTTGGCGAGGTGGATGCTTTCGTGGGGTCCATGGAAGAGGCGGATGAAATTCGTCGCAGCCTCGCGGAGAATGGATGGATCAGCTTCATCGGGGCCGGCGCACTGGTCACCCGCCGCCCGGGAACGGACGAGCCGACCGACGAAGGTGGCGTTGAGCTCTCCGTGGATGAAAAACTCGAGCAATCCGTAGCCACCAACCGCTCCGGCTCGCTGAAGGGCGCGGGCATTGCTCCAGGCATTACGTTGATCATTGGTGACGCCCACGGCGGCCGTGTGGAACTGATGCGGGCCATCGCTTCGGGTATCTACAACCACATCGCCGGTGACGGACGCGAGAACATCGTGACCATGCCGGATGCCGTCTACATTTCCGCCGAAGCCGGACGAACCGTACAGCGCGTCGACATTGGTTGCTTTACCGGTCATGGCGACTACTCGTCGGCCAGCGCTGATGCCGCGCATGCCCAGGCCGCCTCGTTCGTCGAGGCGCTGGAGGCAGGGGCACGCGTGATGATTCTGGACGAGGCGGACAGCGCGCCGGGTTTTCTCGGTGGCGACAATCGCTTGCACGCCTTGATGGAAAGTTCCTCCAGCATGGTACCGCTCGCCGCACGCGCCCGGCAATTAGCAGAGGAATTGGGTGTGTCCACCGTAGTCGCAGGTCAATATGCGGTGGGCTCGTTTATACCGGTCGCCGATCAAATTCTGCTCCTCAAAGACGGCATATTAAGCGACATCACCGGGTCCGCCAAAGCGGCATGGGGCTCGGCGGATGAGAAGGATGTGGAGCCATACGACTTCACCCAGTTGGTAGAGACCGCGCGCTGGGTGATTCCCTCCAGTATCGATGCCAGTGTGGGGCGCCTCGATGGCGTGATTGATGCGCCAAATCGCAACACGATTCATTTTGGCCGCTTTGTCATCGACATGGGCGCTACACAACAAGTGGCGGATGCCCAGCAAGCGCTCACCCTGGGCTTGATTATCGAATACGCGCAGTCGCGTTATCTCGATCAACCGCGACCGGTACGCGAGGTCTTGGACCTGGTCGAGCGCGACCTGAGTACCGAGGGGATGGATCAGATTTCGCGCGAACTGCGGGGCGACTTGGCGCGTCCCCGGCGTTACGAAATCGCCGCGGCCTTGAATCGTCTGCCTTCCCTGCGGGTTTCCCGCGCCACGCTCTAGGCGCTCCAGCGCGACGCCATGCGTTGCATCATTCAACGGGTTAGCCGGGCCTCGGTCAGCGTGGACGGCCGCGTGGTTTCATCTATCGGCAAGGGCCTGCTCATCCTCTGCGGCGTCGGTCAAGGAGACACCGATGACGATGCTCGCTGGTTGGCCGGCAAGACGGCGCGTCTGCGAATTTTTGAAGACGACCAGGGCAAGATGAATCTACCGCTCGAGGCGGTGGGCGGCTCAGCGCTGGTGGTCAGCCAGTTCACACTCTACGGGGACTGTCGCAAAGGCAACCGTCCCAGTTTCGTCGCCGCCGCCCCCCCCGAAGAGGGCAACCGGCTTTACGAGCTTTACGCAGCCGAACTACGCAAAGCCGGCGTCCCGGTGCAAACCGGAATTTTCCGGGCCATGATGCAGGTCGAACTGGTCAACGACGGCCCGGTCACCCTCATCCTCGACAGCGCAGACCTGGGGACATAG
>JBMTVS010000062.1:0-10747 GCA_049451655.1 Kiritimatiellia bacterium | reverse complement strand
CCTTGAAGCACATCCACCTCCCGCGGCGTTAGTCCGGCCTGATCCGGAAGATCCTTGTGGTTTTGCATTTCCAGAATGACTCTGCGCGCGATCTTCGGACTCATCGGCGCACCACCCTGCTCGAGATTGCGCAGCGAATCGATCAAGTCGCGCGGCGAACACCCTTTCAACAAATAGCCCATGGCACCGGCCTTGATCGCCGCGAAAACCGTTTCACGGCCATCCGATATCGTGTGCACCATAATCTGTAGCATGGGATAGGCAGGATGAATCTCGCGGATTAAATCCACGCCGGAAAGCCCGGGGAGATCAATGTCTACCAGCAACGTGTCGCATTTATCCCAAGGCGCCTCGATCATGGCCGCCTCGGCAGAATCATAGGCGCCAACCACGGTAATTCCCTGCTCGCCTCCGAGGAGCAACCGTAGATTCGCCAGTAAATCGACATTATCTTCAATGATGCATAGTCGCATGCGATTTTTCCTATGCATTCATCATAGTCAATTTCCACACCCCCATCTACTACCCGGACGGGTGATATCCGGGTGATGACATGGTAGGATTGGCATCATCCGGTTTTGAGCTCCTGCACATTAACCAGCGCAACCGGAAGCGGAAGCTCGATGAGAACTTCCGCGCCGCCGGCGTTCCGGCAGGTCATACGTCCACCCATTTCGCGCACCCGGGACTCCATATTGCCCATGCCGCGTCCGCGGCCCGGTTCGGCCGGGAAACCACACCCATTATCGTGAATGGTCAGCCACAATTTCGACGGCTCGAATTTCGCCTCCACCCTCAAACGGGAGCATTTGGCATATTTCACCGCATTGTTCATAGCCTCCTTGACCACGCGCAACAGCGAAAAGCCAGCCATGACGCCTGACCCGGGCTGCTGATCATAACCAAGTTCCGTAAACTCAAACGTAATGCCATGCGGACGAACGGCCACTTCCCCTTGCCGGCGGCACTCGTCGAAGAAATCCGGCCACGTCATCTCCTGCGCTTCCAGTGAACTCATCAGCGTGCGGACTTCGGCGGCGCCATCGGTCGCAAGACGCGCGATGCGCGAAAACCGGTCTTTATCCTGCTCCTGCGATGCGTCGCGCCGACCCACTTCGGCGAGGATCGCCAGATTAGCCGTGAGCCCGCCAATCCCGTCATGCAAATCGCGGATTAACAACTGATCCTCACGCATCTTTTCCCGCAAATCCGCACTGGTTTTTCGTTCAAGTGCAAGCAACTGCTGTTGGGTCTCCTCGGCGGCCTTCCGGATCAGCCGCACCTTATCCGCCAACGCGATCATGAAAAATGTCGAACTGGTGACCATACCGGCCAAACCGAAAACCCAAACCGGATACGGCAACGGATGGTCCCGCAGGAGACTCAAGGTACTCACCCCGCAGAATCCCCAGAAAAAGATCCACGCGAGTGCATAAAACCTCGCCGCCGGCAGCCCCTTCCACCATGCCACGACCGCTAGCACCAGCGAGGCCAAACCAACCAGCAGGGTATGAAGAATGAATATTGGCATGGCGGCCCGGAAGGGCAAGAACAGCAAAAGAACGAACAGACCCACGCCAAACCAGAACAGCCACACCACCAAGGCATTGAGCCGTGGCATAATACGGGGAAGGTCGAGAAGGCTGCGCACATACAGCAGGACCATGGCCAGCCCTACCTCGGCGGCTACATACAATCCTTGTTTAGCAACCACCCTATGACCGGGCAAATCCTGCCAGACATAATAGCCGCTTAGCATGTAAAAACTGGCAAATCCACCCACCAGGAAAAACGAGTAAAATACAAAACCGCGTTCACGCGAAATAAGCCCGAACATAAAACCCAGCACGATCAATCCGAACAGGTAGCCGAACAAGCCGGTGTAGACGAGTTGCTCCCTTTCGGCCTGCCCGGCAAAAACAACGGCTTCATAGAGCCAGAGCGGAAACTGAACGAATGTCTCCGAGCGTATCCGGACGAACACGTCCGCCTCTTCACCCGGACTCAACCGCACCGGAAAGGCCGGAATTCTCTTGTCGACCATGCCGGGAGAAGGATCACGTTGACTGCCCGAAACATAGTGCCGTGTGGTGCCGTCCTGCCGAACCACGTACGCATCCACTTCGTCCATACGGGGCGAATTAAATTGAATGAACCACAACCCGCTTTCCGGTTGGTTGTTCTGCAGCGCGCAGCGGGCCCACACGGCATCGGACGTAAGACCAAGCGCGGGCCATCGCTTATCCCGGGAAACGAACGATCCAGCCGGCCACGCGGCCTGGACATCGGCCAGACTCATCGTCGCCGAGGGATCGCGGTACAGGGAAAGGTGCGGCGTCAGGGAACGCTCCCGCAAGCCATCCAGCAAAACAATGCCATTAGCCCGACAGAGGCATGTGCCGGCCAGAAGGAGTGAACACGCGAACATCAGAGCGCGCACGAAGCCAGAGCTGCGAGCCACCCTTAAAGCGGATCCTTGTGATGTGAAAATGTTCACCGCGTTACCATGCTTAAGAAAAACTATGGCAAGGCCAAGCGGGTTTGACCAGATTTTCAAAGACAGCTACCTATGCCCGACCGGCTTGGTGAAGGGAGGTGAGGCGGCGACAGCCATTTCATCTATAACCCCATCAACACATTTACAGAAAACTCCCGGTCTAATGGAGATATCACGGGAGAAGCATGACTGAGACTTTTTCGATAGTACCGCTGAACTCGAACGGGCGGCGGTCCATGTAGTCCAGTGCGACCGACGATCCGAGATCCGCACCCACGTCAAAGGATTCGCTGGCGGTGAAAGCGGCTGGAACGGTGCGCGCGACGTCGAGGGTAACGGTCTCACCCCCCTCGATGGCGATCTCGACATTGGCCGGAGCGGCGGGTTTGGCGATGGTGGTGGTGATGGTGACCTTGTGTTTGCCTGCCTGAAGCGGGTCCCGGGTACGGGCTTCGTATTGTTCGATAATCATCATGTTGTAGAGATAGACGAGGTGGCCCTTGTCCATGTAAACCGTGATGCCGCCGCCGGATCCGCCGAGGGCGTAGAGGACGCCGTCGGCCTCGTGGCCGCAATCGAAGTCCACCGTGACGACGTTGCTCTGTCGCCCGATGCCGGGTGCGGTAAACTCGGGCATGCGGCGGGTGTTGGCATTGAAAATCCACTCCGTGTAAGGCGTGGAGATCCGGTCCTGCGGGCGCAGCCTTAGCCAGTTTCCGGCGCCAATGGGGAGGTCCTTGTTGTCTTCGGCGACTTCGAGGAAGCGCTTCTTCATCGCTTCGAGTTTCCCGGGGTGCTCGGAGGCGAGGTTGGTGGACTGGGAGAAGTCTTCCTTGAGATTGAAGAGCTCCCACTCGTCGGTGGCGGAGTCCCAGGTTTTCATCAGTTCCGCGGAGGCTTTCTGGTTCCAGGGGACAAAGTTACCGAAGGCACTGGCCATCCAGCCGTCCTGATAAAGGGCGCGGCTGCCGTTGTTGTCGAAAAACTGCTCGGTGTTGGTCTCGGGCGCGTCGGCATTGGCGAAGGTGGCGGCGAAGCTGCGGCCATCGATTTGCATCTGTTCGTGGCCGTTGACAACCTTGGGCGGGGTGATGCCGAGGATTTCGTAGAGGGTCGGCGCCAAGTCGGCGACGTGGGTGAATTGCGAGCGCATCGCCTTGTCTGGCTTGATGCCTTTCGGCCAGGACACGACGAGCGGGTTGCGGGTGCCGCCGAGGTGGGCGGCGACGAGCTTGGTGCTTCGGAACGGGGTCGAGCCGGCCCAAGCCCAGGCGGCGTGATACATGTTGTCGGTCTTGGGCGAGCCGAGGACGTCGAGGCCGCCAAGGCGTTCGAGGGCTTCGAGTTGCTGCTCGACGGTATTGGGGATGTTGTTCTGGGCGAGCAACTCGCTGATCGAGCCGAGCTGGCCTTCGGATGAGGAACCGTTGTCGCCCCAGATGTAAAAGATGATGGTGTTGTCGCGCAATCCGCGTTCTTCAAGTCCCTGAACGAGGCGCCCGGCCTCGCGGTCGGTGTGTTCGACGAATCCGGCGAAGAGCTCCATGCCGCGACGCTGGAAGGCGCGCTGGTGCCCGGGAACGTCTTCCCAGGCCTGCATCGTTTCATCACGCGGGGTGAGCTTGGTGCCGGGAGGGATGATGCCCATTTCGAGCTGGCGTTTGTAGACGCGCTCGCGGTAAGCGTCCCATCCGTCGTCGAACTTGCCTTTGTATTTGTCCGCCCACTCCGGCCAAATGTGGTGCGGTCCATGCACGGCACCGGGCGCCCAATACATGACGAAGGGCTTGTCCGGCGCGTAGGCCTGACGGTTGTCGAGCCAGGCCAGGGCCTTGTCGGTCATGTCCTCGGTGAGATGGTAGTCCTCATCGTGCGGCGGCTCGATGGGATTGAGGTTCTCGACGAGGCGCGGTTCCCACTGCGAGGTTTCACCGGCGAGAAAGCCATAGAAATAGTCGAAGCCATAGCCGGTGGGCCAGCGATCCTTCGGCCCCATCGCGGTGGTCTCGGTGGTTGGCGTATTGTGCCATTTGCCGAAGGCAGCGGTTTTGTAGCCGTAGTGGCGAAGGACTTCAGGGAAGGTGGCGGCCTCCTTGGGAATAATACCGGTGAAGCCGTCGAACGCAATGGCCCGCTCGGCAATGGTGCCGGAGCCGACCCGGGTGTGGTTGCGTCCGGTGAGGAGCGAAGCTCGCGTGGGCGAGCAGATGGCGGTGGTGTGGAAGGCATTGTAGCGGATGCCTTCATCGGCCAGTTTGGTGAGGGTCGGCGTGTGGACTTCGCCCCCGAAGGTTTCGGCCACGCCGAAGCCGACGTCATCGATGAGAATAATCAGAATGTTGGGCGCGTCGGCGGGCAGGCGCTGCGGTTCCGCCGGCCATTTCATGGTCGAGTCCTGCAGGCGCGGCGCAGCTACGCTCCCGGATAGCGGCGTCGGCGGAAACGGCAGAACGGCGCCGTCGTCGGAACCTGCGCCGGAAGCGGATAAAACGAATCCGGCAAGGATGAAGATGATTGGCAGCCGGATGGCTCCTGCTGCTCGTCGCCTCGTTCTGGAAGAATTACCCGGGAAAATATTTTTCTTCACGGAATGACTCTTTAAAATTTCCTGGCGATCTTCAGCCACAACAAGTCGCCTTCCAAACGGTCCCTTGTCTCTGTTTCGTGGACCCATTTTAATTCGGCAACTACATCGCCCTTCACAAAGGAGACCACCGGTCCAACACCCACCGTGCGGGCCTCAAAATCGCCAAGTATAGCGCCGGTTCCGCTGTCGCCTTCCACCTGTTCATACCAGAAGGCATTCACGCCCACGCCGGCCAAGCCGCCCGCCACCGGCAGATGCTGAGCGAGCGTGCCATCCAAATGAATCTGCGAGCCGGTCTGATAATCCGTGTCCTCGTTCTCGGTATTAAAATCCGCGCCGAAATACAAAGAAGCTTCACGACCGTTTTCATGACCCAAATAAATGGCACCGATGGTCGGCTCGATCGTCCAATAGTTCTTTCCGGCATTGGCCAGGCGGCCCTTCTCGTAGTCGCCGGTCGGGGCATAAATCGCCAAACGACCGTTGATGCTGAAATCCTTCGTGATGGTGTAATTCAGCATCAGCGGCATCAGCACAATATCACCCAACCCGTCGATGCTGTCTTTTTTGCGGATGGTGGCATTCTGCACGGTCGTGACATCCGCCTCCACATCCAGCGTGACATAAGGAATGGTCGCATTCATGGCAAAACTGAGGTTCTCCCCGGGATTCCAGGCCGGACGCCACAACAGCGTGATGCCATGCGCCATGGAATCGGCTTCCGCGCCAATTGCCTTAACACCGGCGATTGGAAGCGGCTGCCCGACTTTCCGTTCGCCGGAATAGGAAAGCAGATTGTAACGCGCAATGATTGTTTCCTCCAGGGGAACACCATCAATGAAAGAAGAGATCGAACCCGGAAAGTAATGACCACTTCCGCCCTCTTCGGCGCAAAGAACTGCGGGTAGCAAGGCGGTGATGGCAAACAATAATGAGACTGACGCGCGTTTTAACTCTCTATTCATGATAACCGGATTCCCTATCGTTTTTTTTAAACCAACTGTAGCCGGAATCGTAGACTCCCGCTGTTAACCGGCGCGGTCACCGACCGCGCACACAGGAAAATTAATCGCCAATCACGTTCTCGGCATCCTTGGCACCCATATACACCGCCAACACTTCCACCGGATCGGTGCCGTTGTTGATTCCGCGGTGGCGATGGTCCATCGCTTCCATGAACGCGGACCCGGCCTCGACCGTGCGCATTCCCTTTTCGGCGTAATCCACCTCCAACACGCCCGACAAAACATAGATGAACAGCGGCACGCCATGCTTGTGCCAACTGGTCTTATGACCCGGCGGTATGGTGATATGCACGGCGCTGATCTCCGCCGGGGTGCCGCCGGGATACACGATCTGCTCGCCCACCGCCGACACGGGCGTCTCCGCGAACAGCGATCGCACGCTGACCAGATTCTCATTCTTGCTGTAGGCCTGCTCGATAGACGCGGCTTCGCCTTCGCTGGCGCGAACGGAAAAACCGGACAACATGATCAATGCGGCCAGCGTAAAGGTGCGGATGCTATTCGTTTTCATCTGATGATCTTTCTTTGTTGATTAACCAGGCGCTTATGCGGCCGGGGTAGCTATTTCGTATTAGTCCAACTTGAATTCGTGCTCCCACGTATCGTCTTCCTTATGCGTCGAGATCAACTCGCCCTTCGCACCCTTGTATTTTCCTGTGCCACCAATGATGGCGCGGACAAGTTGACTGTTCGGCTTGAAGGTGCTGTCCGCGCCAGCATACAAACCAACGCCTTGAATCACGATTTGATCCTGCACCGGGCCGCCGAATGAAAACACGCCCGTCGTCACGCGCGACTCGGCGCCCTTCCCGGCGGTATCAATGCCGGTGGTCGTCATGATGAACTCCATCACTACCGTGGCACCATCGCCCGTCTTCCCCTCGAAATGCCAGACACGTACATCACCGGCCGATTCGCCCTTCTCGCCCTGGTCGATGTAGGCCGGGGCGGTCACCTTGCCATGATAAACAACCAAATCAGCCTGCACCGGCACGGCCATCAATACCACTGCAGCCACGGCATAAAACAAACCTGACATTCGAACGTTCAACATAATTCCTCCATGGTTAATTTGATCTTTATGATTTGAATACGTAGCCATCGTCAATGATTACCTCGCTCGATCACACGATAGATCCGCTGTGGAAGGATATCCGCCTCCGGATCCGTGTACATGATGTATCCATTCGTGATGGACAATTCGGCGCCCGTGCTGATCCAGCTGGTGCTAACATCCGTCAAGTTCGTGGTCCATTGCACATCGAACCGGCTGAGGTCCGATGCCAGTAACCCGTCTTGATCCCTGAATTTGAACCTGATGCTTCCGTCAGGACCCATCTCCGGCGCGGCAAAACTTTGCGGCACGATCACCTGCATGAACATCGGACTACTGGTCACGCTTCCGCCCTGATGGCTGATCACAACCGAGTAGTACCCCTCCCCCGCGCGATTCGTCGGGGCTACGAACAGCATATTGGTGCTACCGCCCGGAATATCGATTCCGTTGAATTGCCAACGATACGATGATGGCTGTACGCCCGACGGCAATACTTCGAGCCACGTCGACTCGCCGACCGTCATGACACGACCGGGCGACGTCACCACGGCGGGTTCGCTGAAGCTCAACCCGCCAAGCTGAATGGATCCGCCCGCCAGGTAGCTGAGCAATTCCGTTTGATCCAGGCTCACGTTCTTGAGCGTGATGGACTGATCCACCCCGTCCGCCACATTTCCGCTGTAGCTGATATCGATGATGGTATCCACTTGCGGATAGCCATTGGTATCGCGGACCACGACCGGCCTCATGTGCACATACAATTCCGGATTTCCGCGCAAATCGGCAAAGATCGCATTCAGGTCGAGCACGTCGCCTTCCGCCATATCATAATCGTGCACGGTGTCCTCGCTTTCATCCGGTTCGAAGATAAACCGGTCGCCGCCGGCACCGCCGGTCAAATCATTGGCACCCGGACCGCCGCGCAGGATATCGGCTTGATTCCCGCCCCGCAGATCATCGTCCCCATAACCACCCGCGATCGAATTGCGCTGAAGCTCCGCACCGGTAATCCCAACCGGCAGAACGGCATGGCGGTAGTTCCACACCTTCACCTGCTCCCAGCGCGACAACATATAGTCCTGCAACTGCCCCTGGCTCTTGATCGACAGCAGGTTGTCAAAGAAGACCACCTCCCGCAGGCCGCCCTTGAAGAAATTTGTCGCCGCCGAGGCCGTCAACGCGCGGGATGCACCCAGCGTGGTGTAGGCGCTCGCCTTGGCCGTGCTATTGCTGAGCGAGAAGTACCGCGCCTGATGCGCGACATCCAGCCACGCGGCAGAGCCCGCACTGTAAAGCGTGATCAAACCATTGGTCTGATGCAGGTTCAAACTCTCAACCGCACGCCGGTTCTGCCGGACATTCATCCGCCGCGTTTCGTTGGAAGCGCCCGTTATGCTGATTTCCACCTTGCTGTTGTTAAACAAGGTCTGGCGCGTTCCGCCGTTGGCATCACGATGGAAAGCCACCAGCGCCGTGAAAATATCGGGCGACCACTGGCGGTCGTCGACATACATGAAGCGCGACGAGGTGAAGCCCACCGATCCGTCGGAACCATTCGTTGACGGTTGCGCACTGACCGTCGGCTGATACGCCGCGCGGGAATTGCCGGACCAATCAGCCCAGTCACTGCCCGGCGTGTATGACTGCTGATTCAGCCACAGAGACGGAACGGCCGACATACCCAATTCCGGCGAGAATCCCTGAACCCGCAGCGCGACCGCGGAAACGGCATTCGACGCTCCCGGCGAGGCGTTTCGAAGCTTCAGGAGAGCCGTGCCGGAGCTAAAGCTGGACGCCACAGCCGCACCAATGCGCCCTTCCTGCATTTCCTCCCAAGAAAACTCCGTGTCGACCGGAAGGGTGACGCCATCGCGCTGCCACACGATCCCGCCCAGCGTATTGGTAAAGGATAAATAAAGATCCGCAGGGTTCACGCCTTGCGCCACCACATTCAGCATCAGCCCCGCGGTTCCACCGACCGGAACCTGCAAGACCGTCTCCATCACTTGCGCCGAGGTGTTCTCCACGTTGGGATCCGTGCCGCCACTATACTCCTGTAAATTGGTGAGTCCGTCGCCGTCCGGATCCGCGGACGCATCCGCCGGATTGAATTTGTCCAACTCGTGCATGTCCTCCCACCAGTCCGGCATCCCATCGTTATCCGAATCGGTTTCCGGCCGGCTCACCAGCAGATCGATCTGAAACTCGCCGCCCCGGCTCGCGCTGGAAATTTCCAGTTGCCGCAATTGCGCCGGATCAGCCGGCGTGACGGGATAACCGTCCAGCGTGGCGTTGATGATCGAGTAGGTCACGGGGACGGGAGATGCCGGAATCGCACCACCGACCTCGTGCGACTCTGCCTCCACGAGCATCTTGATGCTGTGGCGGTAGGAATACTCGCCCGTGCCCCCGACCTTGTAAAGATCGGTACTGCGCGCGATGATCCGGGTCGGATCCGCTGAACTCACCAATGAAAATGCAAGGTCGCCGCTATACAACTGATGCGCCCCTCCCCCCCCTACATTCAGCACCTTGCCAAAGATCACCACATCCCGCTCGCTGAATTGCGCCGCCACCGCGGCCTGCGCGCTGATGAGGAGGCTCAGCCCGGCAACGAATAACCGGGTCATTGTCCATTTCCATATCGGATTTTTCATGGTTGAGTTTCCGCTCCAGGGGTAAATGTGTTTACATTCGAGGTTAGCGCCGGGCTGGCATTCAGTCCGGAAAGCGATGCCATTGCTTCGGGGTAGCGCTGAACCGTTACGCCGGAAAGCACGTCCTCCTGAAACCGCTCTTCCAGCGCCTTGCGCTGTTCGGCCAGCATGGCGTGCCGGATACGGTCCTTCATATCATCGAAATCCGCGACGGCTTCCGGTTTCCGGTCGATCAACCGAACCAGGAACATGCCCTCCGGCAATTCCACGACGTCGCTCAACGCACCGGGCTCGCTCAAGGATTGGGCGATTCCGCGAATCGCCGCAGACCATTCTCCCGCGTCGAAACCTTCCCCGGCGTTACCGCTTTCGATCAGCCAGCCGATGTCGCCGCCTTGATAGCGCGACGCGCGGTGTTCCGAGTTCGCCACGGCCAGCGCACCGAATCCGGCCTCCACCGGAAAGTCCGCCGGGTTCGCAGTCACTTGATCCCGCACGGCCTGCAAGCGTGGGCGGAATCGCTCGACCAGCGGCTCCTGCCCTTGCGTATCGAACCACAACACCGCGACCCTTGCCCGCCCGGCTTGGGTGAACTTCGCCTTGTTCTGCTCAAAATAGGCACGCATGTCCTCCTCGCCCACGCGCAAGGATTGCACCTGCGACTTAAGCCGCTTCTCGCGCAACCGCGCGATCAGCAGGCGCTCGATCTCGCCGGCAATTTCCGGATCGCGCTCCAGGCCTTCGCGGCGGGCAGTATCCACCATCGCCGCCCGTTCGATCATGTCATCCAGCACCTGCTGGCGGTTCGCGGCATTATCCGGACCCGGCATACTATATTGCCAGCGCATGCGGAAATCCGCTTCGGTGATCACTTCCGACCCGACGACCGCCAGCGTGCCCGGCGCAGCAGCCGATGCCGGGGTT
>JBMTVS010000061.1:0-10777 GCA_049451655.1 Kiritimatiellia bacterium | reverse complement strand
AAAAATAAATTCTCGCGCGGACAGTGGGAGGCGCAGCGGGACCGTTTCAGTATTGATGCGGAGGCACCGGTGCCGATCGAACACAAACCTGAAGTTGCGATTCGCGAACCGCTGCAAGGCATTTTGAAGTCGTTCGGACTCGGCGAAGCGACCATCCAGCATCAACTCATGGAACGTTGGGAATCCATCACAGGCCAGCCGCTTTGTCGCCACACCCGTCCCGGCCCGATTTTAGGTAACACCCTCACCGTATACGTCACCAACTCCGCGATGATGGCCGAGCTAAGCCGGTTTCAAGGTCCTGCCCTGCTTAAGAATATTCAGGCCGCGCTGGGCCCGAAGGCGATTAACAAACTGCGTTTTCAGATCGACCCGGACACGCGCCGTCCGGCTTCCTAAACGAAGGCTCGCTTGATGGTGGCGAGTTCCTCTTCGTTAAATGGATTGTAGCCCTTTGCTTTACTGGCCAGAACTTTGGGCAGATTCTCGCGAAAACCCGTCGACTTGGTGGCAGAGGACATGGTCAGTTCGATGATCAACGCGTCAATACCGATGGTCTTCGACCGCTCGTGGAGCAAGTGCAGCAGGTTGCCGTGCATGTATTCCTTGCTCATACGGCGAACGATGGCGGGAAGCGTGCGAACAAAATCAATCCGGGCCAGTGCGCTCAGCGCCTCGAGTTCCTGATCGGAATCGAGAAAACGCTCGACCGCGACGTAGCCGTCGTCGCCGGGATAATGCTGCAACGCGCTGATGATCGAGCGGGTAACCTGATTGGTGTCGGATTCGCGGCTCAGTTTTTCCGCCAGCACTGGCGCCGCCGAGGGTACGTCAACAAGTCCGCAAAGCATGATGTCGACAATCGACCCCTCGGCGAGCAGACGCTCAAAGACAACATCCGCGAGCAGATTCTTTTCCTCCGCGGACAGGGCGCCGATAAAAATCTGAAAGGAGGAAATCAGCTCGAAATCCTCGCTGTAGTAGTTGCGCTGTATGATGTCCGACACCTCGGAACGGATTTGCTCAAGGGTTTTCATGGGTCAAGCATACGTCCGAAACATTAAACTTCAAACGCGTGATCTCTGCCTCACATCAACCCACCACGAAATTCACCAGCCGGCCCGGCACGTAAACCTCCTTGCGGATAGCCTTGCCATCGAGGTGCGACTTCACGGCTTCGTCGGCGCGGGCAATCTCCAGTACGGCGGCTTGATCGGCGCTGCGCGGAATCACGATGCGCCCGCGAATCTTGCCATTCACCTGCACCGCGACTTCGATTTGATCCTCGACGAGAAAAGCCTCGTCGTAGGCCGGCCATGGCTCGTAAGCCAGCGTGTTCGCATGACCAAGGCGCGACCACATCTCTTCCGCGAGGTGCGGGGCAAAGGGACTGAGCATGAGCACGAGCGGTTCGATGACGGCGCGTGGGCGCGCCTCCCATTTATACGCCTCGTTCAGAAATTCCATCATCGCGGCGATGGCGGTGTTGTAGCGCATGCCCTCGATGTCCTCGCCTACCTTCTTAATGGTGGCGTGGAGCGCCTTGAGCTGGGCGGCGTCGGGTTCGACATCCGCCACGCGTCCGTCGAGCTGGTCCGTCTCTTCGTCGATCACGAAACGCCATACGCGACCGAGAAAACGGAAGACGCCCTCCACCCCGCGCATGTTCCAGGGCTTGGACTGCTCGAGCGGTCCCATGAACATTTCATAAAGGCGGAGCGCATCCGCGCCATACTCGGCGACGATCTGGTCGGGGTTGATGACGTTGCCCCGGCTCTTGCTCATCTTCTGGTTGTCCTCGCCGAGAATCATCCCTTGATTGACCAGCTTGCGGAACGGCTCCCTGGTCGATACCACGCCGCAATCGTAGAGCACCTTGTGCCAGAAGCGGGCGTAGAGCAGATGAAGCACGGCGTGCTCGGCGCCGCCGACGTAGAGGTCCACCGGCATCCAGTATTTTTCGAGCGCGGGATCCACGGGATGCGTCGCGTTGCGCGGGTCGATGAAACGCAGGTAGTACCAGCACGAGCCCGCCCATTGCGGCATGGTGTTGGTTTCACGCACAGCAGGCTTGCCGCTGGCGGGGTCGGTGGTATTCACCCAGTCGCTGATGGTCGAGAGCGGACTTTCGCCGGTGCCGGAGGGTTTGTAGGATGCGACTTCCGGCAATTCGAGCGGCAGCGCGTCCTCCGGTAGCGGCTTCGCTTCGCCGTCGACGAAAATGATCGGGAACGGCTCACCCCAGTAGCGCTGGCGGCTGAACAGCCAGTCGCGCAACTTGTAGTTCACCTTGCGCACGCCCAGCCCCTGCCCCGCGAGCCATTCAATGGTGCGGGCTTTCGCATCGGCAACGTTGAGGTCGTTGATGCCGAATTTATGGCTGGCCGAGTTCACCAGCTTGCCGTCGCCAGTGTGAGCGGCCGAGGCGATGTCGCCGCCGGAGATGACTTCGATGATGGGCAGCTCGAACGTCTTCGCAAACGCGTAATCGCGCTCGTCATGTGCCGGCACCGCCATGATCGCCCCGGTTCCGTAGCCCCACAGCACGTAGTCGGCAATCCAGACGGGAATCTTTTCGTCGTTCACCGGATTGATGGCGTAGGCACCGGTGGGCACGCCGGTTTTGTCTTTCTGCAACTCCGTTCGCTCGAGGTCGCTCTTTCGGGCGGCGGCTTCCTTGTAATCTTTAACGGCCTGCCGCTGCCCGGGCGTGGTGATTTTTTCCACCAGCGGGTGCTCGGGCGCCAGCACCATATAGGTCGCGCCGAACAAGGTGTCAGGACGCGTGGTGAACACGGTGATGGTGTCGTCGCTACCGTCGAGCTTGAAATGAACCTCGGCGCCCTCGGACTTGCCGATCCAATTGCGCTGCATCTCCTTGATGCTTTCCGACCATTCGAGATCATCGAGGTCGGCGAGCAGGCGCTCGGCGTAGGCGGTGATTTTCAACATCCACTGGCGCATCGGCTTGCGGATGACCGGATGCCCGCCGCGCTCGCTCTTGCCGTTGATGACCTCATCGTTGGCCAGCACGGTGCCGAGCTCCGGACACCAGTTAACCGGCACCTCGGCCTGATAGGCGAGGCCCTTCTCGTAGAGCTTCAGGAAGATCCACTGCGTCCAGCGGTAGTAGGCCGGGTCGGTGGTGGCGATTTCGCGGTCCCAGTCGTACGAGAAGCCGAGCGACTTTAATTGGGCGCGAAAGCGGTCGATATTCTTGTACGTAGTCTCGCGCGGATGGGTGCCGGTCTTTATGGCGTAGTTCTCGGCGGGCAGACCGAAGGAATCCCACCCCATGGGATGCAGGACGTTGAAGCCGCGCATGCGTTTGTAGCGCACGGTGATGTCGGTGGCGGTGTAGCCTTCGGGATGTCCGACGTGCAGCCCGTCGCCACTCGGATACGGGAACATGTCCAACACATAATATTTAGGCTTAGAAGCATCCGGTTCCAGCGGGGTGCGGAAGGTTTTATATTCGTCCCAGTAGGACTGCCATTTTTTCTCGATGTCGGTAAAAGGGTAGCGTGCCATAAGTCATTCTTTCCAAAGGCGGAGAATGTAGGGAAAAGCGCGGCGATGGACAAGAACGGTTCCGCCCAGGCGGCTAGCTCTTAGCGCTTTCCTCGTCCCGCTCGCGGAAAACATCGCGGGCGATTTTCAGCGCGTTCAGCGCGGCGGGAAAACCCGCGTAAACGGCAAGCTGGGTCAGGGCCTCCACGATTTCCTCGCGGGTGAGCCCCACGTTCAACGAGCCGTGAATGTGGGATTTGAGCTGCGGACCGGCGTTGCCCAGCGCAGCAAGGGCGGAGATGGTAACCAGTTGTCGAGACTTCAGGTCGAGCCCGGGGCGGCTGTAAATATCGCCGAACGGAAATTCATACACAAAACGGCACAGGTCGGGCGCGACATCCGCCATGCTGTCGATGGCATCGAGACCCCGCTGCCCGTGAATTTCGAACAGTTTTTCGCGGCCGAGCTGATATCGGTTTTCATCGCTGATCGTCATATTCATCGACTCCTTTTGCATACGGGGAAAGGTAGCAGAATCAAGCGCGACTTCAACGCTCAGCGGGACATCATTGAACGGCCGCAGACGAAACCACCTACCATAAAAAAGCGCAAAAGATTCTGCTTTGTGAGCTCCAATTTGGATCCCGCCATGCGAATGTTCACTCAGTTTTCCCAAGAAAAATCTAATTATTACGGGATATACAGCCTAGCCCGGCAGGGGTATGTTTGAAGGTTGAACCATGAAAAATGAATCAGATCTTTCCGCGCTGGAGCTGGAAAACAAACAACTGCTCCACGGCATGCTGCTGCCTGACTCCGTTCTGAACGTATCATCCAAGCACGCATACAAGCATTTTGATCTCGGTTTCGCCCGCGAGTTGGTGGGACCTGATCAACCTTGGGGGGCGAACGACGTTTTCAACCCCAAGAACCGCATCGTCGTCGATGTCTTTCTCGCCACCAGTGAAAGCAAGAAGCTTTACTTCGCCTCCGAAAACGACCTGCTTAGACGGGTCAGGGAAACGGCCGCGGATCAGGATCACGAAGGTCCGTTTGGTATACGCGAGTCGATTTTTCCGGTGCGATTACGTGGCAATGTGATTCATCTGGTTCGCACCGGCAAATACCGCACCGCGCCGTTTAGCGAGAAGGATTTGTCCGAACTGGCGTTTGTCTGCAACGTACCCATGAAAGCCGTGCGTGAAGCCGTCGCAGTGCTGCCCATTTACACGCCGGAGCAAGTGGACGACCTCAAGCAGGTGCACGGACGTCTGCGCGACAGCATCAAACTGGCGCTGCGCGAACATGTGCGGCTGATGGAATTGACCGGGCAGCAGATGCAGCAAGAACGCCTGAGCGCGCTAGGGTCACTATCCGAAGGCATGGCGCATCACTTCAGCAACCTCCTCTCCATCATTTTAGGCTACTCCTCGATGTTGCTCGACCGGGCCACCGTGCGACAGGAAAACATCGAAGCCATCCGGAAAATCAGCGATGCTGCGCAGCGCGGACGACGCTTTACCGAGGAAATCCTTGGCATATCCGAGTCGTTGGACAATGAAGAGCCTGCGGTTGCTTCGTTGCACGAGCGCATCAATGGCACCTTGACCTTGATGCAGACCAGGCTGCGCGCGGGAATTAAAGTCGAAACCGCACTCGAGGCCACCAACGATAAAATCGTCGCCCTCCCCGGTATCATTCACCACATCGCCTTCAACGCCATCACCAATGCCATCGAAAGCATGCCCTACGGCGGCTCGCTCAGCATTCGCACGGAAAATGTCGAGGTGTCCGGCGAGTCTGGATCGCGCTCTGACTTGCGCTTAATCGTAACCGATACCGGAATGACGCCGGGCCGCCGGAGCGTGCCGGCCACCGCATCCGATACCGACGCAGACAACGCGGTCGCCCCGCGCATGGCCAGCCTCCTCGGTCTGGTCGCCAGCCTCGACGGTAACGCCTCAACCCGCGTCAATGATGACGGGACCTCCGTTCTCGAGATTACCCTGCCGGCTGCAACGGCCGAAGAGCAGGCCTCGCCGAAAAAGAATATTCGCCGCCGCCTGGCACCCAGCCATATCTGGGTTGCCGATGACGACTCCGTCGTACGCGAGATGTGTAAACGAGTGCTAACCGAGGATGCCCATGAAGTCCGGGAAATTGCCAGCGGGGAGGAGTTTAAGGAGGCCTTCGAAGGTGCCAGCGAACCTCCGGAGTTGCTGATTTACGACTTCGGCATGCCCGATGTGACCGGAAGTGAAATTTGCAACTGGTTGCGGGAAAACGGACAT
Organism: Kiritimatiellia bacterium; assembly: GCA_049451655.1. GTDB lineage: Bacteria > Verrucomicrobiota > Kiritimatiellia > CAIVKH01 > CAIVKH01 > CALMUP01. The sequence continues at coordinate 4,976 of JBMTVS010000061.1, read as the reverse complement.
CGTACGCCGGTCATTCTGATTAGCGGTTACAGCGCCGATCATCCGGAAATTAAAAAGTCGCTCAAGCTTCGAAAGACATTTCTCTTGCAGAAACCCTTCTCCTTCAGAGACATGAGCGATTTGGTCACCATTGCATTGGGTGAAACCTTAATCGAAGAGGCTCCGGCCGCAAAATAAACGCACACCAAACACAAGTGCCTTTCAATCAGTCACTTGTGTTATTTTTTAGGCTTTTTTGCTCCCCGCCTTGACCACCCCCCCGGGTCTGTGGAACATTTGGATATCCACATGATTAGCCCGGATACATCTCAAGACCCGGCAGCCGCAATCGAAACGGTTGAACGGAAAGCTATAGCGCGAGATGATTTGAATCGTCTTCCCATACGCGCGTTCGAGGGCCCAATTCGACTGGTCAACGACCGGGAAGAGGTCGCCGAATGTGTAGCATTGCTCAGGCGAGAGAGCATTATCGGTTTCGACACGGAGACTCGCCCGGCTTTCCAGCGCGGCGTCTCCTATCCTCCGGCGCTGATACAACTGGCCACGACGAACGAGGTCTTTGTCTTTCAGTTCCACGCCCTGGGCGGCTTGGGTGCTTTGCGGGAGGTGCTTGAAGATCCAGCCGTCACCAAGGCCGGGGTTGCTATTTCGGATGACATCAAACAACTCAACGATGCCTGGGCCTTCAAACCGAGAAATTTTATCGAAATCGGCACCATGGCCAAGGAATTGGGATACGAACAGACCGGATTGCGTTCTCTGGCCGGGCTTTTGCTCGGGTTCAGGATTTCAAAACGTGAGCAACGCTCGAACTGGGCCCGGGCCAGCCTCACCCGGTCACAAATTGTTTATGCCGCCACGGACGCCTGGGTCAGTCGCGAGCTTTATTTGCATATCAACGGACTTTGGGGTGATCGTCCGCTGCCCGCTGAAGTCGATCCATTAACGCCCGACCCAAACCGGAAGCCTCGACCCGCTGGGCGTAAATCACGGTCGCCCCGCTCTGCTCGCAAGCCCGGAAAAACGCAAACACTGACCGGGCATACGCCGGAACTCCCCGGCATGACTTGGACAGAACCGGCTTCCGGCGAAGCCCTTTCGCCGTAAGTCCGATATAGGCGAAACGCTCTCCGGGTTTCGCCTCGATCGAGGTTGGATGATCCACCAACACCACGCGCACGCGCGGCGCATAATGACGATACTTTAACCCCGGACTGCGCGCTGGCTCTTGAGCTTCGAGACGATCGGACACCCTGATTTTAGGCGCCACCGCGCGCAGCATTTCAAGGGATACCGCTCCCTGACGAAGAATGATCAACTGCCCCCCCGTGCAATCCACCACGGTTGATTCCAGCCCCACTTCGGAAGGTCCACCCTTGAGGATACAGGAAATTCTTCCGTTCATTTCATCATCAACCGCGCCCCAGGTAGTCGGGCTGGGTCGGCCGGAGCGGTTCGCAGAAGGCGCCGCGACGGGGACACAGCATGCTTTGAGAAAGGCGGAAGCCACCGGATGGGCGGGAAAACGAACGCCAACCGTGTCCAAGCCGGCCGTCACCTCGAGCGGCACGTTGGGATGCCGGGGTAGCACCAGTGTCAGGGGGCCCGGAAAAAACGATGTCATGAGCGACTCAGCGCGCCGCGGGATGGACTTCGCAACCCGCTCCAGCATGGAAATATCACCCATATGCACAATCAGCGGGTTATCGGCGGGTCGACCCTTGGCCTTGAAAATACGCTTCACGGCGTCGGGATTCAGGGCATCAGCGCCCAATCCGTAGACTGTTTCGGTTGGGAAAGCGACCACAAGACCGTCGCCAATGAATTTCGCCGCGACGGCCGGCGAGCGGGTGATCCGAGTGTTCATGAGGCGCGGTTGACCATCCAGCCGGAAAAACCATCCAAAAACCGTATGAACCCGGGCAAATGCTCTTCCGGAAAACTGTATTTCGCCGGGGCCTCCTCCAGCACCTTGTAAAAGCAACGCAACCATTCCTGCCGGGCTGCTTCATCGATGGGAAATTTCATGTGCCGGGCCCGCATCATCGGGTCACCGTACAGCTCATGAAAAAGTGGCGGTCCGCCCAGCAGGCCGACAAAAAAAGCGGCGATTTTCTTGGAAGCCTCCGGCAGATCCTCAGGGAAAAGATGCCGCACTGACGAATGCTCGATCTCCGCGTAAAAATCCGCGCACATGCGGAAAATATTGTCTGTCCCCATCGCGGCGTGAATTTCCCGGCTCGGAGCAATCCCCTGCGGCGGCCCGCCGGGAGGGACATAGATGTTATCGCGATTCATCATGGGGGTTGTTTATAGGATTTTATCCGGCCAGAGGCGATAGGATTCAGGAAGAGGGGCGTTCGGAGTGTCGGTGTTCAGCGTTCCAGCGATAAAGGGACATACAATATGCCGCCTTGCATAAGTTGTTGATTTCCAAGGGTTGGAAAAATTTCGGGCCGGATTTCCAGTCGTTGGAAATGTTCTATGTCCCCGTCCGGGTCCACTCCGTAGGGGCCGCGCTCGCGCGTGCCTGCGGAAGATGTGAGGACAATTTACCGCGCGAAGCTCCTGTCCCCCTCGAGCGTGACAATCCCCTTCAGCGTTCCGACTATTCACCGTCTCTTCAGTATCACGGGCTTCCGCAAGCGGAGCCCCTACGAAAGCTGCCACCACCCCGTAGGGGCCGCGCTCGCGCGTGCCCTCGAATAGAATATTGGCACGCAGCGATGCGCTCAAGTGGCTGGTGGCAAACGCTCTCTATTTGCGCTATCTTGGGCGCATGAAAGTTTTAGTTACAGGCTCCAACGGTTTGGTTGGAAGCGAAGTGGTGAAGAGTTTAACCGCGGCCGGACATTATGTGGTGCGGCTGGTACGTGGCGAACCAGATCGTTCGCGTGGCGACGTGGTCTGGGATCCGGTATCCGGCAGCATCGAACGTACACGGCTGAGGGACATAGAGGCAGTCATACACCTGGCGGGCGAGAACATCCTCGGCCTTTGGTCGACATCGAAAAAAGAACGCATTCACAAAAGCCGGGTGACCGCGACCGAGTATCTCTCGGAGGCCCTCGCCGGCCTAAGCCCCCGCCCCTCCATCTTCATCGCCGCCTCCGCCGCCGGTTTCTATGGCAATCGCGGCGACACGCGCCTCACCGAATCGGCCGCACCGGGTCAGGGATTCCTAGCCCAGCTTTGCCGTGAATGGGAAGACGCAACAGTGATTGCCCGCAACGCCGGCATTCGCGTGGTGAATATGCGCATCGGCGTCGTGCTCTCCACCCGGGGCGGCGCCCTGCAAAAGATGCTTCCGCCATTCAAGCTCGGCTTGGGCGGCATCCTTGGTAACGGGCGTCAATACATGAGCTGGATCAGCATCTCCGACCTGGTCGATGCCATCCTGTTTGCCATGGAAACGCCGGCTTTGACCGGGCCGGTCAACGGAACCGCACCCATGCCGGTGACCAACAAGGAATTCACAAAGACGCTGGCCCGCGCCTTGCATCGTCCTGCGATTTTTCCGGTGCCCGCCTTTGTATTGAACGCCCTGCCCGGCGGAATGGGACGCGAAACGTTCCTTTCCAGCGCCCGCATCGAGCCGGATAAACTGCTACGCGCCGGATATAAATTCCGTCATCCGGATTTGGAGTCGGCGCTGGGGGCGTTGTTGGGCTGAGGTGCGGGCGGACGATTTGCGATTTTGAAGCGGTTTTGTGGGACTGGAATCGCAGGTTACTGCGACAGCGTCTTCACATATGCCGCGACGTCGTGGACGGCTTCGTCGGTCTTCAAGACCGCGCCCCATGCGGTCATCATGGGAGACAATCCTACCGACGGACCACCTTCCTTGATGACCTTGAAGATATGCGCGTCGGTCAAGCCTTCCATGTAGTCCTTGTCATTCAACGCACGCGGCTTGGGGTTGAGGGCAGCAGCGCCGACGCCGTCACCGGCTCCAGCGGCGCCATGGCAGACTACGCAATACATCTTGTAGGCCGCTTCGCCCTTGGCGGGATCACCGGTAATCTTGAATTCTTCTTCGGCGCGGGCACCATTTGCGGCCAGCATCACACCGGCGGCCATGATCATGACTAGCTTCTTCATGTTGATTCCTTTTCGGTTTCTACGGCAGGGTTTTCCGGTATATCTTCTTCGTCATCTCCCTCGACCGGGGTCGCTGAGACCAACGTATCCCCTTCATCAATGTTAATCAAGCGAACGCCCTGTGTATTCCGGCTGATGGTGCGGAGACCGTCGATGGCGAAGCGCATCATCACGCCCTTGGCGGTGACCATCATCAAGGCCTCGTGCTCGTGAACAGTGTGTGCGCTGATCACCAGTCCGTTACGCTCGCTGGTCTTCATGGTGATCACGCCTTTGCCGCCCCGATTCTGGGTCGGGTATTCGTCAAAGGAGGTGCGCTTGCCGTAGCCGTTTTCGCTGACGCACAACAAGGTGCCGCCCGGCTCGACCACTTCGACACTGACCACGGCGTCATCGTCGCCGCCGATGCGGATGCCGCGCACGCCCATGGTGTCACGACCCTGATTGCGCAACTGGCTCTCGTTGAAGCGAATGCTCATGCCCTGCCGCGTCACCAGCATCAACTCGTCATTGGCCTTGGTATGACGCACCCCGATCAGGCGATCGCCTTCTTCGATATCGATGGCGATGATGCCGCCGGCTCGCGGGCGGCTGTAGGCGGCGAGCTGCGTTTTCTTGACCGTGCCCTTCGCGGTGGCAAAGACCAGACACTGGTCTTCCGGAAAATCGCGGGTGGGAATCAGCGTGGCGACTTTTTCTTCGCCGGTGATTTCGAGCAGGTTGACGATGGCCTTGCCGCGTGAGGTGCGGGTTCCTTCGGGCACCTCGTAGACTTTCTTCCAGTGCACGCGTCCGGCGTTGGTGAAGAACAATAAATAGTCGTGGGTGGAGGCGCTGAACACATGCTCGACGTAATCCTCTTCCTTGGTGGTCAT
>JBMTVS010000060.1:0-10839 GCA_049451655.1 Kiritimatiellia bacterium | reverse complement strand
CATAAGACTCACCCCGTTTGGGTACATGTCCCATGTCATGCGAGACTAAGCCACCGATGGTGTCGAATTCATCGTTCGGGATGTCAAGGTCGAAGGCCTCATTGATACGATCAATAGCGGTATCACCGTCGATGCGCCAGGTATTCTCGGACAGCCCAGAGATATCGCCACCCTCATCATCTTCGTCGAATTCGTCTTCATCATCATCTTCGAATTCATCCTCATTTTCGTCGTCGTATTCGTCCTCGTCGTCATCATCTTCGACGACCTCCTCTACGACTTCAGCGATGTCATCCACTCCATCGACATCATCACCATCTCCCGTCAACTCCTCCGACATCGCCGCTTCATTGTCTGCGCGGGACTGTTCCTCCTCGCTTGCGGCGGAAAGTTCAAGTTGTTGTCCGCCTTCATCATCCTTGGCCGCCTCAATGGCCTCGTTCTTTTTGGCCTCGGCTTGAGCCTTCTCCATCCGGCGCAACTCCTCGGTGCCGGGCAAATCGTTCAAATTTTTCAGACCGAAATACTCCAGAAACTTTTGCGTGGTCGCGAACAACCAAGGCTTGCCGGGTAGCTCGCTGCGACCCGCAGCCTTAACCAGCTGCAACTCCATCAGGTTCTTCATGATGGCATCGACTTGTACTCCGCGCACCGCCTCAATTTCCTGGCGCGTGCAGGGCTGACGATAGGCAATAATCGCCAGTGTCTCCAGGGCCGGTTTGCTCAGGCGATTCGCCCGTCCCTTATCGTGCATCTGACGTATCCATAAGCCGCAATTCAAATCGTTCTGCAGACGGAAACCGTTGGCGACTTCGCCAACATGGATACCTGCCTTGGCCTGTTTGAGGTCAGCGTTGAGGCGCTCAACGGCCTCGGTTATATCCTTCTCGCTCGCCTTCTCGAAATCCTTGACCGGACCCTCGTATTGTTTGGCCGCATCGCGCAACGTCTTGCGGATGGTTGCGATGTTCACCGGTTCACGTGCCGCGAAAAGCAAAGCACCCACGATTTGCTTCAATTCTGGAATGACATCAATATCAGACATAAACCATCCCTCTATTCGTTATCCGCAGGCACCAGGTCAATATCGCCGAAATGATCGCTCTGCCTTGCCCGCACCTGTTTCAAGCGAATCAACTCAAGAATAGCCAAAAAGGTGCACACCATCTCGTAGCGATGGGTCATGCCGGTCAGCAGACGAGATAAACTCGCCTTCCCTTTGGTCCGCATGAGCCCCATGATGACATCGACCTTCTCCGCGACCGTGAATTTCTCCGCGAAGATTTCCTTCAGCTCCTCGCGCGGTGCTTTGCGCAAGGCTTCGTTGAAGGCGTGGATGAGATCAAAAATACTGACATCCTCGAGCGCGACATCAGGCTCGGGCCCAAGCTGGATACCCTCGCCAGTGCGCGCGAACATGTTTTCCTGCATGGCTTCGAGATCGCCAAGATGTGAGGCCGCGTCCTTGAACTTCTTGTATTCGACGAGCTGGCGCACCAGATCCCAGCGTGGATCCTCCTCGTCCTCGAGTTCCGGTCGCTCTTCCACCGGCAGCAACATTCTGCTCTTGATCATCATCAACGTAGCGGCCATGACGATGAACTCACCCGCAATGTTGAGGTCGAGCATCTTCATGACGTCGAGGTACTGCATGTATTGGTCGGTAATGCGGGCAATGGGGATATCGTAAATATCCACCTCGTCCTGCTTGATCAGGTACAACAGCAGGTCCAGCGGACCCTCGAACACATCGAGTTCAACCTTGTAGGGATCGGTGGTGGTCATGAATCAATCCAGACCCACCGCACGCCGTACCTTTTCAAGCAACGGCTGCACTTGCTCGCGAGCGCGACGGGCTCCGTCCGCCAGCACGTTCTCGACATGATCCATATTTGCCGCGAGCTCCTCGCGCTTACGCCGCAGCGGCTCGAAATGCTCCTCGAAAGCGGCATAGAGGGCTTTTTTGGCATCGCCATAGCCCATGCCGCCCGCCCGGTAGCGTCCAGCCAGTTCGTCAGCTTGTTCGTCGGTGGCGAAAAGTTTGAAGAGCTTGAAAACATTGCATCCCTCGGGCTCTTTCGGATCCTCGAGCGCCTTGCTGTCGGTAATAATCCGCATGATGGTCGAGCGGACATCCTTCGGGCTGGCGAATATATCAATGGTGTTGTTGTAGGACTTGGACATCTTCTGCCCGTCCACCCCCGGCACCACCGCGACATGATCCACGATACTGGGTTCGGGAATCTTAAAGACCTCGCCATATTGAAGGTTGAACTTCTGCGCGATGTCGCGGGTGACCTCCAGATGCTGCTTCTGATCGCGTCCTACCGGCACGATGTCCGCATTCACGGAAAGAATATCCGCCGCCATCAGCACCGGATACGCAAAAAGCGCGTGACTGGCCGCGATACCGTGGGCGGTTTTGTCCTTATACGAGTGACACCGCTCGAGCAAACCCATCGGCGTCACAATGGAGAGCAACCAGCTTAACTCGGTCACTTCCGGGATATCGCTCTGGCGATAGAAGGCCGTGCGATGCGGATCCAGTCCGCAGGCCAGAAAATCCAGCGCGACGTCCCGCGTCGCCTCGCGCAAAACCGCCGGATCGCGCACGGTGGTCAAGGCGTGGTAATCCGCTATAAACAGGAAGGCCTCACCCTTTTCCTGCAGGGCCAGTGCAGGCTTCATCATGCCAAAATAGTTGCCCAGGTGGAGCTTACCGGAGGGCTGTATGCCTGATAAAATTCTCATTAAACGTGTCGATCTTGATTTCTTTAGCGAACGAAAACGGTAGCCCAAGCCTACATCTCCGACAAACAAAAAGAGCGCATACCAGCCGGGCACCCACCCGGTAAAGGGTATTGGACGGTTACAACCCCGGAAGTGTATTTTTGATGCTTTTAGGAGAAAACGTGAAGCAAAGGTACCGGAAAGCAAAATCGATCATCGCGATATTCATCGGAATACTGCTGGCCATACAAATTGTCCTCGCCATCGTGGCCACGCCCATTGCGCGAGGAATACTCGCGTCCTCGCTCGAACCCGGAACAAGTCTGAAGCGCCTCTACATCAACCTTTTCGGCGGAACGGTAACTATTCGAGGTCTTACCATTAACCAACCGGATGGATTCGGGGAGGATCCATTTATCGATCTGGCTTTTTGCCGGGTAAACCTCAGCGTCACCGCCTTACTGACCGGTAAGTTGCATCTTCAGGATATTCTCATCGATGACCTTGCCATAACCCTGATTACAGATAGCAACGCGGTCATGAAGATCTCCAGGCTGACCGGTTCGGCCGAATCCACAATCGTTGATGAAAGCGCAACCGAATCGGATGCCGGGGAAGGCATCATGACGGTCTTGGAAAAGTGCACGGCTTACAGCGTGGCACTCACTTATCAGGACTGGAGCGGCGAAAAACCTGCAGCTTTGAATCTGCGAAAAGCGGAATTAGGGGTTGAGAATGTCACGTTGAACGTACGAGAGCCCGTGGATGTTAACGATTTTACTGGATTGGTTCGCTTGTCTGGTACGCTGGAACATGCCGAAACGCCTTCAGCGCACCTTGACTTAAAAGCCAGAATTGGCCCATTGCCAATCGATAATACCCCATCCCTGATTGCCGGCATCACCTTAACGGGCATCGAATTGGATGCCGCCGGATCGATGGTGGCCCCCGGGGTTAAAACCACACTGGGTGGCAGCGTGATGGACACACTGATACAGTTACAAATTGCCACCAATCTGCTCGATTTCGTGGCCGAAGTTGAAACCGCCGAAGCAGTCTTCCCGATTCATGTTGGCGGCACCCTCGACGAACCCATATTTTACACAGGCACGGCCCTGCTTGGCGCTTTCAGCCGGGTTGCCAACCTTTTCGGTCATACCGCCGCTAATATAACCGGAGCAGGATTAGCTCTCGGAAAAGGTGCCCTCGATGTAACCGCCGCAGTTGGTGAAGGCGCGGTAAATATAGTGGGAGGTGTGGGTAAAGGACTTCTAAAAACGGTCAAAGGCGTAGCCACCCTGGATGTCAAGGAAGCTGGCGGTGGCTTGATCGATTCAGTGGCGGCCGTGGGCCAGGGCGCGGTCGACACGGTTGTCGATGCCGGCACGGCTACTGTAGGTTCCGTGAGCGATGCAACAGGCTCAGCCACGGGCAAAAAACGCTCGGACAAGTGGAGCGACGACAAACAAAAGCGGCACGACATTAACTGGACGAAGACCTTGGCCTGGGTTGATAGTATGCTCACATTTAAGCGCACGATTCCCGCAGGAAACGATGACCAAGGATTACCAGATGAATCAGAGCAACCGTCAACCGGCACGGTTAACAGCGGAGGTTGATGACGCATCGGCTCCAACACCGTCCTTCTGGCGACGCCGCCTGATTGATCCGCTCATCGGACAACTCAAACAAGGCGCCACCCCGGAAAAACTTGCGCAAAGCATGGCTTGGGGATCGCTAATCGGTGTCTTCCCCATTCTTGGCACTACTACCGCGCTCTGCGGTGTCGCCGGTGTTGCCTTCAAATTCAACCACATCGCTATGCAGGCCATGAATTGGCTGGTCTATCCGTTACAGATTGTACTGGTTATTCCCTTCCTCCAGCTCGGCAACATCATCTTCGGCCAACTTCCCCTCACACTTTCTATCGAGGAAATCAGCGCGATGTTTACCGAGGATTTCATCACAGCCGCCCGCAACCTCGGCGGCCTCGCCCTGCGCGGCATCGCGGCCTGGTTGATTGTCGCGTTACCAGCGACTTGGCTTGTTGCGCGGATACTCATTTCACCATTGCGAAGTCTTGCCGGGAAAATTTCCACAGGGAATAATAAGCCATGATCACAATCATTCTGTACGCATCAGCGCTGGCCTTTGTGGTTTTCTCCGCCCTGTGGGTGGTTCAGCGCAAGACCCGTAATGCCGGCATCGTCGACGTAGGCTGGTCCGCCACCATCCCCCTGCTCGTATGCATGTATTTTCTATTGATCTCAAAATGGGACAATCCGAGAGCCGTCGTTGCCCTGCTCATGGCCGCCATATGGGGCGGACGCCTTGCCTGGCACATTCACCGCCGCGCCCACGGCAAACCCGAGGACGCCCGCTACACCGAACTGCGACAAAAGTGGGCACCCCGCTTCGAATTCAAGATTTTCATCTTCTTCCAGTTTCAAGCCGCGGCCGCCGTTTTGTTCTCTGTGCCGTTCCTCATCGCCATGTTGAATAAACGCGCGGATGTCACGGTACTCGAGTGGACAGGCGCCGCCATCTGGCTGCTGGCCTGGCTGGGTGAAGGCGCTTCCGACCGCCAGCTCAACCGCTTTAAGCGCGACCCGGCCAATCGCGGCAAGGTCTGTGAGGCCGGCTGGTGGAACTATTCGCGCCATCCGAACTACTTTTTCGAATGGCTCATCTGGGTTGGTATCGCGATTTTCGCGTGGTCATCGCCGCTCGGATGGCTCGCCATCATCTGCCCCGCCCTCATGCTTGTGTTTCTCTTTAAAGTCACCGGCATCCCCTACACCGAGCAGCAATCGCTCAAGAGCAAGGGCGACCTCTACCGCCGCTACCAGCAAACCACCAGCGCCTTCGTGCCCTGGTTCAAAAAGAAGGCAACCTGATCATGTGGTACCTCTCACTACTCAAAGCCGGACTCATCCCCGACGCTGTCACCCGCCTCGGTATCCGCCGCCTCCTAACCGACCGCCTTGCGCAGGAAAAAACCGCAAACCGTAAGGACACCTTCATCGCTTCCATGCGCGAAGGCCCGCTGGCCATCCACACCGATGCCGCCAACGAACAGCATTACGAAGTGCCGACTGACTTCTACCTCAAAGTGCTCGGGCATCGCCTGAAGTACAGCTCCTGCCTGTGGCCGCCCGAAGTGCGTGATCTCGATAGTGCCGAACTCGCCATGCTCGACCTCACGGTTGGACGTGCCGGCATTCAGGATGGCATGGAAATCCTAGAACTCGGCTGTGGCTGGGGCTCGCTCAGCCTCTACATGGCCGCACGCTTTCCCAACTGCCGGGTCACCTCCGTTTCCAACTCCCGCACCCAGAAGGCGTACATTGACGAAGAAGCCAAACGCGAGGGATTATCCAACCTCGAGATCATCACCTGCGACATGAACGACTTCAAGGCCCCCGCCACCTACGACCGCGTGGTGTCTGTCGAAATGTTCGAGCACATGCGCAATTATCGCGAGCTGCTTCATCGCGTGCGCGGCTGGCTCAAGCCGGACGGCAAACTCTTCGTGCATATCTTCGTTCATGACCATTACGCCTACCCTTTCGAAACCGGCGAGGAGAACGACTGGATGGCCCGCTACTTCTTCACCGGCGGCCTCATGCCATCCTTCGATATCTTCTCGCACTTCCCGGACGACCTGAAGATCGAGCAAAGCTGGGCGGTCAATGGCGTTCATTACGAAAAGACCCTCAATGCCTGGCTGGATAAAATGGATGCCCAACGTCCTGAACTCACCCCGCTCTTCAAAGAAGCCTATGGCGAAAACTGGAAAACCTGGTGGGTCTACTGGCGTCTCTTCTTCATGGCCTGCGCGGAACTTTTCGGCTACCGCCGCGGCAAGGAATGGTACGTCGGGCATTACTTGCTCCGCCCGAAATGAATCCCGTTTACTTCCGGCCCGGCACCGAGGCCAGCAGCATGCGCGTGTAGTCGTGGCGCGGGCGTTCCATAACTTCTTCGCACGCGCCCTCCTCGACAATTTGGCCCGCCTTCATCACCGCGACCCGGTCGGCGATGAATTTCACCACGGATAAATCGTGGGAAATGAAGAGATAGGAAAGCCCGTATTTTTCCTTGAGCTCAAGCAACAAATTGATGACCTGCGCCTGCACGGAAACGTCCAGCGCGCTGACCGCCTCGTCGCAGATCAGGAGCTTCGGCTTCATCGAAAGCGCCCGGGCAATACAGATGCGCTGGCGCTGGCCACCGGAAAATTCGTGAGGATAGCGGTAGAGCGCCTCCGGGCCGATACCGACATCGCGCAGTAGATCTTTCGCGGACGCCTCCTGCTCGCGCGGCTTGATGAGGCCGTGCGCGACCATGCCCTCGGTGACAATTTCATACACCGGCATGCGCGGATTGAGCGAGGCGTAGGGATCCTGAAACACGATTTGTGCATCGCGACGGATAGCGCGGATCTCGTCGCCGTTGAGCGTGAAAATGTTTTTGCCGTGAATGCGCACCTCGCCCTGTGTCGGCGGCTGCAGCATCATCACCACACGGGCCAGGGTGGATTTGCCGCATCCCGATTCGCCCACCAGCCCGACCACTTCGCCGGGCCGCACCTGCAGATTCACCCCTTGAACGGCCTTAACGTGACCACGCACCCGGGAAAAGACACCGCGCCGGACCGGAAACCAGACGTGTACATCGCGCAGATCAAGCAACGCATCGGTCATGATGAGGCCTCCCCATTTTTGAGCCGCCCGTCCGAGAGGATGCAACGCGATGAACGCCCACCCATCGCGCTCAACGCAGGATGCGTGGATGAACAATCAGCGATGGCATAACGGCACCGCTCGCGAAAACGGCAACCCGCAGGGTAGTTCAGCGCCGAGGGCACCTGCCCCGGAATCGTCTCCAAACGCTTCGCCTTGCCCGCCAACGCCGGATTAGCTTTCAGCAGAGCCTCGGTGTAAGGATGCGCGGGCCGCGCGAAGATTTCATCGACCGTGCCCGTCTCCACCACCTCCGACGCATACATCACCATCATGCGGTTGCACATGTCGCGCACCACCCCAAGGTCATGGGTGATGAAGATCACCGCCGTGTCCCGGCTTTTCATCGCCTTCAGCAAGTCGAGGATCTGCGCTTGAATGGTCACATCCAGCGCCGTGGTAGGCTCGTCGGCGATGACCAGTTTCGGCTCCAGCATGAGCGCCATGGCAATCATAACCCGTTGCCGCATGCCGCCCGACAACTCGTACGGATAGGCATACATCCGCTCCTCCGCATCGGGAATGCCTACCTTCGTCAGCCACTCGGTGGCGATGCGCCAAGCGGTTTTGCGGTCGATGGAGCGGTGAAACTGTTGCGTCTCCACCAACTGCCGCCCCACCCGGTGCAACGGTGACAGCGCGGTCATCGGCTCCTGAAAAATCATGCCGATTTCCTGTCCGCGAATAGCGCGCAGCTCCTTGATGGGCAGCGACAATAAATCACGCCCGCCAAACCAGGCCTTGCCGGATTCGATGTTCCCCGGCGGCTGCGGAATCAGGCGAAGCAAACTCATAGCGGTCACCGACTTTCCACATCCCGACTCCCCCACGATACCCAGCACTTCGCCCGGCATCACCTCGAACGAGACATGATCCACCGCCCGCACCAATCCTTCATCGGTGCGAAACGTGACCACGAGGTCTTCAACATTAAGAAGCGGCGAGGTCATGAAGCAAACCTGCGGATTTTGGATTTTTGATTTGCGATTGCGGATTGAAGAAAATTTGCAGGGCTGAAATTGTCGTTTGATCTTCCAGCCGGGTTCCCACTCACGGGCCATATACCGGCAAACAAACCACGCATGCAGAATGCATCGCGAAATCCTTCAGGCATCCAATCCGAAATCCAAAATCCAAAATCCAAAATCATTCCATCCTCATCACTGGTTTCGGATCATAAGCATCCCGCACGCCCTCGCCCATGAAGACGCCGAGGAGCATCACCACGAAGAGGGCCAGCGACGGATATAAAATCAGCCACCAGGCCCAGCGAAAGGCCTGCGCCTGTTGCTGCAGCTCGCCCCAGCTCGGCGTGGGCGGCGGGAGGCCGAATCCGAGGTAGTCGAGAATGGCCAGCGAGCCGATGGCGCCGACCAGCGAGAACGGGAAAAAGGTAATAATCGGCGTCAGCGCATTGGGGAGAATATGGCGAAACATGATGTGCGGCGCGGAGATACCGAGGCAACGCGCTGCATCGACAAAAGGCGTGTTGCGCAATCGCAGGAACTCCGCCCGCACGTAATACGAAATGCCAATCCAGTTGAAGATGCCGTAACAGAAAAGCAACAGGCTGAAGCTTCGCCCATACATCGAGCCCAACAGAATCATGACGTATAAAAATGGAATGGTGCTCCAGATTTCAATGATGCGCTGCGAAATCAAATCCACCTTGCCGCCGTAATAACCCTGCAGCGCCCCCATGATAATGCCGAAGCCCATCGAGAATCCCACCAGCAGCAGACCGAAGGTCATCGAGGTGCGCAGCCCGTAGAGAATGCGCGCGAATACATCGCGCCCCGCGTTATCGATGCCCATCCAGTGCGACTTCGCTGGACGGAAAGGCCACTGCACATCATTGCGCTGGATACGCACCGCGTACTCCACGCCATCAATGACCATTGGCGCCGCCACGGATAATCCTTCCGCATGGGCTAGCCGGGCGGTGCTGGAAATCGCGTCGCGGGTGGCGTCATCGAGCGCCAACCAAAAGGCCTCATCATCGGTAGTCAGCTCCAGCGCCGCATTAAACACGAACTGCTTGACCGCCGAATCGCCGGCGGACACTTCGCGAAAGGTCAGGCGCACATCCCGCGGCGGACGGCTCCGCGGCTGAAAACGACTCATGCTCAACTCGGCGACCAGGTTTGCATCGGTAAGATTCGTCACCACCGCGCTGTAGGCCGGCATTTCCCGGTTTGCCATGCGCGCCGCAACCGTCTCCTGCAGCGCCACCGGAAGCGCCCAACCCTCCATCGGCAGGAAATAATCCGCGGCCATAGAGCGGGTGACCGCCAGATTGCCGTCCACGTTCACGCTGCCTACACGCGGCGTGGCGACGAGCGTGATTTCGACCTGCTCCTCATCCCGCAACGTTTCCGGCCGGATGATTTCATACGGGCCGTTCGGAAACGGCGCGAAGACCATGCGATTATCCGGGTTTGCGCGGAAGCGATCGCTTTCGCGGATCAGCTTGTAGTCAGGCCGCGTCAGCAGGCCACTCCCGGTGAAGGTGTCATCGGGATAAAACTTCAGCGCGGGAAAATAGGTACGCCCCTCGTAGCGCACATAAAGAGGCCGGTCATTGCAGATAAATTCGGCGAACAGGCTGACGCCATACAACCCCAGCAGAAGGCACATGGAATAAAAACCGCGCCGGTGGCGGCGGAAACGGTTCCAGCGTTTACGGGCCAGCGGGTTCATTTGCGAAAGTGAATACGGGGGTCGATGAGCACGTAGCAGAGGTCGGACAAGACATTGCCGAGAAGGCCAAGCAGCGAAGTGATGGCGAGGATGGCCATGAACACCGGGTAATCGCGCCCCACGATGGCCTCGAGACTGAGCCGTCCCATGCCGGGAATTTCAAACACCTGCTCAATGACCACCGAGCCCGCGAACATGAGGGTCAGGATGGCGCCAAAGCCGGTGGCGACTGGAATCAGCGCGTTGCGAAAAGCGTGCCCCCACACCGCGCGCCGGAAGGTGCCGCCGCGAGCCAGCACGGTGCGGATGTAATCGCTGCCAATCTGGTCGAGCAGCGAGTTTTTCATGAGCATGGTCAGCACCGCAAAGTTGCCGGAGATGTAGCAGATCAGCGGCAGGAACATGTGCTCGAACCGGTCCGTGACCTTCTCGCCAAATGACATCGCGGCGAAGTTTTCCGACTCGAAACCCGCCACCGGAAAGATTGACCAGAACCCGTCCACCGTGCCGCACAGCAACATCTTCAATACCATGCCGAGGGCGAAGGCAGGCATGGCGTAGCCGGCGAACACCAGCACGCTCGAACCGACATCGAACGCGCTGCCCTGCCGCAGGGCCTTGGCGATGCCGAGGGGGACACAGATTATGTAGGTGAGCACGAAGC
>JBMTVS010000059.1:0-11124 GCA_049451655.1 Kiritimatiellia bacterium | reverse complement strand
TCTCCGCCCGCTACACCTCTACTGAAGCGGAAGCTAGCGATTTGTTTTCGAACTGGATCACCACCCTTGCTGCGAATCTGGTCGCGCCAGTCATCGACGGCGGAGCCAAACGCGCCGAGGTCGAGCGTGCCCGCGCTGCGCTATCTGAAGCGATTAACACCTACGGTCAAACCGTGCTCACCGCGTTGGGCGAAGTCGAAAACGCCCTCGTGCGCGAGCAACGCCAGCGAGAATTGTTGGACAGTTTGCATCGCCAACTCGAGTTGGCTACCCAGGTTACCGATCAAACCCGCGAACGCTATCTGCGCGGCATCGGCGATTTTCTGCGCGTGCTGACCGCCGAACTGTCGCAACAAAATCTTGAACGCAACGTGCTGGCCGCCGAACGTGAACTGCGCGAATTCCGGGTAGCCCTGTGCCGCGCCTTGTCGGGGGGATTTGACCTCGAGCGTCCATCACCCGCCACCCTTGATCCAACCGTGGAGTAAATCTCATGCAACACTCGACCATTCCCGAAACCGCGGCGGAAAAACAACATCCGAAAATCTGGCTCTCGCTCAAAATCATCCTGCCCTTCGTCGTGCTTGCCGTCGGCGTGCTGATCATGATTGGCATGGTCAAGACCGCCCCCAGTGCGGAACGCAAGCCGCCGGTGCGCACCGCGCGTCTGGTGGAAGTTGAAACGGTGAGCCGCGGCAACGCTCTCGCGCTCATATCCGCGATGGGTCGCGTCTCGCCCGCCCGCGAAGTCACCTTGCATCCGCAAGTGAGCGGCACGGTCATCGAAATCAGCCCCGAACTTATTCCCGGCGGCATCAAGCAGGCGGGCGATATGTTGCTAAAAATCGACCCCGCCGATTACGAAATACGGCTTCGTCAGGCGGAGAGTGAGCGCATTGCTGCACAAGGCTCGTTGACTCAGGAGATGGGGCAGCAAGCGATTGCCCGCAAGGAATTCGAGTTGCTGGGCGGCGCTGAACTGTCCCCCGAAGAGCGGGCCCTGATTCTGCGCGAGCCGCAGCTCGCTGCCGCACAGGCCCGCCTGGCCAGCGCCGAAGCCGCGCTTGAACAGGCTAAACTGAATCTCGAGCGCACCACCATCACTGCGCCCTTTCACGCGGTCATCCGCGAGCGTCAGGTCGATATCGGCGCCCAGGTATCGCCGTCGACGCCGCTCGCCACACTCACCTCGGCTGACGCCTACTGGGTTACCGCGATGATACCAGCGGGACAATTGAAGTGGCTGAATATTCCGTCTTCACCCGGCGAGCAGGGTTCGCTTGCGCGGGTAATGACCGGCGACAGCGGGCATCGCGAAGGTCGTGTACTCCGTCGCTTGACCGACCTCGAACAGAACGGCCGAATGGCCCAAGTGCTCATCGAAGTTAATGACCCGCTCGGCAAAGGTGATGCGTCGAGTCCCGCGCCTTTGCTCATAGGCGATTTCGTGCGGGTGGAAATTGAGGGTCTTGAACTGGAGAACGTAATCGAGCTCGACCGTCACCGCTTGCGGGCGCATCACGAGATCTGGGTGATGAACGAAAGCGACGAGCTGGAAATGCGCGAGCTGGACATCGCATTTCGCGGCGAACATACCGTACTGGTGCAGTCCGGGCTTGAGGAAGGCGAGCGTGTGGTGGTCACGGATTTGGCCGCGCCGGTAGCGGGCATGAAGCTCACCACCGCCGCGTCGGGCACCGGCGGAGAGCGCCCGTGAGCGAAGGCGCGAAAGCGAACAGCGCCTTGACGGAGCGCGGGCCCATCGCCTGGATGGTGCACAACCGCGTCACGCCGAACCTCATCATGATTTTCCTGCTGCTGGGCGGCATCTTCACCCTCACCCGCATCAAGCAAGAGGTGTTTCCCGAATTCTCGCTCGATATGGTCAACATCAGCGTGGCTTATCCGGGCGCGAGTCCGGAAGAGGTCGAAACCGGCATCGTACTTGCCATAGAGGAGGCGGTGCGCGGCATCGAGGGCGTGAAACAAATCAGCTCCACCGCCCGCGAAGGATCGGGGACGGTTTCGGTGGAACTGCTCGCCGACGCCGACCAGCAAAAGGCGTATCAGGATATCCAGCAAGAGGTCGATCGCATTAGCACGCTGCCGGAGGACGCGGAAGACCCTCAAGTGGTGCTGGCCATGCGCCGCCGTGAAGTAATGGACATGCAGGTCTTCGGCAACACCAGCGAGCTGGTCCTGCGTGCGGTAGCCGAGGAGGTGCGCGACCGCCTTTTGCAGGAGGACGGCATCACGCAAATCGAGCTCGACGGCGTGCGCGAGTACGAGATGAAAATTGAGGTCACGCCGGAGACCTTGCGTGCCTACGGGATGACCCTCGCCGACATTGCGAACATTGTTCGTCGTACCGCGGTGGAGATTCCCGGAGGTAGCCTGCGCACGGACAGCGGCGAAATTCTCATGCGCTTCAAGGAGCGACGCGATTGGGCCCGCGAGTTCGCCGACGTGCCGGTGATGGTAACCCCGGACGGGGCGCGGCTACGGCTGGGCGATATTGCCACCGTGCGTGATGACTTCGAGGAAGTTGACCGCTTCGCGCGCTTTAACGGCATGCCCGCGGTCGGCATGGAGATTTACCGCATCGGCGACGAAACACCCATCAGTGTGGCGCGCGCGGTGCGCCGTGCCATGGCGGAAATCGAGCCGACGCTGCCCGAGGGCGTTTCCTACATCATCAATAACGACTGGTCGGAAATCTACGTCGAGCGCATGACCCTGCTGACCAAGAACGCGGCCATTGGACTATTGCTCGTACTCGGCATGCTCGGTCTCTTCCTGGAGTTCAAACTCGCGTTCTGGGTCACCATGGGCATTCCCATCTCCTTTCTCGGGGCTATTCTCTTTCTGCCCGCGTTCGATGTCTCCATCAATATGATTTCCATGTTCGCGTTTATCATCGCCCTCGGCATCGTGGTTGATGACGCGATTGTGGCTGGTGAGAATATCTACGAGAAGCGGCAGCGCGGCTTGAACTTCGTCGATGCCGCCATCGTGGGCGCGCGCGAGGTATCGCTTCCGATCACCTTCAGTATCCTGACCAATCTCATCGCCTTTTCTCCGCTGATGTTTGTACCCGGCATGCTGGGAAAAATCTGGTCGGTGATTCCGGTCGTGGTCATATCCGTCTTCGTTATTTCATGGTTTGAAGCGATGCTCATCCTGCCTTCGCACCTCGCCCATGTCTCCAGCAAACCTCGCTCCGGATTCGCCGCGTTTCTGCATCACCGGCAGCAAGCTATCGGGCAATCGCTGGTATGGTTCGCCGAGAACAAATTCGGCCGCTTTCTGGATTTGTGTCTGCGCTGGCGCTACGTAACGGTGGCGGCCGGGCTGGCGTTGTTGCTGACCATTCTCGGATTAGTGGCGAGCGGTCGCATGGGCTTTATCTTGATGCCGCGCGTTGAATCCAACCGCTCGGTGGTCACGGCCACCTTGCCGTTCGGCAGTCCGCTGGTTCGTATTAATGAAGTGAACGACAAGCTCGTGCAAGCGGCGCAACGGGTGGTCGATGAAAACGGCGGTGAGCAGTTGAGCCGCGGCATTTTCTCACGCATCCGCGACAATGAAATCGAGATTTCCGTCTACCTCACCCCCCCGGGGGTCCGGCCCATCAGCACAACCAAGCTTACCCAACTGTGGCGCGGTGAAACCGGTTCCATTCCGGGTGTGGAAACCATTTCTTTTCAAGCTGATCGCGGGGGGCCCGGTTCTGGCGCGTCGATTACCGTGGAGTTAAGCCACCGCGATATTCCCACCCTGGAGCGAGCTAGCCTCGCACTGGCGGAACGGCTGGCTGATTTTCCGAACGTGAAGGATATCGATGCTGGCTATACCGCGGGTAAGCGGCAATTCGACTTCGTACTCAAGCCGGAGGGACGCAGCCTCGGACTCACCACCGAGAATGTGGCAAGGCAGTTGCGTGCTTCGTTCTATGGTGTCGAGGCGATGCGCCAACAGCGCGGGCGCAACGAGGTGAAGATCATGGTCAAGCTGCCGGAGGACCGGAGGGCCAGTGAATACGATCTCGAGAATTTTCTCGTGCGTACGCCGGACGGTCGTGATGTGCCGCTGATGGATATCGCCGATATCACGCGCGGCCGCGCCTACACCAGTATCCAGCGCCGCGAGGGACGCCGCACCTTACAGGTCACTGCCGATGTGGACCCCATCGGCGAGTCCGGTCAGGTGCAGGCGGTCATCGATGCCTCCATCCTCCCGCAACTCGCGCGCGATTTTCCGGGATTGAGTTACGGCTACGAAGGACGCCAGGCTGACATGCGCGATAGCGTGCGGGCTTTGGGCGCGGGATTTGCCGGCGTGCTGTTCGTTGTGTATTTCCTGCTCGCCATTCCGTTTCGCAGTTACATCCAGCCGATGATTGTGATGTTGAGTATTCCTTTCGGTGTCATCGGCGCGGTGATAGGTCACCTCATTATGGGATACAATCTGAGTATCATCAGTATCATGGGAATGATTGCCCTGGCGGGGGTCGTGATTAACGGCTCGCTCGTACTCATCGACTACGCCAACCGCCTCAAGCTCGACGGCATGAATGCGTATGAAGCCATTCATAACGCCGGGGTGCGCCGCTTCCGTCCCATCCTGCTCACCACCATCACCACCTTCGGCGGTCTTGCCCCGATGATTTTCGAAACCTCGCGCCAGGCCCGCTTCATGATTCCGATGGCTCTCTCCCTCGGCTACGGAATTCTCTTCTCCAGCGCCATCTGCCTCGTGCTGGTGCCCAGCCTCTACATGATCATCGAAGATCTTTCAGGGAAGCGTCGTGACGGATAAAAATAAAACCATGCGAAAGGCACTGCTCACTGGATTGAACGGAACCGTTGCTCCGGTTTTGGCCAAACGTTTGCGCGCGGAAGGAATAAACGTTGTCGGTTGGGATCGTGACGTTATTCCAATAGATGACGAGAAACAGGGCGAAGCATTTATCGACGGCGAGGCGCCCGATCTCATCGTTCATCTCGCTATGGGTGCCCCGGCATGGGCAGGACATCTGGCCGGGATGGCGGCCCGGCGCAAAATGCGCTTCCTGTATATTAGCTCTGTGTCCGTCTTCGATGGTTCACGGCCGGGACCGTTTTCACCAGACAAGGAGCCCGATGCCAAGGATGATTACGGTCGCTATAAAGCCGACTGCGAGCGCATCGTGCGCGCGGAAAATCCAGAAGCTTACGTCGCCCGTATAGGCTGGCAAATAGGCCATCACCGCGGTGGCAATCACATGGTTGATTTTTTCTACCGGCAACAGGAAGAACAGGGACGAATCATGGCCAGCGATAGCTGGATCCCATCGTGCTCGTTTCTCGAAGACACCGTTGATGGTTTATGGCGTTTATTACTCGAATTACCGCCTTCCACCTATCATCTCGAAGGAAACGACGGAAACTCGTTTTTCGCGATTGCGAGTCAACTGAATGCGAAACTTGCCGCTGGATGGCAGGTGGAAAAAACGGCCGATCCTTGCATTGATATTCGCATGACGGATGAACGCATCAAGCTTGGCCCTATAAGCCAAAAACTTTCCCGATGATCAAACGGACGCATTCCCGCGCTTTCGGGGTTGGAAAATATTTTCCAGTGATTAAGTTCATGCCCCGTGAACGAAACCGCGACAACCCCATTATCCGAAGCTGATCCACGCTTTGCCGGAGTCGGTCGCTTGCTAGGCCCGGATGGCTTGCAGCGACTATCGGCCGCGCACGTCTGCGTGGTCGGTTTGGGCGGGGTAGGTTCATGGACGGTGGAGGCGCTGGCTCGCTCGGGTGTCGGTACGCTTACGCTGGTGGACTTGGATGAAGTATGCGTGAGCAACATCAACCGCCAACTGCATGCGTTGAGTACTACCGTTGGGCAAGCCAAGGCTGCGGCGTTGGCGGAGCGGATAGCCCTCATCAATCCATCTTGCCGGGTCAACATCATCCCGCTTTTCTTCAAGAAAACCACCGCGGATGAAATCCTCGCGCCGACCTACGATTATGTCATCGATGCCATTGACGGCGTGGCCCATAAAGCGCGACTGATTGGCATGTGCAAACAGCGCGGTCTTCCCGTGATCGCCAGCGGGGCGGCAGGCGGAAAAACCGATGCCACGCAAATTCGTGTCGCCGACTTATCCGAAACCATCTACGACCCGCTGCTCGCCTTCATCCGCAAACGTCTGCGCAAGTGGTTTGATTTCCCGCGTGGCGACAAAAAATTCGGTATTCCCAGTGTTTTCTCGCCCGAACCCGTATCAGGTTTGGCCGGTGATGCCTGCGATCCGCGCGAGCCCGGCGTCAGAACGAACTGTGATACCGGACTTGGCGCACTGGCTCATGTAACCGGAACGTTTGGCCTCCTCATGGCCGGACACGTCATCAACCATCTCGCCAGACCGCGCGATTAATGCCCGGGGCAAACTTTATTTGCGGAAGCATCCGCCGGGGTTTATCTTCGCATCGAAACAAGGAAGCGTTGCATGAAAAAAATCCTGACCCTGGTTGATGATATCTATGAGGATCTGGAGCTTTGGTATCCAAAAATCCGCCTTGAGGAGGAAGGCTGGCACGTCGCCGTAGCCGGACCCGGGGCGAATCGCATTTATAAAGGCAAGCATGGTTATCCCTGTGCCGCGAATATCGACATCGCCGACGCCGAATCGGCCGATTATGATGCGTTACTGGTGCCCGGCGGATTTGCACCCGATAAATTACGGCGCGACGCAAACGTGCTTCGTCTGGTTCGGGAATTCGACGAGCAGAAAAAGCCGATCGCCTTCATCTGTCATGCCGGTTGGATTCTTATCTCCGCCGGAATTTTGAAAGGACGCAAGGCCACCAGTACGGTCGGCATCAAGGATGACATGATCAACGCCGGCGCGACGTGGTTGAATGAACCACTGGTTGTTGACGGAAACCTTATCAGTTCCCGTACCCCCGTTGATCTAGCCGTCTTCGCCAAAGCCCTTGTCGATGCGCTGAAATAAAACGGGTGAAGAAAAACAATTTCACGCCAATTGTAGGGCGGGAACGGCTGAAGGCCTTCCCGCCGGATTTCCTGACGTGACGACTTCCGTTCATCATGAACATTTCGACTTCCTGATTATTGGATCGGGACTGGCCGGGCTCTACGCCGCTTTTTGCGCATCACGCCATGGACGCGTGGCCTTGTTTTCGAAATCGTCATTGCAGCAGAGCAGTTCGTACTGGGCGCAGGGGGGCATTGCCGCCGCCATCGACGAGGATGATTCGGCTTACTATCACCTCGATGACACCATTGCCGCCGGTCGCGGCTTGTGCCGCCAGGCCGCGGTGGAAATTCTAGTTGGCGAGGGTGTGCAACGGGTGCGCGAGCTGATCGGGTTGGGCATGAAATTCGACGAAGGAGCGCGCGGCCTCAGCCTCGGCCTTGAAGGCGGTCATAGCCACCGCCGCATTCTTCACGCGCAAGGTAATTCCACCGGCGCCGCCGTGGTGGATTTCTTGCTTTCCCGCATCATTCACAACGATCAGATCAGGGTGTTCGACAACACCACGATCGCGGAGCTGGTCATTCAAGACAACCGCTGCGTGGGCGCGCTTGCTTTTCGCAATCAGCAGCTCGAACCGGTTTTCTTTTCGGCCC
Source organism: Kiritimatiellia bacterium (assembly GCA_049451655.1). Lineage (GTDB taxonomy): Bacteria > Verrucomicrobiota > Kiritimatiellia > CAIVKH01 > CAIVKH01 > CALMUP01. The sequence continues at coordinate 3,480 of JBMTVS010000059.1, read as the reverse complement.
GGGCGACGGTCATCGCCACCGGCGGTGCCGCTGGCATTTATCGACGCACCACGAATCCCCCGACCTCTTCCGGCGATGGCATCGCGCTCGCTTACCAGGCTGGCGCGGATGTATGCGACATGGAGTTCGTGCAATTTCACCCCACCGCCTTGTTCACGAAAAGCGGCGGAACCTTTCTGATCAGCGAGGCATTGCGCGGCGAGGGGGGGCATGTGATCGATGCGAGTGGTCGTCGTTTCGTCGGAGATTATCATCCGCGCGGTGAGCTTGCTCCGCGGGACGTGGTCGCCAGCGCCATTTTCAAGGAAATGCAAAAGCAGCATACCGACCATGTCTATCTGACCATGAAGCATCTCGATCACGATTTCGTGCGCCGGCGTTTTGCCAATGTCTATCAGGCGTGCCTCCCGCATGGCATCGATATAACGGTGGATCCGGTTCCGGTTGCACCAGCGGCCCATTATTGGATTGGCGGCATCGTCACCGGACGCATGGCTGGCACCAGTATCCGGGGATTATTCGCCTGTGGTGAAGCAGCTTGTACCGGCGTGCACGGGGCCAATCGATTGGCCAGCAACTCGCTGCTTGAGTGTCTCGTGTTCGCCAAGCGCGCCATTGACGGGGCTATGACCATGAAGGACGAGGGGCCACCCACCGACGATATGCTCAATGATGTTCCGCGTCGCGATCTTCGTCCGGTGGATAACGAACTCGTGAAATCGCTTCGGCTGCGTGTTTCCAACCTCATGACCGATCGTGTCGGCATCGTCCGGAATCAAGAGGGGTTGAGTAGCGCCCTCGCCGAATTGCGGGGCATTCGCGAGGAACATCGCGAATTGATGAACTGCTGGGGTGGACGGGCCTTGCGCAAAATGCTGCGCGTGTGCGAGCTGGCCACGCGTTGCGCCCTCTACCGTGAGGAAACACGCGGTGCCCACATTCGCGAGGATTTCCCTGATGAGGATAAAGCCTTCGAGGGACACATTACGCTCCGTCGCGGAACTGAACCGAGGATTGAAAAATGGACGCCTTAAAACCGGAAGATTACGTGGACATCATTCGCGTGGGGCTGCACGAGGATATGCCCGGTGGCGACATTACCACGACCGGACTCTTCGATGAGCATGAACGGGGCGAGGCAAAATTGCTCGCGAAAGCGGAGGGCACTATCGCGGGGTTGGAGGTGGCTAGCTCGGTCTTCGCCAGCATTGAACCGACGATCGAATTCACCGCTTACAAGCAGGATGGCGATCGCGTTGTGTCCGGCGATCTCATCGCGGAAATTGCGGGAACCAAGCGAGCGCTGCTTACCGGCGAGCGTCTCGCCCTTAACCTGCTTCAGCGCATGTCCGGGATTGCCACCATGGCCGCGGAGTTTGTCGCGGCGGTGAAGGATTATCCGGTGACTATTCTCGACACGCGCAAAACCGTTCCCGGTTTGCGGGTTCTCGATAAGTACGCGGTGCGCTGTGGCGGCGCAACAAATCATCGCATGACGTTGAGCGATCTCGCCATGATCAAGGATAACCACATCAAACTGGCGGGTGGTATCACGGCGGCGGTGGCCAAGCTGCGCCAGTCCGCGCCGGGCGCGCGTATCGAAGTCGAAACGGAAACCCTCGACGATGTGCGCGAGGCCCTGGCCGCCGGCGCGGATATCATCATGCTCGATAATATGCGTCCGGAAGTCATGCGGGAGGCGGTGAAGCTGGTTGGTGATCGCGCGCAAACCGAAGCCAGCGGAAACGTCCGGCTCGATACCATTCAAGCCATCGCCGCCACCGGCGTGAATTTCATTTCCATCGGCGCGCTGACCCATTCGGTCAAGGCGCTCGATATTTCCATGAAGATGGCCTGATCGCGATCATCCCGCGCGGGGACGCGCCCGCGCTTGAAACCTCCGCGTCGCTTCGTGCATAGTCAATCACATGTCTGACAAGTCCACTCCCATGATGCAGCAGTACCGGCGTATCCGGAATGATCTGCCCGAGGACACCATCCTCTTTTTTCGCATGGGCGACTTTTACGAAATGTTTTTCGACGATGCCAAGGTCGCCTCGGCGGTGTTGGATATCGCCCTGACCAAGCGCCAGAACGTGCCGATGTGCGGGGTGCCGTTTCATTCCTCCGACAACTATCTGTCACGACTTATCCGGGCCGGCAAGAAGGTCGCCATTTGCGAGCAAATGGAAGATCCCGCCACCGTGAAAGGCATCGTCCGCCGCGAAGTCACGCGCGTGGTGACGCCCGGTACCGTGCTCGAGGATCAAGTGCTCGATGCCCGTCGCAACAATTTTCTCGCCGCCGTCGTTGCTGTTGATCGCCACATCGGACTTGCCTTGATCGACTTGTCTACCGGTGCCTTCTGGCTGGAGCAATCCGATAGTCATGCCGCCATCCGTGAGAGCCTGGCTCGCTACCAGCCATCCGAATGTATCGTGCCGGCCGAGCATCGCGACGATCCGTCCATCTGCGAATTACTATCCGGCGCATCATCCGCTGCGGTAACCCCCTATGAGGACTGGACCTTCGATCACGACGCGGCGTACGACTATCTGCTGCGCCATTTTAAGGTGCATTCGCTCGATGGTTTCGGAGTGGCCGATGCCGCCGCTGGCGTATGCGCGGGCGGAGCCGTGCTGCATTACGTCGCGCAGCAGCTTCGTCGCCCGCTCGATCATGTCCGGCAGGTGCGGGTAAAAAATCCGGCCGACTACATGCTGCTTGACGAGGCAACCGTGCGAAACCTCGACCTGCTCGAGGGTAACGCCTCCGTGATGCGGGTGATCGACACGACCCGAACCGCGATGGGTGGTCGTCTGTTGCGCGACTGGCTGGTGCGACCGCTTAATCAAAGTGATGCCATTCATCGCCGGCTCGATGCCGTCGAGACGTTGACCCGCGACAAGCCGACCCTGCATGAGTTGCGCGAAGCGCTCGCTGAAGTCAAAGACCTTGAGCGCCTTATTGCCCGCCTGAATGCAGGAGCCGGGAATGCCCGCGATGTTCGCGCGCTAGGCCGCTCTCTCGCGGCTCTGCCGGCGGTGCTCGCGGCGCTGGAGCGGGTTGCCGCGCCACTGCTGCAGGAAACCCGCTCGGAAATTAAACCATTGCCCGGGGTCGTTGAACTGATTGATAACGCCATCGTTGACGAACCGCCGGTTGCCCTGCGCGACGGAGGCATCATTCGAACCGGCTATCATGCCGAGCTCGACGAATTGCGGGATGCTTCCAGCAAAGGCAAAAACTGGTTGGCCGAGATGCAGACGCGCGAGCAGGAGCGCACCGGCATCAAGACGTTGAAGGTGCGGCACAATAAAGTATTTGGTTACTACATCGAGATTAGCAAATCCTACGCCGACCAGGCCCCCGCCGACTATCAGCGCAAACAGACCTTGGTCAATGCCGAGCGCTTCATTACCCCCGAGCTTAAAGAATACGAAAACAAGATTCTCGGTGCGCAGGACCGGGCCATACAGC
>JBMTVS010000058.1:0-11479 GCA_049451655.1 Kiritimatiellia bacterium | reverse complement strand
CAACCCGGGTGAGCGGCAAGAGGCGGGTGCCGAAGCCGGCGGCAAGAATCAAGGCTTTGCCAACGTTCAACATCCAACATCCAACATCCAACGTTCAAGTTGGGAAGACCAGGAGCCGATGATTTTTTCGAGGGGCACTCCGGATTGAAGCGCACGACGAACATTGGCGGTGCCGTAGAGTTGGTCGAAGAAGGCGGGTCGGGAGCCGGTTGTCTTCCAGAGTTTTTCCGCGCCAAGGATATTTTGAAGCACGGACAGCACAGTGACGGCGGTGGCGACGGGTTCAAAAATGCCGGGACGGTGAACTGCGATGCGCGCGCCTTGGTAAACGACGCCCTCACGTTCGTACACGATAGGATGGAATTGGACGCCCTGCAGTTTGTGTTCGGCGAGTTGGTCGCAGAAATCGTCTGCATTCAGTTCCGGCGAGCCTATGAGCTCGAAGGGCATGAGGGTTTTGCGTCCGTAGTCGATGGCGGGCAAGGCCTCGAAGCCGACGGTGACTGGATAACACAGGGCGGAATGCGGCGTTCGAATCGCAGGCGAGGGTGAGACCCAGCGGTGGTCGGTGAAATAGCCGCCACGCGCGGCGAAGGTGGTGAGGTTGACCTTTAACTTGAGTTTCTTCACCAGCACCCTCGCGGCTTGTCCGGCGGTGAGGCCGTAGACGAGCGGTCCGGGAAAGTTGCCGACAAAACTTTCGTGTTTCGGCTCGAGCATCGGTCCGTCGAAAATACCCGCGAGCGGATTGAGCCGGTCGGTGACGATGATGTGAAGTTTGGTTCCGTGCGCGGCTTCGAGGAGGTAGCGCAAGGTGGAGACGTAGGTGTAGCAGCGTATGGACAAGTCCTGCAGATCGAAGATGACGACGTCGAGTCCGCGCAGCATGGCGGCGGTGGGTCGACGGGTTTTGCCGTAAAGCGAGTGGATGGGAATATTCCAGACCGGATGCCGCGCCGAGGCAACTTTTTCGCCAGCGCCGGCAATGCCGGAAAATCCATGCTCGGGACTGAAAAGCGCAGCGAGGCCGTCGCCAATTCGTTCACGCAAGCGTTGCGCAGTGGAACATCCAGTGCGATCGACGCTGGCGGCGTGGGCGACCAGGCCGACGCGTTTTCCGTCGAGCAGGTGGCCGCCTTCCTTCAGCAGGGCATCAAATCCGCAGGCGATGTCTCGTGTGGCAGGCATCGCAAAAAGTTCCAATCATTGGAAAAAGTATGCGGTAAAAGTTCCAACCATTGGAACTTTCTTTAGCGGATGCGCATGGGCATCAGGACGTAGATGAAGGGCGCATCGCACTTGATGACGCCGGGGCTGAGGTCGTCGCTGAACTCAATGGCCACTTCGTCGGTAGTGAGGGCGCGCAGGCAATCCATGATGAACTCGGGATTGAAGGCGATGGCGATGGCCTTGCCGCTGTACTTGATGGCGACCGACTCGCTGGCCTCGCCGACTTCGGCGGAGATGGTGGAGACGATGACCTGGTTTTTGTCGAAGGCAAGGGTGACCGAGCTGGTTTTGTCGCTGACCAGCGAGACGCGGCGGATGGTGGTGAGCAGCATTTCGCGCTCGATGCTGACGCGTTCCTCGCACTGGGCGGGGATAACCTGGCGGAAGTTCGGGAAGGTTCCTTCAACGAGCTTGCTGACGATGTACATGTTACCGAAAGCGAAGGCAGCTTGCTTATCGCCAACGGTGATTTTGATGTTGCCTTCGCCGTCGAGGGTTTTGATGAGTTCGTTTACGGTCTTGTTCGGGATGACGAGATCGCCGGCGGCCTGATCGGGGAACTCGAGGTTTTGCTCGTAGAGGGCCATGCGGCGTCCGTCGGTGGCGACCACGGTGAGTTTTTCCTCGCGGAAGCTGAGCAGCACGCCGTTGAGGATGTAACGCGACTCCTCGGTGGAGGCGGCGTAATGGGTGGCGGCGAGCATCTTCTTGAAGACGCCCTGGTCGAGGGTAAAGGCACGGTCGCCTTCGAAGGCGGGAATGGGCGGAAACTCCTCTTCGGACATGCCGTTTATTTTGAAGGTGGAGGATCCGGACTTAATGGTGGCGACATCTTTTTCGTCGACGTTTATTTCAATGTCGTCCAGGGGCAGCTCGCGAATGATGCTGAAGAGGCGACGGGCAGGAAGGGTGGTTCCCCCTTCGCGTTGAATCGTGGCCGCACAGGTGGTTTGTACGCTGATTTCGAGGTCGGTGGCGGTGAGTTCGAGATGATCGTCAGATGCGCGCAGATGCACATTGTTGAGGATGGCAAGCGGGCTGCGGGCACTGATGCCGGATTGAACCTTCTGCAGGCCCTCGATGATGCTTTCTTTGCTGGTGACCAGTTTCATGGCGATGCTCTCCAAACGTTGTTCACACGTCTATATGATCTACGATCTTTTGTTTATGTAATCCGTAGTAGTAGTATGTCCTGTGCATAGAATCAATAACCATCCTGCAGCCCACAATGACAAGGGTTTAGGGTGATGACAACGCTGTGGAAAAAACGCGCGCAACCGGTAGCTTATCGACAGCGAGAAAGCCGAAGCGAAGTTATCACACAGGGTGCACAGGTTGTTGTTGGTTTGCTGACAGGTCATGCACAAGGCCCTTTGGGCAACGTTCAACGTTGAACATTCAACATACAACGTTCAAGTGGGAGGTATTTTTCGCTCAACGGCTTCTGTTTGGTCCGTACAGTCCGATGCGTTCGTTTAAGTTGGCAACGTCTTCGCTACACCCCGGCGCGTTCGCGGCGAGCGAGGCGCTGCTGCAGCACGGTGAGGGATTGCCGGAAGGAGGCGTCGGTTTTGACCCGCTCGTTCACGGTCTTGCAGGCATGCATAACCGTAGCGTGGTTCTTGCCGAAGGCCTGGCCGATGGAGGGTAGCGATTGGCCGGTCATTTCGCGGCTGAGATACATGGCGACCTGGCGCGGGAAAGCTATGCTCTGCGGGCGACGGTTGCTGGTCATGTCGCCCATGCGGATGTCGTAGTAATCGGACACCACGCGCTGTATTTCCTCGATGGTAAGCACCTGCTGCTGCTCCTGGTCAAGGGTGTCGCGTAGAAGATACTCAACCGACTCAAGATTGATGGGTTTACCGGTCAGCGACGAGAAGGATACTACGCGGATGAGCGCGCCCTCGAGACGGCGGATGTTGGCACGGATGTTTTCGGCCAGATAGTTGATGATCTCGTCGGGCAGCTTGATGTTGAGCTGCTCCTGCTTGTTGCGGAGAATGGCAATTCTGGTTTCAACATCGGGGAGTTCGAGTTCGGTGACTAGACCCCATTCAAAACGCGAGACAAGGCGATGCTCGAGTCCGGGAATTTCACTCGCGGGACGGTCGCAAGTCAGCACGATTTGCTTGTGGCGGTCGAAGAGCGCGTTAAAGGTGTGGAAGAACTCTTCCTGCATGCGCTCCTTGCCACCAAGAAACTGGATGTCGTCGATGAGCAGGACGTCGGCGTTGCGGTACTTCTTGCGAAAGGCGACGAGCCCTTTCTTCTGGATCGCGTCAATGTACTCGTTCAGCAGGGTTTCACTGGTAACGTAGCAGACCGAGGCCTTGGACTGGGCTATGGCGAAGTTACCAATGGCCTGCATAAGGTGGGTCTTACCAAGCCCGACACCGCCATAAAGGAAGAGCGGGTTGTAAGCGCGGCCGGGCGATTGGGCTACCGCCATGGAGGCGGCATGGGGAAAACTGTTGGAAGAGCCAACGATGAATTTTTCAAAGGTGTAGTTGGCATTCAAAACCGCGCTGGATTTAACCGGGCGTGAAGCGGGCGCTTCAGTGCGCGGTTTGTCAGCTTCGGTTTTTTTGCTTTGGCGGGCCGAACTGCCTTCGTCCGTAAGGGGTAGTCCGCGGTCGACTTCCAGCACAACTTCGACGGGCTGGTCGCAGCAGGCCTGAACCGCATCCTGAATGAGCGGAAGGTAGTTTTCCTCCAGCCAGTTCTGGTAGAAATTATTGGCAACGCCGAGGACGAGTTTTTCCCCGGTTAGCTCCTTGACCTCGATGACCGCAATCCAGCGATCGAACACATCCTTTGAAAGGGTTTCCCCCAGTTGCTTGCATGCCTTAGACCAAACTGACCCCGCGTTCATTCCTGTGGTTTGCCTTCCTTGAAAATGGTGAGTACAACAAATTTTACGCCGGGATGAGACACCTCACCGATTCGACCCCACAGGCAAACCGGTGACGGTGCAACAAGCGATCATCGTATCCCTTAGTCCTTGATCATCAGCTTATTGACAAGTTATCAACAGAAGATGATTCCTTGCCCCAACCGCAACGCGCCGAAGCTAGGTTCGAAGAGCTCAAGCGACAAGAGAAAAAAAGGTGCAAGCGGAATAAATTTTATGCACCACTACAAATAGATGTAATTCGTTCTGATTCATCAATATATTGTAGGTATCGTTAAGACTATATTTGCCAATGATTTGCAGAGGGTGAAGTCGAAAATGTGGGAAATTTTCGGCTGTTTTAAATGGGTGTAAAAAAATTAAACAGGATGGTTTTACTAAATGGTTGACAAGACGAAATCATTAACAGTCCCGGCCCTTATGGTGGAGGGTGCGGATCAGTGCGCCGATCTGTTCTACGGTAGCGGTTTCATGCCGGTTGACCCGGTGGTTTTTCTCGATGCTGGCCAGCACCGGACGTTGGTGGTGCCGATGCTGGAATTCGGCCGGGCCCGCGAGGAGGCGAAGGGGGTGGAGGTGGTTTTGCCCGACGATATAAAGATACCGAAAAAGCGCGGCCGCAGCATCTCGCACTGGGCACTGGCGCTGTTGCGGCGCGAGGGCATCCGTCGGGTGCGGGTGGGTTCTTTTTTCCCGGCGGGGGTGATGAAAGTGCTCGAGCGGAACGGCGTGAAGGTGGTGGTGGAAAAGGGTTCGCTGTATCCGGGCCGGGCGGTGAAGCACGCGGATGAAGTGGAAAAGATCTCCGACTCCCAACGGGCAGCGGTGAGCGCCATGCGGCGGGCACGGGTGATTCTGGCCGAAGCGGTGGCGGGCGCGGATGGAAGGTTGAGGTGGCAGGGAAGCGTGCTGGATTCGGAGCGGCTGCGGACCGAAATCGACATCGAGCTGTTGCGTAAGGGATGCCACGCCCGCGATACCATCGTGGCCGGCGGTGCGCAGGCGGCTGATCCGCACGAGCGCGGACACGGTCCACTTCGGTCGGGCGAGAGCATCGTCATCGACATCTTCCCGCGCCACAAGCGAAGCGGTTACTGGGGCGATATCACGCGGACTTTTTGCAAAGGCAAACCCTTACCGGCGCTCGCTCGCATGTACAAGGCGGTGCTCGAAGCGCAACAGCTCGCCCTGGACATGATCAAGCCCGGCATGCGCGCGGACAAGGTGCATCAGGCGGTGTGCGATTATTTCGATGAGCGCGGGTATGAAACGACGGTGAAGGACGGCGTGGTGCGCGGATTTTTTCACGGCACCGGCCACGGGGTCGGCCTGGATATTCACGAGGCGCCCTCCATCAGCCGCATCGAACATGTGTTCCGCGCCGGCGAAGTCGTCACCGTCGAGCCCGGCCTCTACGATCCGGACATTGGCGGCGTGCGGATCGAGGACACGGTGGTGGTAGAAAAAAGCGGCGCGAGGATCTTGTCGGCGTTTCCGAAGAAGTTCGGGATTGGTTGAAAAGAAATAGCGCTGGCTGGACACGTACTAAATCTGACCTGTAGAATAAAGCCATGATCAGCAGGCATCAAATCAACGCGATCTCCCGTACGATTACGGATAATTTTCATCCGGAAAAAATCGTATTGTTTGGTTCTTATGCCAAAGGAAATCCTGGTAAGGACTCCGATTTGGACATTCTGGTTATCATGCCACATGAAGGAACGGCCGCAGCCAAAGCCGCGGAAATCAGATGCTCATTACCGGACCACATAGCAATTGATCTACTCGTTCGAACCCCCGCGAAAATTCAACAGCGGCTAAACATGGATGACTATTTCATCATGGAGGCCCTGAACGGGAAAGTTCTTTATGAAGCCGTCCACGGCTGAATGGGTTGATAAAGCTGAAGGTGATTTCACCACGGCCCAGCGCGAACTTCGCGCGCGAAAAAAACCCAACTACGATGCAGCTTGCTATCACGCGCAGCAGAGTACGGAGAAATATTTAAAGGCGTGGTTACAAGAATGCGGCATCATCATTCCCAAAACCCATGATTTGGTCCAACTGCTCTCCCTTTGTCCGGAAAATATGGGTTTACATAGTTTGCGCGACGGATTTTCCAAGCTATCTGCGTACGCTGTGGAGTTTCGCTATCCCGGGGAAAACGCGGATAAAATTTCTGCCAAGGAAGCCATGAAGATTTGCTGCGCAGCCAAGGCTGAACTTAGGGGGCTTTTGAAGCTTGATGAGTGACCATGTTGTTCGTTTATGACGTTGATCTTCGTTATTCTGGCCGCCATCGCCTATGCCGCCGTCCGCCGGTTTGAGTGGACGCACACCTTTAAGCCGCAGCGAAGAATGGAGGGCGATCCTTCACTGATCGGGGTGGCTTTTGAGGACGTGATTTTCTTTGCGGAGGACGGCAAGCGGCTGCATGGCTGGTGGGTGGCGCATCCGGAGGCGCGCGGGACTATCCTGTATTGCCACGGCAATGCAGGCAACATCAGCACCCGCATGGATGTTATCGATGGATTGCACGGACTCGGCATGAACCTTTTCATCTTCGATTATCGCGGTTACGGCTTGAGCAAGGGCATTCCTACCGAGCAAGGTCTCTACCGCGATGCCCGGGCGGCCTATGAAGTTGTGCGCGCGAAGTACAACGATGACGAGGATCCGCCGGTGATCGTATTCGGATCCTCCCTCGGTGCGGCGGTGGCGGCGCAACTCGCGGCGGACAAGCCGGTACGCGGGATTATCATCGAGGGCGGCTTCACTTCGGCCATCGATGTGGGCGAGCGATGGTATCCGAACCTGCCGGTGAGCATGATTGCCCGCTATCGCTTTGACGCCCGGGCAAAACTCTGCTCGCTGCCCCAGCCCAAGCTTTTCGCCCACAGTGCCACCGACAAGGTCATCCCCTACGATCTCGGGGGTGAACTCTTCCAGTCCGCCGCCCCGCCCAAACATTTCGTTCCGCTCAACGGCGAGCACGGCGAAGCCTGCTGGCGGGATACGCCGGCGTTTTACGCGGAGCTGAAAAAATTTGTGGCGAGCGTGATGCAATAAATCAGGCCACGTTCCGTTATATGGTCAGAGCGTGAAGTATCATCCATCAACCACAGGAGCATGAATATGAAGACCATCAGCACGTTTGTTGTCATCACCCTGGCCGCCGCCTTGAGCGCGAGCGCCGGACCGGAATGGGGAAACAAGGGCAAAGGCGACCGCGAAGGCGGACCTTGGCAGGATCGCGAAGCCCGCATGGAGCGCGTCGCGGACGAGCTCGAATTAACGCAGGAACAGCGCGAGCAACTAAAAGCCTTAAGCGAAGAAGGCCGCGAGGAAATGCGCGCCCTGCATGAGGCGATGCGCGAGGCGCGCGAAACCACCGCGGCGCTCATCGAGGCCGAAGTGGTCGACCGCGACGCCGTGATGAAATCGGTAGTGGCCGAAGGTGCCGCCTACCTTGCCCTCAGCAAGGCCCGCGCGGAGCAACAAATCGCACGTCGCGAAATCCTCGGTCCGGAAAAATCCGCCCAGCTCGGTAATATGCGCCAGGAATGGATGGATGACCGGGGAGGCCGACCCATGGGACGCGGTAAGGGTAAGGGCGGCTACTGACGCGCTAGACAAATTCATCCGTTGATGAACGGGACGAGGTTGACCTTCGTCCCGTTTTTTTATGCTTACTCGCTGACGCATTTTTGACACGCCGTACACGTTTTAATAATCTATGAGCGCAGATGACATCACATTCCCCCCCGCCTAAAGCCCTGACCTGGGCCGGACTTTTTCGCGCATCGACCTGGCGCTGGCTGGGGCGGATGGTCCGGAACCGCGCGGAACGGATTGTTTTCTATCAGCCGCTGTTTCTGTTTATCACCGCTGTCCTCATCGGCGTGTTGTGCGGGTGTGCATCGGTGGGATTTCATCATCTTATTGGTTTCTTTGCCGAATTATTCTGGGGGATGCACGACATCACGGTGGAGGGGCTGCGTTCGGTGAGTTGGTGGATGCTGGCGTTGATTCCGGCGCTGGGTGGTCTGATTGTCGGGCCGGTGATTCATTTTCTGGCCCCCGAGGCGCGTGGGCATGGTGTGCCGGAGGTGATGTTGGCGGTGGCCCGCGACAACGGCGTGATGCGTGGGCGCGTAGTGATTGGCAAGGCACTGGCTTCGGCGTTGACCATTGCCTCCGGCGGCTCGGCGGGACGCGAAGGTCCCATCATCCAGATTGGCGCGGCGGTCGGTTCAAAAATCGGTCAACTCCTTCGCGCCTCTGGTCAGCATCTGCGCACCTTCGCCGGTTGCGGCGCGGCGGCGGGTCTGGCCGCGACCTTTAACGCGCCCATCGCCGCCACGCTATTCACCGTAGAAGTCATCATCGGCGAATACAGTGTATTGCAGTTCACCCCTATTGTTATTTCTGCGGTCATCGCAACCGTGGTTTCCCGCGCTTACTGGGGCAATGACGAGCCGGTATTTCGCGTGCCTGAATACGAGCTGGTTAGTTCGTGGGAGTTCGGCCCGTATATTTTGCTTGGACTCTTGAGCGGTTTTCTGGCGCTCGCCCTCATGAAGTTTCTTTTTAAGGTTGAGGATTTCGCGGCTCGCCAGACGCGCATTCCCGCCATGCTGAAACCAGCGCTGGGCGGTTTACTGCTCGGACTCATCGGGCTGGGACTGCCGCAAATCTACGCGGACGGCTATGACACGGTTGATGCCGTGCTGCGCGGGAATCTGGCCTGGTGGTTGGTGTTATTGCTGATTGTGGGCAAGCTGATTGGAACTTCATTGACGCTGGGCTCGGGTGGCTCGGGCGGGGTGTTCATGCCGGCATTGTTCCTTGGCGCCATGTTAGGATCAGCGGTCGGCGAACTTTCCGGACGCATGCTGGGCGAACTGGCGGGCGGGCCCGGGGCCTACGCGTTGGTCGGCATGGGGGGCATCGTGGCCGGCGCGATGCATGCGCCGATCACCGCGATGATCATGATGTTCGAGCTGACCGGAAACTATGCGATTATCCTGCCGTTGATGACGGTCTGCATTTTGAGCACGCTGGTCACCAACCTCGTGCAGCGCGAGTCGATATACACCGAGAAATTGGCGCGGCACGGCATCGACCTGTTCCGCGGGCGCACGTTGGATATCTTCCGTGAGTTGAAGGTCTCGTCTTGTCTGGTTGCCGATCCGCCGGTAATTGGTGCGGAGGCGCCGGCGGCAAAGGTGATTGAAAAGATCATGCAGGTGGAGAGCGGTGTCATTTATGCGCTGGATGAGCAGGGCGGCCTGGCTGGAACCATACGCCTGCAGGACTTGAAGCAGGTATTGATGCAACCTGGCGGAATTGGTCACGGCATTCTCGCCATGGATCTAGCCGATTCACGGGCGCCGGTTTGCCACCCGGCGGAGACACTGCGTGACGCCTCGGTTAAATTCGAGCGCTCCGGACTGACTGAGCTGCCGGTGGTGGACGCTGAAAGCGGAAAACTTATTGGTCGGCTTCCCTATGCCGAGCTCATCGCGCACTATAATGAGGAGGTGTTCCGCCGCGACACCGGCGACACGCTGGCGCGGAGAATGGGCGGGGATCAGAGCTTTGATAAAATAGCGGTCGCCCCGGGATTCTCGCTTCGAACCTGGCGCCCGCCACCGATCTATTGGGGCAAAAGTATGATCGAGGCGGAGCTACCCCAGCGTTACAACGTTCATGCTATTCTCTTGCGCCGCCATGCCGAACCCACCGCTGGATCGCGCGACAAGCAAATCGACATCATCCGCCCTGCTCGCGATACCGTCATTCAGTCCGGTGACCAGCTCATCGTGTGCGGGAAGGACGAGGATGTGCAGGCGCTGCCCGGATAGCGGCGCATTAAGCGAAACCATGATTGACGCCCAAAAGCCTTTTTGGAAACGTCAGGCGTGGCTCGAGATTACCAACAGAATGATACGATTTCCTGTGCTCTGTGCGGGGCAAAACGTCCTCTTACTTTTCATCATTTGATTCCGCGGAAGCTTCACCGGCGCGATTATTTCCGGAAAAACTATTCCCGCCGGGAGCTGGCGAGCGGCATCGATATTTGCCGTTACTGTCATAACGGGATTCATGATCGCTACGATGAAATGACGCTAGGCAAGAATTTCAGTACGCTTGATGCTTTGCGAAACGACGAGGCGCTGCAGGAGCATTTCGCCTGGGCGGGGCGTCAGAAAAAGATATGAGCGGAAACGACACTATTGCTGCCCTGGCCACCGCGCCGGGCGAGGCGGGCATTGCCATCATCCGCGTGTCTGGTCCGGAAACCTACGCGATTGCCGATGCTATTTTCCGTGGACGCGGGGAGCCGCCTTCGCGCCGTCGACCCTTCACCTTCGCCCACGGGCGCATTATTGATGATCAGGGACATAGTATAGATGACGTCTTGATGCTCTTCATGCGGGCCCCTCGGAGCTATACCGGCGAAGACCAGGTCGAGATTCACGGACACGGCGGGTCAATTTCTTCGCGGCGCCTTCTCCGCCGCGTCCTTGAGGCGGGGGCGCGACTGGCCGAGCCGGGCGAATTCACCCGTCGGGCCTTTCTGAACGACCGGATGGATCTGGTTCAGGCCGAGGCTGTGCTCGACCTTATAAAAGCGCGGAGCGAGCGGGCGGCCAAGGCGGCGGTTGACCAACTTGAAGGAAACATAAGTAGTTTATTGTCAAGTATATATGACTATGCTATAGCGCTTAATGCCGATTTGGAAGCCACCATGGACTTCCCGGAGGACGAGCTTCCAGAGGCGGTCATGGAGGAAATTCTCGGTCGGCTGGAGGCGGTCAGGCAGCGGACGACTGCCTTGCTGGAGACCTGGTCCGAGGGGCGATTGTTGCGGGAGGGAGCCTTGGTGGTCATTGCCGGGCAGCCTAACGTCGGGAAGTCGACCTTAATGAATGCGTTGCTCGGTCAGAGCCGTGCCATCGTTTCCGACACTCCGGGGACCACCCGCGACACCATCGAGGAAGGCTACGTGCTCAACGGCATCCCCCTCCGCCTCGTCGACACCGCCGGATTAAGGGACACAGCATGTGACATCGAGCGCGAGGGCATCCGCCGCTCCCGCGACCACCTCCAAAAAGCCGACCTCACGATCTACCTCCTGGACGCCACCCTGGGCATCACCCCCGAAGACCAGGACAATCTGAAGAGGCTTGACCCGGAAAAGACGCTGGTGGTTTGGAACAAGATGGACCTGGTTGCGGGGGGAGTTCGGGGTTCGGAGTTCGGGGAGCGGGAGGCGGAGGGTGCCCGCGACGCAAGTCCGGGTGTGGAAATAGAAGGTTTTCGGGGTTA
>JBMTVS010000057.1:0-11605 GCA_049451655.1 Kiritimatiellia bacterium | reverse complement strand
CTGATCACCCATAAACCATCACCCATTCCCCTCGCCAGTCACAACGGAGAATTGCGTTAACGAGTTGGTGTACGAGTGAGGTCCCCGAACCCTGAACTCCGCCCCACCCCATCACCCGTCAACCATCAACCATTCCTCTAACCAATCGCTTCACATCATTCCCGACCAAATACATCACCGGCACCACGGCTAGGGTCAGGAAGGTGGCGAAAAGCAAGCCGTAGGCGAGTGCAATGGCGGCGGGGACGATAAAGGGCTCGTAGCCGCCCCAACCGTAGATGGTCGGCATCAACCCGGCGATGGTGGTGACCGAAGTCATCAGGATGGGACGCAACCGCGTGAGCCCGCCCTCCAGCACGGCATCGAATACACTTAGCCCGTCCCGAATTCGATTATTGATGAAGGTCACCAGCACGATGGCATCATTCACCACCACCCCACCCAATCCGACGACCCCCATCAAGGCCATCATACTGAGCGGTTTGCCGTGCAAAACCAGTGCAATAGCTACACCGATGAGCCCGAGCGGTATGGCAATCATCACATACAGGGGCTGGGCGAAAGACGAAAACTGGACCACCATGATGGCGTAAATGAGCAGCGAGGCGACGACGAAGGCCACCTGCATGAAATCCACAATCTTACGCGTCTCCTTCCACTCCCCGCTAGGAATCAAGGCATAGCCCGGATAGCGCGCACTCACATCGCTGAAAGTCTTCTCGAGCGCGAAGTTGACCTCGGTTGAACTCGTGATTTCCGTATTCACCGAAGCGCTGACCGTGACCACCCGGTCGCCATTGAAATGATAAATGGCCGGCAAGCCACGCGTCCGCTCGAAGCGCGCGATGCGGTTGAGGTCTATCAATCGTCCAAAATCATTGCGCACCTGCAGCGTCTCGAGCTGCTCAACCGAACGCATTTCCTCGGGCAGGCGCACCCGCACGCTCAGCTCTTCACGGCCCTCCCGCACCGTGGTAGCTTCCGCCCCGCGAAAAGCCGCGAATACGGTTTGCGCAACTTGATTCACCCGCACCCCGAGACGCGCCGCTTCGGCCTCGTCGACGAAGATCTGAATCTCCTCTTTGCCCTCCTCAAGATCATCCAGAATATCATTCACGCCATCCACGCCGGCGAGGTAGGCCTTGATTTCCTCGCCGATCGCCGCTGAAACCTCGAGATCCGGACCGGCGATCTTCACCTCGAGCGGGCGTCCCGTAGGCGGCCCGGGCTTAACCGCTTCGAGCTCGATACGCTCGATGCCTTCCACCGTAGCCATTTCCGCGCGCATTTCATCCATGATGCGTCGCGTGAGCCGGTCGCGTTTCTCTTGCGGCGTAAGATATACAATCAACTGGGCAAGATGCGTGCCCGCCGTGGAACCACTCCCGTCAAACGCAACGTGCCGCCCCACATGCGTAACGACATGCTCCAGCTCATCGGCGGGCAACTGTTGCGCGATATCCAGCAGCTGCTTCGCCAACACATCAGTGTGGTCGAGCGATGTGCCTTGCGGGGCTTTCATCTGCACGAAGAAAACATCGATCAAATCCTCCGGGAAAATATCGATGCGAAGATGTTTGACCGAATAGGTCACCAGCCCGCCGAAGAACAGTGCCGTGACCAGCAGGAAAACGTAGCGATAACGTAACACCGGCATCATGGTCACGCGGTAGAGTGACTGCAGCTTATGCATGAGACGGTGCTTGCGCTCTTGATAATGCCGGCCTTGCTTTTCCAGCGAGCGAACCGTACCCGCCAGGTGCGCGGGCAGGATAATCAGACATTCCAGCAGCGAGGCCGCGAGGGCCAGCACCACCACGTAGACCAACCAGGAGAGATAGGTTCCATACAAATCGGGCGCGAACATCAATGGTAAGAAGGCCGCGATGGAGGTGAGTACAGTGGAAATGACCGGATACATCACCTCGGTGCCGCCAACCGTGGCGGCAGTAGCCGGATCCTCGCCCAGCTCGAGGCGACGCGCGATGTTCTCGCCCACAATGATGGCATCATCCACCACCATACCAAGCACGATGATTAGCCCGAACATGGTCATCAAATTGATGGTGATGCCGAAGTAGGACATGGCCAGCAACGCGGTCAGGAAGGCAAACGGAATACCGAAAGCGGTAAAGATGGCCACGCGGGCATTCAGGAAAACAAATAGAAATGCCACCACCAGTGTCATGCCGACCCAGCCGTTATTCAACAACACGCCGAGTCGCCGCTTCACGTAAAACGAGGTGTCATCCACCAGCACCACGCTGACACCCTCCGGCCGTAACGTCTCCTCTTCGCCCACCAGCGCACGCACGTCATCGACGATATCGATGACATCCGCGCTTTCACGCATCTTGACCCCGAGCATGATGGTACGCCCGCCGTCGGCGCGCACGAAGGCATCATCCTCCGCAAACTGGCGCGTCACCTCGCCCACATCACGCACCAGAATCCGCTGTCCATCCGGATTCGAGCGCACCACGACCGCGCCGATTCGCTCCGCGTCATAAAACTTACCCACCGTGCGCACTAGAATTTCACGCGGACCATCGGGAATCTTACCGCCGGGCAGATTCACATTTTGTCGACGCAACGCCGCCGTAACTTCGTCGAAGGAAACCTCCAACGCGGCCAACTTGTCCGGATCGAGCGTTACGCTAAACTCCTCGTCGCGCCAACCGGTACGCGTCACCGAGCTGACCCCGGTAATGCGCTCCAAACGCGTCTTCAATCCGTCAGCATATACCCTCAAGGTCGACTCTCCGGCCGCTCCGGTTACGCAAACGTTGATGACTGGCTGTGCGGTCGTGAGAGCCTCTACGATGGGATCCTCTGCATCCTCCGGCAAGTCGTCGACCTGATCAACCTTGCGTTGGATATCGTTAATGACGCGGTCGACATTCCGGGCGTCCGGATCAATTTTCACTACAATGGTGGAAATGCTCTCCAGCGAACTGGACGTGAACTCGTCAATCTCCTCGACCTCACGAATCACTTCTTCGATGGGGTTGGTGATAAGATCCTCCACCTCGGCCGCGGAGGCATCGGGATAAACCGTGCTCACCACGACCAGGTTCAAATCGGTACGCGGAAAGACCTCTCGATTGATGGTCTTAAAAACGGCGTAGGTTCCCGCCACCAGTACGAAGATGGTGATCATGTTGGCGAGCACCGGATGCTTGACGGAAAAAGCGGGCAGGCTCATGGCGCGGTCAACACCTCCCCTTGCACCAGGCGTAAAGCCATGCGTGCCCGTTCGAGCGCCCCGCGAGCTTGAGCGTGCTGTCGCTCCGCATCGGCAAGATCGTTCTCGTAGTCAATCAGCGTCTTCGTGTCAGATTGACCACGCTGGTATCGTTCGACTTCAAGTTCGAGTTTTCTGCGCTGCGCATCGCGGGCCTTTTCAGCCGCTACAACCAGACGCTCTGCAGTCGTAAAGCTTCTCGCCGCAACGCGACAGTCCAGCTGAATCGACCGCTCAAGCATGATCATTTCGGTGCGGATTTGCTCTCGCTCCAGGAAAGCCTGCATCAAATCGGCACGACTGGCTGAACGCCCCAGCGACAAATCAACCATCACCCCTACCGACCAGACATTCTTATTGAAATCAAGTGTGTCCCCGAAGTCAGCATCGGATCCGCCGCGGCCAAACGAACCGGAGATTTGAACATCACCGCGGTTATCCTGTTCGCGCCAACGAATGAGGCTCTCCACTCGCTGCTCTTCGCGGCGCAGCGCTTCCACGTCAGCGCGATGCTGCATGGCGGTTTCAAAAACATCCGCGAAATTTATATCTTCCGGCCCGATCATCGACGCCGGCCATTGATAATCGATGAGTACACGATCCCAGTCGGCGAACGGAAGATTGATGCGCTCCTTCAGGCGCTCATCCAGCCCAATGGCGTCGTAGCGTAAACGCTCGACCTCAACTTCGGCCACTGCGAGCGAGGCCTCCACCGCCAACACCGCTGATTCATCGAGCAACCCGTCCGCGACCAAGCGACGATTGTTATCGAGTAATTTGCCAAGGCGCTCGATGGTCGCCGCGCGGGTGTCTGCGGTGACTTGTGCGGTCAGGGCTTGCCAATATTCATCTGCGATGGTCGCCGCCACTTCATCGCGGGCTCGGGCGTATTCGAGCTCAAGAGCGAGCAGCCGCTGGCGAACGTAGTCGACTTGAGCCCGCTGTCCTTTGCCGAAGGCATTACGCCAAAGCGATTGACTGAGCGTAATCCCGGCGGCGGTGCGGAAGGTAGGTTCGTCGGACGGCCCCATGCCCTCGAACAGATTTCGTTGCGCGTCGAACTCCAACCCCACCGTGGTGCCGGAAGAAAAGCCGCGGAGTAACCGCGCCGTCGCCTGCCCGCGCTCCAGTCCGCCTTGC
Source organism: Kiritimatiellia bacterium (assembly GCA_049451655.1). Lineage (GTDB taxonomy): Bacteria > Verrucomicrobiota > Kiritimatiellia > CAIVKH01 > CAIVKH01 > CALMUP01. The sequence goes on along the minus strand of JBMTVS010000057.1, from coordinate 7,221 downwards.
GAAGGAAAGGAGCCAGGCGGCAATTCCGAATCCTGCCAGGTACCATCAATCTGCAAGCGCGGATCATAGACCGCCGAAACGCGCACGACATCCGCCGATGCGGCGGCCAGTTGCAGACGTTGCATCTTGAGTTGCAGATTCTCCTCGACCCCGCGCTGGATGCAATCATCGAGGTTCAAACGATCCTCCGCGCCGGCTGATGCAAGAAAGAGCGTGAACAAAGCGACTATCGAAACAAGCTTCATGAAGTAGCGCTACTATCCTCCAACCTGCAACCGTTCTCAAGAAGGGCTTTTTAAATTGACGAAAAACGCAAATTTACAATTCCAGCGTGTTGACCCTACTATTTCGCCATGACGAAATCTTTGAGCAGTGCCGGTTCTTTCGCCGAGGTCCCCATGCAATGGGTCGGTCCCATCGCATTCAGGGGACCTGAAGTCATGGGCGAGGTCGAAGTTCCACTCGCGACTTATGAATCGCCGCTTTGGCCCTCGGTAGCGCGGGGGGCGAAGGTTTCGGTGGCGGGCGGCGGACTCAGCGTGGTCATCGCCGACGAGCGGATGACCCGGTCCGTCGTAGTGGAGGCAAGCTCGGTTGTTGAGGCGTTAGCCGCCCGCGACTTTATCACGAAAAATCGGGTTACACTCGAGAGCGTAACCAGCACCACAAGCCGCTACGCCAAACTTAAAGATGTACATACCCAGATCGCGGGTAATCTGCTTTTCGTCCGTTTCGCCTTCGACACCGGCGACGCCTCCGGTCACAACATGGCAACGAAGGCTGCGGATGCCCTGCTGGGGTGGATACTGGATAAATGTCCAGAGCTCAACTACGTCTCAATTTCCGGCAATTATTGCTGCGATAAAAAACCCTCCGCGGTGAACGGCATTCTCGGACGCGGCAAGTATGCGGTGGCCGAGATGGTCATTGATCGCAAGAGTTGCTCTCGCTGGCTCAAAACGACCCCGGAGAAAGTCGCGGCGCTGAACGTAAAGAAGAACCTCATCGGCACCATGCTCGCCGGCGGCCTGCGGAGCGCCAACGCTCACTTCGCCAACATGTTACTCGGCTTTTACCTCGCCACCGGCCAGGACGCCGCCAACATCATTGAGGGATCGCAGGGCCTCACCCACGCCGAAGCGCGCGAGGAGGGGCTCTACTTTTCCGTCACTATCCCCAACCTCATCGTCGGCACCGCCGGTAACGGCAAAGGCCTGCCCTTCGTGGTCGAAAACCTCAAGCGCCTCGGCTGCCTCGAACCGGATCGCGCGCCCGGCACCAACGCCCGCCGCCTCGCCGCCATCGCCGCCGCCACCGTCTGGTGCGGCGAACTCTCCCTCCTCGCCGCCCAGACCAACCCCGGCGAACTCATGAAAGCGCACGAGCGGCTGGAGCGGGCGGCCTCATGACAAACCCCTCGACCAACGATCGGAAAATCGAGCATATCAATATCATCCGCGAGGACGCGGAGACAGACCGGCGAAAGTCTTATTTCGATGAGATCAAACTGACTCACCGTGCGCTGCCGGAAATCGCGCTTAACGAGATTGATCCCTCCACCGAATTTCTGGGCAAGAAACTCTCCTTTCCCCTGCTCATCTCCTGCATGACCGGCGGGGCGCACGAGCAGGTGCTGACCATCAATCGCCGTCTCGCCGAAGCCGCCGAGGCAGAACAGGTAGCCATGGGCGTCGGGTCGCAGCGGGTGATGTTCTCGTCGCCGGAGGCCCGGGCGAGCTTCGCCTTGCGGGAACTCGCGCCGACCACCGTCCTGCTGGGCAATCTCGGCGCGGTTCAACTCAACGAGGGATTCGGCATCGAACAGGCGCGCGCGGCGGTAGAAGTCCTCGATGCGGATGCGCTGGTATTTCATCTCAATCCGCTTCAGGAGGCGGTGCAACCGGAAGGCGACACCAACTTCTCCGGCCTCGCCGCCAAAATCGGCGCCATCGCAGAACAGCTTGCGCCCCTACCGGTTATCGTCAAGGAGGTTGGTTCCGGCTTTACGCTCGGGGACGCGAATCTGCTTTACGATCAAGGCGTTGATATTATCGATGTCGCCGGCAGCGGCGGCACCTCCTGGAGCCGCATCGAAAACCATCGCGATGCCTCGGAACAAAACGAAAACCTTGGCCTGCTTTTTCAGGACTGGGGCATTCCCACCCCGCGGGCCTTGGTTGAGCTCGCATACCTTGGTTCGCCTTTCCGCGTCATCGCCTCCGGCGGCATTCGCACCGGTCTGGATATGGCAAAGAGCATCATTCTTGGCGCATCGATGGCCGGCTTGGCTAAGCCTTTTCTGGATGCCGCACTGGTCTCGACGGAAGAAGTCCGCAAGGTCATCCGTCGCCTCCGACGCGAGTTTGTCACGACCATGTTCCTGCTGGGCGTACGTGATATTCCTGGTTTAACCCAACGGCCGGATTTGGTAACCTCCAGTCCATGGCAACGATAACCACCGGCATAGACGCGATCAGTTTCTACACCTCGCGTTACTTCCTCGACCTCAAGACGTTGGCCGAGGCGCGCGGCACCGACTTCAACAAATACTATACCGGTCTCGGTCAGGAGAAGATGGCCATTCCTCCGCCCGATGAAGACATCATCACCATGGCAGCCAACGCCGCTCTTCCTATCATCGAGGAAAACGACCTCGAAGATCTCGAACTGCTGCTTTTCGCCACCGAGTCGGGCGTCGACCAATCCAAGGCCGCCGGGCTTTTTGTGCACGGCCTGCTGAACCTGCCCAAGCGCTGCCGGGTGGTGGAGCTCAAGGAGGCCTGCTACGGGGCTACCGTCGGTCTGCAAATGGCCATGGGCATGGTGCAGCGTAACCCGAAGGCCAAGGCGCTGGTCATCGGCGCGGATATCGCCCGCTACGAGCTGGCCAGTCCAGGCGAACCCACCCAAGGCTGCGGGGCGGTAGCCATGCTGGTTTCCGCTAACCCGCGCATTCTTGCGATTGATCCCGAGGCGGGATTGTTCAGCGACGACGTCATGGATTTCTGGCGGCCCAACTACCGCGATCAAGCCGTGGTCGATGGCAAATACTCGACCCGCGTTTACCTGAACGCCCTCGGTGAGACCTGGAAGCAGTATAGCGAGCGCTCCGGACGCGGCTACGCAGACCTCGCCCGCTTTTGCTACCACCTGCCCTTCACCAAAATCGCGGTCAAGGCGCAGGAGCGGCTGGCCAAAATCAACGGCGTCGACCTATCCACCGACGAAGCCGAGATTCTGGTCGCAGATGGTCTGCGCTACAACCGTATCACCGGCAACAGCTATACCGCCTCATTGTATGTCGGCTTGAACTCGCTGCTCGACCAGTGCGTGGAGGACTTGAGCGGTAAGCGCATCGGCCTTTACAGCTACGGATCGGGCTGCGTGGCCGAATATTTTAGCGGCGTGGTGCAACCCGGCTACCGCGAACACATCCGCGCCGTCGCCCACCGCGCCATGCTGGAAAACCGCACCGAGTTGACCTTTCAGCAATATGAGGACATATTTAACTTAAGTTTTCCGACCGACGGGGGCGATCACACGTTCGCCCAATACCGGACCGGAACCTTCCGCCTGGCGGGCGTCAGCCAGCACAAGCGGATGTATGAAAGGGTAACATGAAAGCAATTGCGCCCGGAAAATTGATCCTCAGCGGCGAGCATGCGGTGGTCTTCGGACGTCCCGCCCTCGCCATGGCCATCGACCGCTCCGCGCAATCCATCATCACCGCCTCGCCTGGAGACACGGTTTCATTCAATTTACTGGATTACAAGTCCTCCGACTCCTTCACGGTGCGCGCCTTGAGGGACATGCGCGACCGGGTTATGCGCAATTACCGCCTCTTTCTTGATGGCGAGATTGGTATTCGCGAAGTGATGTATAAACCGGTCGAGCTATTCGAATACATGTTCATCAACTTTCTCGACGGGCTTCACCTGAAGCTCAACGAAAGCATCAGCATCCAGACCCGCTCCGACATTCCCATCGGCTGCGGCCTGGGCTCTTCCGCAGCCAGCGTGCTCAGTGCCGCCCGCGCGGTGGGTCACTATTTTCGCGTCGATTTCCGTCCCGACTGGTACTACCGCTACAGCATGGAAGCGGAGAAGTTGCAGCATGGTTTTCCCAGCGGCGTGGACTCATACATCGCGGTCAACGGAGGATGCGCGCTTTTCCGTAACGGCCAAGCCACTCCAGCGCCCCTGCCCCGGTTCAACCTTTACCTCGTCAACACCGGTACGCCTGAAACCTCCACCGGCGAATGCGTGGTGCAAGTCCGTGAAAAACACGAAAAAGATTCCATCTGGAATGACTTCGAAGGCGTCACGCTTGGCCTGGAGGGGGCGATCCGCAAGAATGACATGAAGGAAATTCGCAGCCTTGTCCGCGAGAACAATCAACTCCTCACCCGCATCGGCGTGGTACCGGAAAAGGTACAGCGTTTCATTGCCTCCGTGGAAATCTTGGGCGGCGCGGCCAAAATCGTCGGTGCCGGTGCCATTCGCGGCGATCATGGCGGCATGGTTCTCGTCATCGCCGACCAGCCCCCCACCGCCCTCTGCAGCGAATACGGCTACACCACCACCTCGGTTCGCGGCGACCCGCTGGGCACGCGAATTATCGACTAGCGAGAGATCACGTCATGTCGCCAAACGCCGCTCTTGAGAAACATGCGCGGGTTGCCTGGAATGATTATCTTACCTGGCCAGCGAATGAACGCTGGGAGATCATTGACGGAACGCCCCATGCTATGTCGCCCAGCCCTGAACTGCCACATCAGCAAGTGGTGGGAAATTTATATGCCGAACTGAAACGCCAGTTAAAGGGCGGAAAATGCATGCCGATTTTATCGCCCATGGATGTGAAACTCTCCGAGCACGATGTGGTGCAACCCGATCTAATGGTGATTTGTGACCCTAAACAGCTTAAAAGCCGCATCGAGGGAGCCCCGACGCTTGTGGTTGAGGTCTTGTCCGAATCCTCGATCGCCCATGATCGCGTCACGAAGATGCGGCTCTATGAGCGCTTCAAGGTCAAAGAATACTGGATCATCACACCTTTGCCGGGCGTCATCGAAGTCTACCAGCTCAAAAAAGGGAAACTGACCAGCTGGAATAATTTCAGCGTGGGCGATGAGCTGACAAGTCCTGCTTTCCCGAAACTCGCTATCGATTTGGCAGATGTTTTCGACCTACGCCCTAGTTCTGATCAACGTCAACTTCGCGTGATCAAGGAAGCGCCTGCCCGCTATGGCCGCAAGTCGTAGCGTCGTGCGCGGATCATAGATGGTCGGGGGCAGTCGGGAGTTTCCTCAACTTCTCCCTTATCGTTTCGGTCAGTCTCGGTAAATCCTTCGGGTAGATCGACAAGAGCTTCTTGCCGGCCTGCTGATACAGCTTGATTTTTTCCAGCATGCCAATGCGGTAATCGAGATTGCTCTCCATGCCCCAATACTCGATGTAGACGTCAAGTTCGGGCAGATAAAAATCAGGTCGGATCGCGTATCCCTTTATAATGCGAAAACGGTTGTCATACCTGAATGCATACCCCATTTCCGTCAACGCATCAGCGATCATGCGTTCACCCTTGGATTGCACCACGGTGCCATTCGCCGCTTCGATAGTTTTGTTCAGCTCAACCTGCGTTTCCCAGTTACGCCGTTTCAGAAACACTTCATCAAAACAGCGGTCGCAATATATTCGCTGAAATGCCTTCTGTGAGCGGGCGTATTCATCGGCATCGACCCGGCGGGAACAGCGGCTGCACGAGCGAACCGACTGGTTTTCCGCGATTTTTAACGCCTCACGAATCGTCTTGCCGGCGGCCAGCACGGATCGCTTCACGTAATCCTTCTCCGCCGGATTGCGGTATAGATCGCGCAGATCATCGAGCACCTCAGCTGCAGCGGGCCCGTAAGCACCTAAAGCCTTGGCAGCGTACTGCCTTACTTGCGGATGAGCATCCGATAGACAAGGGCGTAGCAAGTCGACCGACGCCGCGGAGTCCACAACGCCTGCCAGCTTACCCAGCGCCGAAGCCGCCAACCTTCGCACCAGCGCTGAATCGGAGCGAATCAGCGCAGCCAGCTCACCAAGAGCAGATGGTGACGCAGATTCGCCAAGCTCCTTGGCACGAGCCGCAAGTTTTCTTTCATTACGAATGTCCATACATCGCACTCGTTGCGCATCCTTGGGATGCTTCACATCGTTGTTACCTTCCAAGCTAAATGCTATAGAATGCGCTCAATGACAAGAATTGTATCATCCGCCCCCGGCTCCCTTATGCTCCTGGGCGAGCATGCGGTGTTACGGGGGCATGCATGCCTGGTCGCGGCTATCAACCGGCGGGTGAGCGTGACGATTTCCACGCGCGAAGATGGTATGGTCAACATTGCCTCCGCGCTTGGCTCATTCTCCACGCCGCGACGCGAAACAGGCGACCATCCCTCTTTTCGATTTGTGTTGGCCTGCCTGCGATATGTGCACCATGCGTTCGCGAACGGCTGCGACATCGAGATCCACGCCGATATGCCGGCCACCATTGGCTTCGGCACCTCTGCGGCGGTAACCGTGGCCGTGCTAGCCGCCTTGAGTGGTGAGACGGATAAAGCCCGGTTAATGCGCGAGGCCCGCGCAATTATCCAGCAGGTGCAAGGCCGCGGTTCGGGCGCGGATGTGGCGGCCAGTGTGTATGGCGGCGTGGTCCGCTACCGGATGCAGAATGACGCCGCAGAGTTGATAAGTCGCGACCCTCACCCTGTAGCCGCACTCTACTGCGGCTACAAAACGCCTACCCCCGAGGTCATCGCGCGGGTGGATGAGCGCTGGCGCAATGACCCCAAAAGTCGCGATGCCATCTTCTCCCGCATGGGCGAACTCGCAGATCAAGGCATCGATCATTCATTTGGCGAACGACTCAATGAAGGACAAACCCTCATGATGAGTCTTGGCGTCAGCACACCCGAGCTCGATCAATGCGTGGAAATTCTGCGCGCCTCGCCCGGAATCAGCGGCGCGAAAATCTCTGGCTCGGGCCTAGGTGACTGCGCCATCGGCTGGGGCGAGCTCAACGACAACATCGACTTGCCGGAAACCTTTTCCGCCTACAATCTCAATGTCGAACCTATGGGAGTGCGTTTTGAATAAACAGGAAGTCATCAGAAAAGTTGTGGGCGAACCTGTATCTCCACAAAAACCTTCCGGTCACGGCCGCGCCCCCGCGAAT
>JBMTVS010000056.1:0-11676 GCA_049451655.1 Kiritimatiellia bacterium | reverse complement strand
CTTGATCAAGTCCGCCTCTTAATCCGTTGCCTGCCGGCGGTATCCGAGGAGCAATGTTTCGCATTCAAAGGGGGCACCGCAATCAATCTGTTTCTGCGCGACATGCCGCGCATCTCCGTGGATATTGATCTCGCTTATCTTCCCCTGAAGTCGCGGGATGAATCATTGACGGAGATCAGCGCGGCATTGTCATCCATAGCAGCAACTATTCGACGCAACATTGAAGGCTCTAAGATTTATGAAACACTATCAGGGGCATACACGACGAAACTCCTCATCAGAACAAATGATGCCACCGTGAAGATCGAACCGAATTTGATCGTCCGCGGATCCGTCTATCCAGCCAAACCTCTCGAACTTGCTCCATTAACCCAGAATATGTTCCAAGCTTTTGCAACCATGACATCTTTGACAGCGTCATAGCTATACGGAAGCAAGCTGTGCGCGGCTTTGGACCGCCAACACCCGCGCGACCTGTTTGACATAAAGCTCATGCTTGAAACGATCGGCCTGAACGATGAAGTGCGGATCGCCTTCCTGGTCTACCTGGCCAGTCACCCGCGACCGATGAGCGAACTGTTGGACCCACGCCCATTTGATATCCGGAGTGTCTATCATGATCAATTTGCCGGCATGACAAGTATTCCGGTTTCGTTAGATGACCTGCTGAAGGTTCAGCACGACCTACCCGGCCGAATTCGCCACGCACTGACCCAAGACGAAAAAGCCTTCCTATTGGCAGTCAAGCGGGGCGAGCCTGAGTGGGACCGAATCGGCATCCCACATCTGCAAAACCTGCCCGCTCTTCAATGGAAAATTATGAATGTCCGGCAAATGGACACTGGAAAACGAGAGGCGGCCTACGAAAAACTTAAACGAGCACTTGATATATGAGAGACATCGACCCGCTTGAATGATCAATCGAAGCCGTTCTTAAAAACATACAGGTTGAGTCTGGCGGAGGGGGAGGGATTCGAACCCTCGGTGCGCTCATCACGCACACACGATTTCGAGTCGCGCGCCTTCGACCACTCAGCCACCCCTCCGGTGTTCCGCGAACTTCAAGGCGGGAGGTTATAGCGCATTTGACCTTCTATTGGCAATAGCGGTTCCGCATTGGCATTCGCGCCGCGCGGTTGGTATGGTTTTGGTGAGACATGAAACGATTCATTCAAGTCAGCACAATCGCCATACTCTTCACTTTAGCGGCTAACGCCGCTGAAATCACCCTGCTCAACGGTGTTATCTTGAGCGGCGAGGTGGTTTCGGCCAGCGCTGAAGGCCTGACCTTCACAGCATCCGGCCGCGAACGCCTGTACCCGTGGTATAGCCTGGCTCCAGGAACCCGCTTTAGACATGACCCCGCCTCGCAACCAGATCCCGCCTCTCCTTCTATACCTGCCACGGATACAACAAGCCCTGATTTTTCAACGCCCTTGATCCCGTTCACCGGGCCGCTCGATCTCACCGGCGCTCGTGCATGGAGCGGAGTCTCGCTCGGGGAGCTCAGGTTTTTTGCAATGCGAACGGGAACTGCGCGTGATGCGCTGGCTATTTTTGCGTTTCCGGTTGAAAACGCGGACTACCTGTTCTACCTCGCGCCCGATGCCACGCGAGCTATCCGCGTACCCGCCGAAATAATTGAAGATGATTTAACCGTATTTCCCGCGCAGCATTTCACATCAGCCATGTCAACATCGTCGCTCAACGCGGAGATTCGCTGGGTACGTGACCAACAGACTTGCCGTGTCCAGGCCAAGGTTGAACATCACGGCATTGCCTACCGTCTCGAAGGTCAACCGGCTCTCTTCCCTGCAGACGCCATCCCTGTTGTCCCCCTCGTCCAACCCCCTACCCTTGATTTTATTCTCTCCGCGCAAGATGGCGTTGACCTGTTGAATGGAAGGTTACGCATGGGCCTCTTCACACTCTACCCGGAAGAAGAGCTTAATTCCGCGGTAACTGTCGAACTTCACAATGCAACCGGTAGATCCCTGCTTCACCAAGAAATTGTCCACAATCTCGAAGCCGGAGACTTCACGCTGAGCGTTCCTTTCAACCGGCCTACTCCAGGCGAACCGTTCACGCTTCACGCCTTCGCCAACCTTGGCAATCCTTGGGGAGTGATCGAGTACCGAAAGACTTTGGGCAACTGAGGAGCACCCACTGGCCCATCCGGCGCTAACATGGTCCAAACGAACCAGCGCTGGACATCCACTATGCAGGCGTTTACTTTCAACCCTCGTTGAGGATTCATGAGACGTAAGCGGCACATTACCATCTTGCCCGTCAGTTTGATTGCGTCCGCCTTTTTAGCGGGCGCTTTACTTCCTCAATCTATCCGCGCGCAGGACGACCTAGGTCCGCAGGAAATGTATACCCGCGGCATCGAGCTCTTCACCGGCGGGGCCTTCGCCGAATGCATCCCGTTGTTCAGCCGTCTCTATGACCTCTTCGGCAAGGAGCCGGAGTTCGAAAAGGAGATGGAAACCGTGCTCTACGCCCTCGGCAGTGCCTACTACAACACCGGGCAGTTCCTTGAGGCCCAGGAGACCTACGCCATCTACATAGAGCGCTTCCCAAAAACGCGCGCCATTGACGAGGTGCACTTCCGCTCCGCTGCCGCCCTGCAGTATCAGGAGCAATACGAACAAGCCGTCGCGACCTACCGCAGCCTCATTGAGACCTGGCCACAATCCGCCTTCGTCGAGGATGCGTCCTACCAAATCGCCATCTGCCACATGGCGGCCGAGCAGCCGGGCGAGGCGGTCACCGCCTTTGAACATTTCGTGGAGACCTTCCCGCGCTCCGACCTGAGTCCGCAGGCGCTGGTGTTTCTCGGCCGCGCCTACTTTCAGAGCGGCGACCTCATCCCCGCGCTCGAGGCGGTGGAGAAGTCGGCGCTGGAGACAAAGTCGGTCGATCACCTCATCTACGCAAACTTCCTCGCCATGGAAATCGGCGATGCCGCCTTCGACGAGACCGAATACGCCCTCGCCCTCCGCGCCTTCCGCCGCGTGCGCAACGCGCAGTCGCTCACCCGCTTCCAGCAGGGCCACATCGAGAAAGCCGAAGCCGCCCTCGCCCGCGCCGAAATCATGCGGGTCGCGCCGAGCGAGCTCGCCGCCCACTTCCGCATGGAGCGTCGCCTGCGCGCCTCGCTCCAAACCCAACGTGAGTCGCTGAAAAAACTGGAGGAGTCCGGCGACTACGACACTGCGCTCTTCCACCGCATCGGCCGCTGCTTCTTCAGCGTGGACCGCTTCTGGGAAGCCCGCACCGCCTACGAACGTGTGGTGCGCGAAAGCCAGGATCCGGTGCTGCGCGAGACCGCCCACTTCGACCTCATCCTTGCCCTCAATCGCCTCCGCCGCTTCGACGAACTCATCGCCTCCGCCGACGAATACCTCGCCACCTATGGCAAAGACCAAAAACTCATTGAGGCCGAGCGCGTACCCGCAGTCGCCTTCATGCGCGCCGAGTCGTACATCAACATGGAACGTTTCGAGGAAGCGGAAACCGAAATGTCGATGCTCCAGCGCGACTACCCGCAACACAACCAAATGCCGCGCATCAAATTCTACCGCGCCCTTGCCATCACCATGCAGGAGCGCTTCGACGAATCCATTAATTTGTTCCGCACCTGGCTCGAGGAATACCCCAACCACACCATGGGCACCGAGGTGGCCTACTGGCTACCGGTGTCGATGTTCTACAACAGCCTGTACGAGGAGGCGATTCCGCTGTTCGACCAATACGTGCGGGACTTCGAATACTCGGTCTACGCCCCCGAGGCCGCCTACCGCTCCGCGCTCTCTAAATACGCGCTGGAGGATTTCGAGGCCGCCGCAAAGGGACTGGAGACCTGGCTGGACACCTACCCTGATCACCTTTTCCAGTGGGAGGCGCGCGTCACCCTCGGCGACGCCTACGCCGCCGAGGCCCGCCACGAGGAGGCGCGCGATGTTTACCTCAGCGCGGTCAAGCCTGAAGCCGGCCCTATGGAATATCTCGCCCTCACCCAGCTCAATAAGGTCTTCAAGGCGCTCGACACCCCTGAAGACTACCGCCGCATGGCCGACACCCATATCCGCTTCATCAACAATAGCCCCAACTCCCCCAACCTCGTCGAGTCGGCCTACGAGGCGGGCTGGGCGTTGCGCCAGCTCGACCGCATCGATGAAGCCCGCCGCCTCTACTGGGGCAGCCTCGAACGCTTTGGCAACGACAAGCGATGGGACGGCTTCGGACTGCTGCTACGCGACCTGCGCAACATGTACCGTGAAGAGCCGCCCGAGGTTCTTTCGGAAAAACTCCAGGAACTCATCAACAAGGCCCGCACCGCTCAACGCCGCACCCTGGTCGCCCGCCTCACCTTTGCCATCCTTTCCTGGCGCGACGACCTCACCGCCATCGACCGCGCCCGCGAACTCGACCGCCGATTCCCGCTCGAGGCACTCGACGCCGAACTGCTCGCCTTCATGGGCGATGCCTACATCAAAGGCGGCGAGGCGGAGCGCGGGCGCGAGTTGCTCGACCTGCTGCTCAGCGATTTCCCCACCTCGAAATACATCGACGTCGCCTACGCCCGCAAATCCGAAGCGCTTCTGCAGGCCGGCGACTTCACCAACGCCCTCGCCGCCGCAGAAATCGCCATCCAGCGCGCCAACGATTCCGGCCTCATGATGGAGGCGGTCTTCGCCCGCGGCCGCGCCTTGCGCGAGATGGCACGCTATGACGAAGCCATCGAGGAATTCAATATGGTCCTCTCCAGCCGCGCCTCGCCCCGCCAACTCAAGCCGCAAGCCATGCTCGAGGCCGCCGCCTGCTTCGAAGCCCTTGGCGACTGGAACAAGGCGATTCCCTACTACCAACGCATTTACGTCATGTACGCCGCCTACACCGACGAAGTCATCGCGGCCTATCTGCGCAGCGCCGCCGCCTTCGAGAAAATCCGCGATGTTCCGGCCGCCATGCGCACCTATCAGGAAATGCTCGCCAGCGAAGACCTCGCCGACCGCCCGGAAATGGAGCGTGCCCGCGCCGAGTTGGCCCGCCTGGAAGCGAGGATGGGCTCATGAAGTCGCGCCGCCTGAAAAAAGCGCTCACCGCGTGCGGACTGATCGCCCTGAGTATCGGCTTGCTGCCCGCGAACGCGCCCGCCCAGACCACCCGCGAGCGCGGACACGGTCCCTACCTGCTGGTCACCCCGCGCGGCGAGGTCATGGTGCGCTTGCTCCGGCGCGATGGCGACATGGTCTGGATGGACCGCCGCATGGACTCGGGTGAATGGGTCGAGACCGGCGTCCCCACGCAGCGCATCCTCGACCTCAAGGCGCCGCGCCCCCGCGAATTCGTGCGCGCCGACGAAATCATCAGCAACGATCAAATACCCGAAGTCATCGACGAACTCCGCCGCCTGGTCGCCCGCCTCCGTTCTTTTCGCGACCTGCCCGGCATACCGGTGCACGAAGCGCTGATGCTTCAGGCCTCCCTCAACGAGCGTCGCGGCTTCTGGCGCGAAGCCCTCAACACCTATCAGGAAATCCTCGATCAGCCCGGCGAGAGCGCCGACCACCTGCTCGTCCAGTACCGCGCCGGGATTTGCCTCTGGCATCTGGAGGAATTCGAGAAGGCGCTCGCGTTCCTGCTCATCAACCCCGTGCCGGAGGAGGAACTGAACCTCTGGTCCGAAGTCATGTTCGCGCGCGCGGACTGCCTTGCGCAAGTCGAACGGCATCGCGAGGCGGTCGATGCATTCCTGCCCATGGTGGTCTTTCATCCCTTCGCGCAGACCAACGAGGCGCGCGCCCTGTCCGCCATTATCCCCAGCTTCATCGCCCTCGGCGACTGGGATGCGGCCATGAAAAGTTTCGAGGCGTTGCAGGCCGATTATCCCGATGCCCCGGAGACTACCGCCGCCAACGAATTGCTCGCGCAATATTCCAGCGAGGTCGCCGCCGAAGAGGTTTTTGATATAAACGAGTAACCAGGAAACGAGGTAACACCATGAAAATACGACTCGCTCTTTACGGGTTGATGACCGCCATTGTGCTGATGACCATGAACACGCTCGCTCAGGATGCCGCGCCCGCCGGCGACACCACCGAGGCTGCCGCCCCCCGCAAAAAGACCCTGCTCGATACCTACAAGATTGGCGGATGGGCCATGCACCCCTTGTTGCTCTGCTCTATCGGCGTGGTCGGGGTCAGTATCCTCAACGCCCGCAACATGACCCGCAAATCGCTGGTTCCCGCCGCGCCCATCGAAGGCATCAAGCTCGCCGCCGAGGAACGCGACGTCGAGAAGGTCGTCACCATCGCCCAGTCCACCGACAGCCTGGTCACCAACGCCCTCGTGCACGGCCTGCGCCTGCTCGATATGAACGACCCCGCCGGCAGCAAGACCAAGGTCGAGGAGGCCGTGGCCGAATCCATGGGCCGGCAGGAATCGAAACTCGCCTTCTGGCTCAACTTCCTCCAGCTCATCACCGCCGTGGCGCCCATGATGGGTCTGCTCGGAACAGTCAGCGGCATGATTGGCGCCTTCGATAAAATCGGAATGGGCGGCATGGGCAAGCCCGAACTCCTCGCCGCCAACATCGGCGAGGCCATGGTTACCACTGCCACCGGCCTCATCGTGGCCATTCCCGCGATGTTCGCCTACTTCTTCTTCCGCAACTACCTCAACAAGCTGCTCTCCGAGGCGGAGGAACATCTCACCTTCATCCTCGACAGCCTGACCCTTGCCTCCGAGTAAACAGACACCGGCCGCGCGCCGTCCCGCATCATGAAAACCCGCCGAAAATCCGAGGTTGAACTGGTGGTCGATATGACCCCCATGATTGACATGGTCTTCCTCCTGCTCGTGTTTTTCATGATTGCCGCCACCATGTCGAAGGTCGACTTCACCCCGGAGATTGAACTCCCGGTCGCGCCCAAGGCCCAGGTGCCGGAGGATTTGCGGCATCGTGGCACGGTGAACATCCTGCCCGTGGGCAGCGCCGCGCCGAACGGCGAAGTGGTCACCGCGCAACGCCCCTTCCTCATTCTCGGTTCGCTGGTTGACGAGCGCGGGCTGAAGGACGTCATCGGCAACGTGCGTTCGCAAAATCCCGAACTGCGCGTTTACATGCGCATCGATGCCAACGTCGACTTCGCCATCGTGCGCCGCGGCATTCGCGCCTGCGCCGAGGTCGGCGTGTTCGACATCGTCTTTGGCACCTACCAGTCGGGGAGCGGTTCATGAAGTTGCGCCGCGCCAGCGAGGTCCGCATGAAGATGGACATGACGCCGATGATTGACTGCGTCTTCCTGCTCCTCGTCTTCTTCATGGTCGGCACCACCCTGCACAAGCAGGAGGCGGACATCAGTTTCTCGCTGCCCGGTCAGGCCGACCAAAGCGAACCGGTGGAAATTCCCGACGAGCAGATCGTCGAAATCTACGCCGACGGCACCGTCATGCTCAACGACATGGCCTTCGATTCGCCTAACAAAAACGAACTGCCCGAACTCGTAGCCACTCTCGTCCGCTTCAAGGCTACCGCCGACGCTAATAAGATTGAGGCGATGATTACCATCGCCCCCACCGGCGAGGTCAAGCAACAGCGCGTCGTCGACGTCCTCAACGCCTGCGCTCAAGCCGGGATCAAAAACGTAACCTTCGCCATGGAGGAGGACGACGCATGAGCAGCGAATATCCCGTGCGTGAAGAGCAGATGGCCGCTCCGGTCCGCAAAAATCCGGCCAAAAAGCGGCTCGCCGAGGCCGCCATTATTGCCGTGGTTGTTCATATCGTGATTGGCGTGGTAGCCGGGGCCATCACCATCGCGGTCATCGTTACCCGCCCCAAGGTCACCTTCGAGGCCAAGAAGCCGCCCGCCATCACCGCCCGCAAAATCGAGCACAGCATCCGCGTAAAGAAGATGCAGGAGCAGGTGCGCAAGCCGCAGATTCTGCAGCGGCTGGTTTCGCAGGCTCCCAGCGCGGTGGCCTTGCCGGAGTTGCCCAAGATGGACGTGCCGGACATGAAAAAGATGCGCGACACGCCCACCATGAATCGCAGCCAGAACATGATTGGCGATCTCGGACGGGCCGGGGGCGGACTCGGGCGCGGCCAGACCGGCGGTGGCGGATTCTCCGACGCGCAGTTCTTCGGCCAGAACGTCCGCACCCGCGCCGTGGTCATCGCTTTTGACAACACCCAGACCGTGATCAATAAAGGCCTGCTCGAGCCGCTGGCCGGGGAAACCACCAAGCTGCTGGAAAAACTCTCCCCTGCCACCAAATTCAATCTGGTCGCGTTCGTCGACGGTTCCGCCTCGCTGTTTCCCTCCATGGTCTTCGCCACACAGGAGAACAAGGAGAAGGCCGCCACCGGTTTGGCTATTCTGGACAAGGACGGCAAAGATGACCGCGAGAAGGAGATGCGCAAAGGCGATGTAAAAAAAGAGGATTGGTATCGCAAAGGGTTCATGCCCAACTACACGGGCAACTTGTCCGGTTACTCCGGCAGCACGCCCTGGAAAGCGATTGAACTGGCGACGGAGATGGAAGCCGACACCATGTTTATCATCACCGACGACGACATGCCCAACGTCAAGGAAGGCAGCGCGAGCTCCGGCGTCGAGCTCGAGGACCACACGCGCGATATCAAGCGGTTCATGGAAAATTATCTCAAGACTTCCGGCCGCAGCATGAAAATCAACGTGGTCATTTTCAAACCCAACACCAAAAGCGATAAAGCCCGCGAAGCCATCGCCTTCTACCGCGACCTCGCCCGCATCACCGGCGGCCGCGTCACCACGGTCGACGAGTAGCGCGTCGCGCCGGTTTATTTTCCCACTTCATGCTCGCGGCTCTGACCCACGCCGGAGGCGGACCATGGGAGCAGAGCCCTCCACCTTGGAGGCGCGCGATCCCTCGTGACCCATGAGGTAGATGATCAGGAATACAAAATGCGCTCGGCACCTGGAAATAATGGTGGAAAATGAACAATATTGTACCTGTCGATTCAATCAACAACATTATTGTAGCAATTTCGCCCGTAAAACGCCCGTGGGCTATCTTGCAAAAAGACTCGTAATTACACGTATTGACAATCACTTACACGATTTTTGAAATTTCAGCCAATCACTTGGCACGACCACTGCTTGTTTACCCGTCACCACCGAATAACCACTTCGTGGAGAGAAACAAACCGTAATGAAGGAGCAGACTATGAGAAATAAGATGAAATGGATGCCCGCCTTTTTGGTGGCCTTGCTGATGTTCGGCTTGGCTCCGATGGCAATAGGGCAGGAAGCTGAAGCGGTGGCAGCCGCCGCGGAAGAGGTTGCCGAGGAGGCGGAAGAAGCCGTTTCCTTTGAAATGTTCACGGTAAACAATACCTGGATGATGGTATCCACCTTTTTGGTGTTCCTCATGCATCTTGGTTTTGCTTCGCTCGAGTCCGGTTTGACTCGCGCTAAGAATACCGTCAACATCTTGTTCAAGAACACCGCGATTATTGCTATCGGTCTTCTGACCTACGCGCTTTGCGGCTTCAACTTGATGTATCCCGGTGATTTCAACGGTTACGTCGGCTTCGCCGGATTCGGCCTTGACGCCGGAACCGACCCGTCGATCGATTACGCCGGCGGCGCCTACACCTACTGGACAGACTTCCTCTTCCAGGGCATGTTCGCCGCAACTGCCGCGACCATCGTTTCCGGTGCGGTTGCCGAGCGCATCAAGCTCGGTAGCTTCTTGATCTTCTCGGTCATTTACGTGGCCGTGATTTACCCGATTGCCGGTTCCTGGCAGTGGGGCGGCGGCTGGCTGTCCGAGAAGGGCTTCCATGACTTCGCTGGATCAACGCTTGTGCACTCTGTCGGTGGCTGGGCCGCTCTAGCGGGCGTCATCGTGTTGGGTCCCCGTATCGGCAAGTACGTAAACGGCTCGCCCAAGGCCATCATGGGCCACAATATGCCGCTGGCCACCATTGGCGTGTTCCTGCTCTGGCTGGGCTGGTTCGGCTTCAACGGCGGCTCGGTATTGTCCGCTGACCCCGATGGCGTATCCTACGTGCTCGTCACCACCTCGCTGGCCGCGGCCGCCGGTATCGTTGGCGCCATGTTCACCTCCTGGTTCATCCAGAAGAAACCCGACCTCTCTATGGCCCTCAACGGCGCCTTGGCTGGTCTTGTCGGCATCACCGCCGGTGCGGACGTGGTTTCCATCAGCGCTTCGCTGATCATCGGCCTGATTGCCGGTGTAATCGTGGTCTTCTCGGTGCTCGGTTTTGACCGCGCCAAGATTGACGATCCGGTCGGCGCCATCTCCGTGCACTTGACCTGCGGCATCTGGGGCACCCTGGCCGTTGGCATCTGGGGCGCGGAAAAGAGCTTCATGATCCAGTTGATCGCGGTGCTCGCCTATGGCGTGTTCTGCTTCGTTTCCGCCTTGATTCTGTTCGGCATCCTGAAAGCCACCCTTGGCATTCGCGTGGACGCGGAAGAGGAACTACGCGGTCTGGACATCGGCGAACACGGTATGGAGGCCTACAGCGGCTTCCAGATCTTCAGCAACCAGTAATCGCCTAGCGACTTAAGGAGAAAATAAAGATGAAACTCATTGTTGCATTCATTCAGCCGGAGAAGCTGAATTCCGTTAAACAGGCGTTGTACGACGCGGATATCCACAAGATGTCGGTCACCAACGCGCTCGGCTGCGGCCAACAGAAGGGCTATCACGAGTCCTACCGCGGCGCTGATATCGAGGTAAACCTGCTCAAGAAGGTGCGCATGGAGATCGCGGTGAACGACGAGTTCGTTCAGGCGACCGTAGATGCCATCATCAAGGGCGCCCGTTCCGGCAAGATCGGCGACGGTAAAATCTTTGTCATGGAGCTGGCCGACTGCATCCGCATTCGTACCGGCGAAAAGGGCAAGGAAGCCATAGGCTAAAATGTACCGGTGGGTCCGGCCGGAAACGGCCGGGCCCGCCTATTTTGATCAAAAAACACCCCGATAATCATTTATCATTAAAGTAAAAAAAGTTTGTCGACTTTCTTGACACCTGACCCCAACCCTTTAACCTAATCGCAAGTTGTTAATAACCTGTTAAAAACTTGTCAGTAAACAACAAAGCCAGACCATCTGGCGAACATGAAGGAGAAAAACATGAAAGTAGTAGCGAAATCAGTTGCAGCGATGGCCCTGGCCGCTCTCGTTGCCGCCCCGGCTGCCCGTGCTGCCGAGGCCACCGTGGGTGCAGACGTTGCCAGCGTGTACGTCTTTCGTGGCGTTACGTTGAGCGATGAAGTCCAAGTTCAACCCTACATGGAAGTTTCCGGACTTCCGGTGGACCTGGGTGTTTGGGCTAGCTTCGACACGGATGCCGAAAGCGTCATCGAAACCGATTTTTATGGTTCGTATGCCCTTCCTTTTGAAGGCATTGACGCTTCCGTTGGCTACACTGAGTACTCTTACGGTGCTGGTGCTTTCGATCGTGAAGTATCCCTGAGCACAGGTTTTGACCTGCCTCTCGCCCCCTCGGTCGGTTTGTACTACATGGTGGACAGCTCTGGTGGTTATGACGGTCAAATCTACGCTGACCTATCAGTTGGACATGATTTCGAGCTCGCTGAAGGCGTTGTACTCAGCGGCGGCGGTCTCATCTCCTACATCCGTCAGGG
>JBMTVS010000055.1:0-11724 GCA_049451655.1 Kiritimatiellia bacterium | reverse complement strand
TGCGTGTGATTTTCTGTTGACCTGGAATTGCGCACATCTTGCCAACGCCAACAAACAAGAGCATATTAGGCATGTAAACGGGTTGCTTGGTTTGCGGGTACCGGTCTTGACGACCCCTCTTGAACTGATCAAAGAACCGGGAGAGGAATAATGAAAGACGATCCTGCCATTGAGGACATTCGAAAGGTTCGAAAAGCTATATCAGATGAACATGGCGGCAACGCTCGTGACCTGGTTGCTCATTATCGATCACTCGAAAAAAAATATGCTGATCGCTTAGTTAAAGAGACGCGACCTCGCTACGCATCCAAGTAATCCTATCAATCGCAAATCAAAAATCACTCCGCAGACGGATCCGCCTTGGCGGATAAAATTCTCCCTCACTCCCACTCAATCGTCGCTGGCGGCTTGGAGCTGATGTCGTAGACCACGCGGTTGACGCCGCGAACTTCGTTGATGATGCGGGTGGAGATGCGGTCGAGGGTTTCGTAGGGGAGGCGGTACCATTCGGCGGTCATGCCGTCGAGGCTGCGGACGGCGCGGACGGCGATCACGTTCTCGTAGGTGCGATCATCGCCCATGACGCCGACGGATTGCACCGGCAGTAGCACCGCGAAGGATTGCCAGATGTCGCGGTAGTTGGCCAGTTTCTGCACTTCCTCCTGCACGCGAATGTCGGCCTGTTGCAAAATGGCCACCCGCTCGGCGTTGACCTCGCCCAAAATGCGCACCGCGAGTCCGGGGCCGGGGAAGGGTTGGCGGTCGACTACATGCGAGGGCAAGCCCAAGGCCCGCCCTAGCTCGCGCACCTCGTCCTTGAAGAGTTCGCGCAGCGGCTCGATGAGTTTGAATTTCAAGTCTTCCGGCAAACCACCGACGTTGTGATGGCTCTTGATGGTGGCGGAAGGTCCGCCAATGGGCGAGATGCTTTCGATGACGTCCGGATAGAGCGTTCCCTGCGCGAGGAATTCAATGTCGTTGCCCAGCAGGCGCGCCTGTTCGGAAAAGACATCGATAAAGGTGTTGCCGATGATTTTACGTTTCCTCTCGGGATCGATCACGCCCTTGAGCTTGCCGAGAAAGGTGTCGCCGGCTTTGGCGACGTGCAGGTCGACGCCGATAACGTCGCCAAAAAGTTTCTGCACTTGTTCGGTTTCGCCGAAGCGGCAGACGCCGTTGTCGACGAAGACGCAGTGCAATTGCGGGCCGATCGCCTTGTGGAGCAGGGCCGCAACTACGGATGAATCGACGCCGCCGCTGAGACCGCAGAGCACGTGGCCATTGCCGACCTTTTCGCGGATGGCTTTGACGTTTTCCTCGATGAAGCTGGCCATCTGCCAGTCGCCGCGGCATCCGCATACCTCGAATACGAAATGTCGCAGCATGGCAACGCCTTGCGGGGTGTGCACGACCTCGGGATGAAACTGCACACCGAAGCGTCGCTTGTTCTCGTGCGCCATGGCAGCGGCGGGGCAGGTGGAGGTTTTGGCGATGGCAGTGAACCCGTCGGGCAGTTGGCCGACTTGGTCGCCGTGGCTCATCCAGACCTGCAGGCGCTCATCGAGTCCGGTGAAGAGCGAGGCGTGGTCGGTGATGTCGATTTCCGCGAAGCCAAACTCACGATGCTCGCCCTTGTCGACGCGGCCGCCGAGATGATGGGCCATGAGCTGCATGCCGTAGCAAATGCCCAGCATGGGAAGGTCGAGATCGAAAATGGCGGAATCTGGACGCGGGCCCTTGGGGTCGTAGACGCTGGATGGTCCGCCGGACAGAATAATGCCGAGCGGCTTGCGTTCCGCGAGCTGAGCGGCGGGCGTGTCAAAACGGAGAATTTCGCAGTAAACCTGTTGCTCGCGAATTCGACGGGCGATCAATTGGGTGTACTGCGACCCGAAATCGAGAATGGCAATCCAGTCGTGAGCCATGATTAAGCCTTGGCGTCGATGAGTTTGATGAACCGGTCGAACAGGTGAACCGCATCGTTTGGCCCCGGCGCGGCCTCGGGGTGGTATTGCACCGAGAAGACCGGGAGTTTTTTGTGGCGCTGACCTTCCGAGGTCTGGTCGTTCAAGTTGATGTGGGTAGTTTCGACGTCGGCGGGCAGCGAGTCCTTGTCGACCGCGAAGCCGTGGTTCTGCGAGGTGATGTCCACGCGTCCAGTGGCGAGTTCGATGACCGGTTGGTTGCCGCCGCGATGGCCGAATTTCAGCTTAAAGGTTTTGCCGCCGAGGGCGAGGCCGGTGAGCTGGTGGCCAAAGCAGATGCCGAAAGTGGGGATGCCGCTGGTGATAATTTCGCGCAGCTCGCGCACGGTGTCGGGCACGCCTTGCGGGTCGCCGGGGCCATTGGATATGAAAAAGCCGTCCGGCTTGAGCGCTTTGATGTCGTCCGCCTTGAACTGATTCGGGAAGACGTGCAGTTCGCACCCGAGATCGCTCAGGATGCGGAGCTGGTTGATCTTGATGCCGCAGTCGATGACCGCGACCTTGCGCGGTTTATCCTGCGAATCCTGAAACACATACGGCTGCTTGGCGCTCACCTCGGTTGAGAGGTCGCGCCCGACCAGGCCGGCCGAGTTTTTGGCCTTATCGACAAGGCTGGCGGGGTCGGTATCGATAGAGGACATCACGCATTTCATCGCGCCGCGCGATCGGATGTGAAAGGTAACGGCCCGGGTGTCGACCTGATGCACGCCGAGGATGTTGTGGTGCTTTAGGTAGTCGCCGAGCGACATGTCCGCGCGCCAGTTGCTGTAGATGCGGCTGGCCTCGCCAATGACCAGTCCGCGGGCATGGGGCTGGTAGGATTCGTTGTCCTCGTGGTTGACCCCGTAGTTGCCGATAAGCGGGTAGGTCATGGTCACGATTTGTCCGTTATAGGACGGGTCGGTGAGGATTTCCTGGTAGCCGGTCATGGAGGTATTAAAGACGAGTTCGCCTTCGACCTCGCCAGGTCCGGTGAAGGATTCGCCTTCAAAGGTGGTGCCGTCTTCGAGCGCGATGAGAGCTTTCATGATTCGGAGAATTTGACCGCGGCGCCGATGAAGTCGCGGAAGAGCGGATGCGGCACCAGCGGTTGTGATTTAAGTTCAGGGTGAAACTGGGTGGCCACGAACCAAGGGTGTCCGGGCAGTTCGATCATCTCGACAAGGTGTCCGTCCGGCGACAATCCGGAAAGCACCAATCCTTTTTCCTCGAGGGCGGAGCGGTACTTGTTGTTCACCTCGTAGCGGTGGCGGTGACGCTCGCTAATGGTGGCGGTGCCGTACGCGGCCATGGATTTGGTACTTTCCTTAAGCGCGCAGGGCCAGGCACCAAGACGCATCGTCGCGCCGAGCTCGATGACCTTTTCCTGCTCTTCCATCAGGCAGACCACGGGGTGGGGGTTGTCCTTTTTGATTTCGGTGGAGTTCGCCTCCTTCAGGCCGCAGACGTGTCGGGCAAATTCTATGACCGCGCATTGCAGGCCGAGGCAGATGCCAAGGAAGGGGACGTTATTTTCGCGCGCGAACTTGATGGCGAGGATTTTGCCTTCCACGCCGCGTGAGCCGAAGCCGCCGGGGACGAGGATACCGTCGACCTCACGAAGCTGGGCTTCGGCCTTGCCGGCCTCGATGTCCTCGGCGGCGATTTTCACCACTTCGATGGCGGCTTCGTGGGCAATGCCGCCGTGGTGGAGGGCTTCGTAAAGCGATTTGTAGGCGTCCTGCAGCTCTGAATATTTGCCGACCACGCCGATTTTGAGCTGCAGTCGGGGATTTTTCACAATTTCGACCATGCGACGCCAAGGAGTCATCTTTGGCGGGGGCTTGGCCATGCGGAAATGAACCATGACCAGTTCGTCGAGACCTTGCTCGGCGAGGGTCAGAGGAACCTCGTAAATGGTGTCGCGAACATCTTGTTCCTCGATGACAGCGTCATAGGGGACATTGCAAAAGAGCGAAAGTTTGCGGCGGATGTCCTCGGCCAATGGAACCTCGGAGCGGCAAATGAGGGCGTCGGGGATGATGCCGATCTCGCGGAGCTTGGCCACGCTTTGCTGACTGGGCTTGGTCTTCACCTCACCGGCGGCCTTGATGTAGGGGACATACGTCATGTGAATGTACATGACATTGTCGACGCCCTCCTCGAGACCGATCTGGCGGATGGCTTCGAGGAAGGTCAAACCTTCTATATCCCCGACGGTGCCGCCGATTTCGGCGACCACGACATCAACATCTTTATCCGCGACTGCACGCACCGAGGCGATGATCTCATCGGTGATGTGGGGAATCATTTGTATGGTGTGGCCGAGGTAGTCGCCGCGCCGCTCCTTGCGCAGGACTTCCCAGTAGATGCGTCCGGCGGTGAAGTTTGATTTACGGCTGGTGGCTTGTCCGGTGTAGCGCTCGTAGTGGCCAAGGTCGAGATCGGTTTCCGCGCCGTCGTCGGTCACATAGACCTCGCCGTGCTGGTAGGGGCTCATGGTGCCGGGATCTACGTTCAGGTAAGGATCCATTTTGAGCATGCGGATGTTGAGCCCGCGATTGATCAGCAGGCGCCCCAGCGATGCGGCGGTGATACCCTTGCCCAGCGAGGAAACCACGCCTCCAGTGATGAAGATGTACTTTGCCATAAAGCCGAAAAGAATAACGTTCCCGGCTGAACATTCAATCTTCTTCACGAAAAAGGAATCGGTTATGGTCTGGAGCCATGGCCGGACTCTATATTCACATCCCGTTTTGCGTGCGAAAATGCCTTTATTGCGACTTTTATTCGCTACCGACGGGTCGCGGACCCATCGCCCGGCGCTTGAGCGAACTGGAGATGGAACGGCAGCCGGATTTTTTGGATGCGCTGGCGGTGGAGCTGGGGCGTTTACCGGAGGATTTTCGCCCGGAGACGGTTTTTATTGGCGGCGGCACGCCGACCGAGCTGTCGGATGAGGATTTTGCGCGGTTGTTTGAGCTGATCAGGAAGTCGTCTGACCTGTCGGAGGTGTCTGAATTTACCTGCGAGTCAAACCCGGGGACGCTAACCCCCGCGAAGGTCGACATCATGATCGCGGGTGGCGTGAACAGGGTCTCGCTTGGTGTGCAATCGCTAACGCCTTCGGTACTGGAATTCATCGGGCGTATTCATTCGCCTGAGGAGGCGGTGGCTGGTTACCAACTGCTGCGTGAGAAAGGGGTGGCCAACATCAACCTCGATTTCATGTACGGCATCCCAGGTCAGACCTTGGCGCATATCGAGGAGGATCTGGCGCGTGCGATCGCGCTAGGTCCGGAGCACATCGCCTGCTATTGCCTGATTTTCGAGGACGGGACGCCGCTCACCGAGCTGCGCAACAAGGGCTACCTCAAGGAGGTTGATGACGACGCGGAGCTCGAGCAGTTCCAGATGGTGCGCACGATCCTGACCCGGGGCGGCTACGGGCACTACGAAATCTCGAATTACGCCAAGCCCGGTTTCGAGAGCGCTCACAACAAGTTGTATTGGAGCGCGGGCGAATATATCGGGTGCGGTCCCTCCGCGCATTCGCATTGGCGCGGGCGGCGCTACGGCAATATCCGTAACCTCGAGGAATACAATCGTCGCCTGCTCGCGGGCGACTCCGTGCTGCAATTTGAAGAGCAGCTATCTTCCGAGGCCCGAGCCCGCGAGGCCCTGGTCATGTACCTGCGCCGGATCGATGGAGTGGGGCGGGACGAATTCCGCGCCGCCACCGGTTTTGACTACGAGGAGCTCTGCCACGATCCTCTATGCTGGCTGGAAAGCATCAACATGATCGACCGCTCCGCCGGACGCCTCCGCTTGACCCCGCAAGGCGTGTTTGTAAGCGATGCGGTTTATGCGGAGTTGGTGTGATGCTGGAGTGACCATAGAGCAAGTAGAAAAAAGAAATCAAAACGGAAATCAGCAACGAAAGCCGCTGAGCCGACTGCCACGCTGCGTGTTACCAGAGCTTCGTTCGTATCATTTTCATTACTTGTTCCCGGCTTCGACAGAGCGAAGCCCTCCAGAGCATTTGCCTGCCCATTATCATCATTTCCACTTTATACTGCAGCCCATAGGATTGGTCTGCGGATTCGAGATTTCTTGGCCGGCGAGCGCGGCGTCGAGCGCGTCTTTCAAGTCGTGTGAGGTAACCGCGGCTTCATCTTTCCAGTTGTCGTCGATCCGGCCTTCGTAGACGAGTTTGCGCTCCTGGTCGAACATGAACAGGTGCGGGGTGCAGACCGCGCCGTAGGCTTTCGCGGTGGTTTGCGGTTCATCGTAGAGGTAGGGGAACGGATAATCCTTTTCCTTCATCTTTTCGAAACTGTCTTCGGGGTAGTTGGTCGCGTCGTTGGCGGAAATGGCGACGAAGGCGACGCCTTTGGGCTGGTAGGCTCGGGCTAGCCGGATGAAGCGGTCCTCCACGCCTTTGGCGTAAGGGCAATGGTTACAGGTGAACGAGATGACCAGCAGCTTGCTCTCTGCGAAGGAGTCGAGGTTATAGGTAGTGCCATCCGTTCCGGGCAGTGAAAAGCCGGGAGCGGAATCACCAAGGGATAAGGTTTCCGGACCACTCTGCGTAATTAAGACCATAATGTTTTCCTCTAAATATTATATAACGAATATTATTGATTTATTTTATAAATATGATAGATGCATATTCATGACCAACACGCTTATTTATCCCACGTTTATCGACTGGAATCAACCCGCCTTGGATGGTGCCGTTGAATTTTTATGCCGCAACTGGGCGTCCGGTCCGCTTGATTTGCGCGACACCCTGATTCTTGTTCCCACCCGCCATGCCGGACGGCGCCTGCGCGAGCGATTGGCCCTGGTCGCGTCGAAGCGAGATACGGCCGTGCTCATTGGCACGGTGGAGACACCCGCGTTTCTCTTTGGCGCGGCTTCATCCGAGGTCAGGCCATTGGCCAGTGGAGCGGTGGCGGATCTGTTCTGGCGACGCGCATTGGAGAAGGCGGGGCCTGATATTTTGCGCGGGCTGGGGAGGGAGGGCGCGACCGGGGATGCCACCGCGCGCGCCGCGGCCGCGTCGCATCTGCACGGGTTGCGCGATCAACTGTGCGAAGAGGGATTTGATTTGCGCGGTTTCGGCGGCAAAGTTTCTGCGGAATTTCCGGAAGATGCGGAACGATGGAAGGCTTTGGCCGCATTGGAGCAACTTTTCGTTGCCCATGTTCAGGACGCAGGATGGCAAGACGACGTCGACCAAAAACTTAAAGCCTCCGGCGATCCCTCGCTTCCTGCCGGCACCCGGCGCGTGGTTATGCTCTTCGTTCCGGACCCGCCGCCGCTGGCCATGCGCGCGCTGGAGATACTTGCGCGCAGGGTGAAGGTGGAGGTTTGTGTTCACGCGCCGGAGGAGCGTCGCGCGGCCTTTGACCGGTGGGGTCGTCCCGTGACCGCGGCGTGGAGGAAGGCGCGACTGTCACTCGATCCCGGTGCTGTCGAGGTCTGTGATGACGCGATTACCGTCGCGGAAAGCATCCGGGAGACCGTGATGGCTTGTCCGCGGGAGCATCGCCATCATCTCGTCGTGGGAGTGAGCGATCCCCAAACAGCAGTGCGCATAAGCATGACCCTGGCTCGCGATGGCATCAGCACGTTTAATCCATCTGGCCGTCCCGCGATGCAGGCTGCGCTCTTTAGTCTGGTCGACCGCTTCCTGCAGCTCGCGCGGAAAGGCGGTATCGAACCGCTTGATCTCCTGATCCGTCATCCGTACCTCTTGCATCGCCTCGAACGCGATCTACATGCCTCTGTTTCGATAACGGGGATTTGGGATGAATTTCTCAGCGCGCACCTGCCAATCAGTCTGGAGGCTGCGTTCAACTTGCGCGATCGCTACGAGCCGGATGATTACCGGGCGAATGAGTCGGAACGTGTTGAGCGCAAACGCGTGCTGGGGGGTATGCTGGACTCGATTAAACAATGGTTGGGTCGTTTACATCGCGGTCGTCTTTCGGAAGCGCTGCCGGCGCTGCTACAGGAATTGATGGATGGCTGGCCGGTCGACGAGACCTTTGAACAAGAGGCGAAAATGATCTCCGCGGCCCTTGATCAACTTGCCACCATAGAGCCGCTGTGCCGCGATGGCGAGGAGGCGGCGGACATGCTTAGGCTGTTGATGGATTCGCAAACGTTGTTCATGCGACGCCAAACGGATGACATCGACGTGCTGGGCTGGCTGGAGCTGCCTTGGGAGGATGCGCCTAGCCTTTTGCTGACGGACCTGAACGATGGTCTGGTGCCCGAATCGGCGGCCGTGGATGCGTTCCTGCCCGACGGTGCGCGCACCCGCTGCGGCCTGCGCGATAATGAATTTCGCCTTGCCCGTGATGCCTACGTGTTGGAAACGTTGACTTGCTCCCGCAGTTCCGGTGGACTGCGCGGCTTCATGGCGCGGCGCAGCGTATCCGGCGATTTGCTCAAGCCTTCCCGTCTGCTTTTCATGGCTCCGCCGGAGGAGATTCCACAACGCGCGCTTCGCTTCTTCGAGGATGGTCGCTCTGCGTTTATCTCCACGGCGCGTCCACCGGCCTGGTTGCTAAAGGGACCGCCCCCGGACAAGTTGGCTGCTCAGGGAAGGTTCAGCGCTTCGGAATTCCGGAAATATTTATATTGCCCGTTTCGCTACTACCTCGAGAAAGCCGCGAAATTGGGCGATCCCTTTGAGCGCAAAGTCGAACTGGATGCCATGGATTTCGGTAACCTGGTGCATGATGTTTTCCTCGCTTTTGCTCTTAGTCCTCGCGCGCACGAGACCAACGCCGGGCTTATCGAGACCTTTCTCCATGGGGAGCTCGACCGGTGTCTGGCCCTGCGGTTCGGCGAAAGCTATCCACTCGCTTTGGTGATTCAGCGCGATGTGCTGCGTCAGCGTTTAAGTTACGCCGCGAAGGCCCAGGCGGCATGGCGCGAGGAGGGCTGGACAATACTCCCGGATCAATGCGAGCAGCGAGGACAACTCGAACTCGATGGCGCAGTCGTCTCCATGCGGATCGATCGCATCGACCGCAACGAGCGTACCGGCGCAATCTGCGTGATCGACTACAAGACCTCGCAAGCGGGCGATAAACCGGAAAAGACCCACCTGAAGAATGAAAAGGCGGGTGTTCCCGCGGATAAAATGTTTGCCGCGACGCCCGGCGGGGACAAGCGCTGGATCGATTTACAGTTGCCGCTGTATGCAGCGGTGGCGCGCGAGCGTTTTCCGGAGCGAAGCGGGCCGGTGCAAGCCGCCTACTTTTCGTTGCCCGGCGCAGTGACGGACACCGCTGTACAGGTATGGGGTAAATTTGACGACCAACTGGTGGATAGCGGATTGTCTTGCGCGCGGCAGGTGATCAAACGCATCCGCGCCGGGGTCTTCTGGCCGCCCGCGGAGGAGTTCGGCGAGCGCGACAAGGAGATTAACCTTTTCTTCGACGGCATTCGCGACCACCTGGATACGGCCACGCTGCGTCAACTGGAGGAGGCCGCCCGATGAATAACTTCCGCCCCTTTTACGCCATATCCGCGCTAGCTGGATCCGGCAAGACCTACACCTTGACCAGCCGCTATATCGCGCTGCTCGCGCAAGGATTCGCGCCGGAACGTATCATGGCCATCACCTTTACCCGCAAGGCGGCGGGCGAGATCTTCGACCGTATCGTGCGGCGTCTCGCCGAAGCGGCCATGAGCGAGGACAGTCGCCGGGAACTGGAGATAGCCCTGCGCGATCAATTGCGCGATGAAACGTATACGCTGGATGCGCAAAAACCGGCCGAGTGGTTGATGAATATCGTAACCTCGATGGATGATTTGCGCATCAGCACCATGGATAGTTTTTTTGGCGCGCTGGTAAAGGCCTTCGCGTTCGAGCTGGGCCTGCCGCCGCGGCAGGAGTTGCTCGATGGGGCTACGCTGGAAGCGGCGCGCGAGGAGGCGCTTGATCATGCCTTCGACATGCTCGGCCGTGACGATGAGGGGCGCGATGCTTTTCGCGAGGCCTTCAAAATCGCCACTTCAGGTAAAAATCGTCGCGTGCGTCCCGCGATTCACGAAATCATCGATCGCGATCACAAAGTCTACATCGAGGAACCCGTCGAGGAGGCCTGGGGTAATCTACAGCGCATCTGGCCGGACCGTTCAGCCTGGTGGATGGTCGCGCCGCAAAATCCCGGCGCGCTGGCCGCATTAATCGACAGCTTCATGGACCGTTATGTCGAGGGTGGTGGTCATCCGGCCCAGTACAAGAACGCCTGGCGAAAGATTGCCGAAGCGCTGAAGTCCGCCGACTGGGATGAAGGCTTGAAGAACAAGCTTCCGGAACGATTGACCGAAGCACGCCATCATCTCGCGAAGGGATTTGCGACCATCTCTTTCTCGGGCAACGATTACACCTTGTCCGGCACGGATGCCGGCGATGCGCTGGCCATGATAGCGGCGGCGGTGAAAGGCCTCATTGATCGCAAGCTGGCCGAGACCCGCGGACGCTGGCGATTGCTGGATGCGTACGATCGCTCGTTTCATTCCGAGATGCGCCAGCGCGGACGCATGACCTTCGCCGATGTTCCGCTGCTGTTGGGGCGGTTGTGCGCGGAGGATGTGAAACTGGATATCGGCTACCGCATGGACAGCCGGATCGACCATTGGATGATCGACGAGTTTCAAGACACCAATCTGCGTCAAAGGCAAATCATCGGGCGATTAGCGGATGAAGTCCTGCAAAGTGAAGAGGCGAACCGCAGCTTTTTCTATGTTGGCGATGTGAAGCAGGCCATCTATGGCTGGCGGGGCGGGGAATCAAACTTGTTTGAGCGGGTGCGGACGTTTTACGAAAAGAAGTTCGAGGCGGCTGGCCAGCTCGCCACCTCCTGGCGCTCGAGCCCGGTGGTGCTGGATTTCGTGAATGATGTCTTTGGCGCGGTCGATTCCCCGGGCCTGTTGGCCAGCAAGTTTCCCAAGCTGGTCGCCAAGTGGCAGCAACACTGGCAGGAGCATCACGCGGCGCCAAAGAATCGCGACCTGCCCGGACGCGTGGAGTGGCACAACATCGAGGCGAAACAAGAGGTCGATGGCTTGCCGGGCAGGATTTTCCTGACGGTGCAGCTTGTGCGCCAGTTGTTGGATACCGGTCTGAATGACCTGTGCGTACTTGTTCGCACCAATGCCTACGGCGACAAGATCGCCAAGGCGCTGCGGGCGCGGAGTATCCCGGTGCGGCGCGAGACCAGACCGAAGCTGTTGGATAATCCCGCGGTATCAGGTTTACTTTCCATGTTCGTTTTTGCGGAACATCCTGACGACCCGTTCGCCTGGTCGCATCTTGAGATGACGCCGCTCCGGGATGTCTTGTTCGCGTGGTCAGGTCTGCCGCCGGATAAAAGCAGTCAACACCGCCTCGCTTCGCGTCTGCGTGAGGCGGCGGCGCGCCGTGGCATCGCCGGTTTGCTGGGCGAGGTTATCGATGCCTGCCGTCAGCGCGGTTTGCTGCTGGACGATTTCACCGGCCTGCGCATGCGGCAGTTGCTCGATGCGGCGGCGGACTATGATCGCCAGGTGGCAAACGGAACGGCGCGGTTCGCGCAGTGGGCCGCGGACCTCGACGCCACCGATCCCGGCGCGGACGGGCGGGTGGTGGTGATGACCATGCACATGGCGAAGGGACTGGAATTTGACGCGGTGGTGTTGCCCGAACTGCAGGGATCGACTGGACAATGGGATTCCGCATCGCCGGGCGAAT
>JBMTVS010000054.1:0-11981 GCA_049451655.1 Kiritimatiellia bacterium | reverse complement strand
CCTTCAGCAAGTCTGCATACTGTTGACTGGCCTGCAGTTCAGCTTGCGCAGCCTGCACTTCCACTTGCGTGGCCTGTACCTCCGCGAGCGCGTTCGTCAACTGCTGGTACAGCTCGGTCAGGGTATACATGCTCGGGGCGGGCGCATTCGTCGGCACAAGCTGACCAGCCTGGGCTCGCAGCGAGAAGGGCAAGAGTAAGACCGCGATGCAGATGATGTGCTTGATCATAGTAGGCATGGGTCTTTCCTTCCGGTTGATCGTTGGCTTAGGGAGCTAAAGGGTCTTCCACCTGAATGGCGTAGATGGAGACGGGGGATGCGTTGGTAT
Source organism: Kiritimatiellia bacterium (assembly GCA_049451655.1). Taxonomy (GTDB): domain Bacteria; phylum Verrucomicrobiota; class Kiritimatiellia; order CAIVKH01; family CAIVKH01; genus CALMUP01. The sequence goes on along the minus strand of JBMTVS010000054.1, from coordinate 11,653 downwards.
CGATGAGCGTTTGCGACGATCCGGACCCCGTCACCCGGGTCTGGCCGGCAACGTCCGCCCAGGCGTTGGATGACGCGAGGTCGGTGCTGCGCATGAGCGTGTAGACGCGGCGCGAGGAAGTGGGCGTGAAGGTGACCCGGGAGGTGCCGTCGTTGGTGACGGAGGTGATGACCAACCCGTTGCCCGAGTTGGTCGGGCTGACATCCATCACATATTTCCGCCAGGCCGGGACGCCGTCACCGGCATCATCCCCCTCGCTCACGCTATGATGATCCAGCCACCAGTTCGGGGTGCCCTGCCCTTGCCGGTCAAACGCCACCGTCCGCACGCCATGGGTGACGCTGGCAAAACGGATCCAGCCGATATTTTCACCCCAGGCGTGGCCGTAAAATGTGCCGGAGGCAACGTCAATCGCCACGCCCCCCTTCCCGTTCGTCGGGAAATGGATCCAACCCACATTCTCGCCCCAGGCATAGCCGGACAACTCACCGATGTCGTTGACCTCCACGCCGCCGTAACCGTTGGTCGGGAAACACACCCAACCGATGTTCTCGCCCCAGACAAATCCAGACAAGCTGCCCTGGGTGCCGTCAAAATGAAGGGTAAGCTGATCTTCCGCGGAGGGCCGGGTGTTGAACCAGCCCGTGTTTTCGCCATAAGCAAACGTGGCTTCCGGATCCATGCCGGTGTCGCCCGCCTGAGCCAGCGGGGCGAGCAGCATCAAGAACAGGATTTTTGAAGCTAATTTAATACGTTATCCAACTTGTTCGTGCGCATAGAAGAATTCATCGGCCGGGGGCATGTCAATGCATTTATTGACCCCGCCAGGCTATCAAACAGCCGCAAATTGTTGGGTTGGAATGGTCTGCCTGTCGCGCCCTACAGCAATCCAAAATCGATAGACCTTCCAGCCGGATTCCCATCCTCGAGTATATTCACTCGTCGAGCTCATTCCGGCGGGAAGGCATCCAAGAATGGCCGTTCCCGGAAATATGATTGACCGAACCGGGATCATTCTTCACCCTTTCACGGGCAAAAGGACAAGTAATGGCGATTAACTCATACCTCGATGACTTTATGGCGGCTTTTCAGTACGAAGGCCTGACCTTCGACGACGTTTCCCTGCTGGCGCGGTATGCCGACTTCCTTCCTCCCGAGGCACAACTGGCCACGCGCCTCACCTCGCGCATCTGCATCAACATACCCTTCGTCAGCGCGGCCATGGATACGGTTACCGAGTCAAAAATGGCCATCGCGATGGCCATGCAGGGCGGCATCGGGGTCATCCACAAGAACCTTCCGCCTGCCCGCCAAGCCTCCATGGTCGCAGCCGTAAAGCATCACCTGAACGGCCTCATCTCCCACCCCATCACCTTCCGTGCCAGCCAGACCATCGCTGACATTCAAAGCGTAAAACAGGAGAAGGGCTACAACTTCAGCGGCTTCCCTATTCTTGATGATCAGGACTGCCTGGTCGGCATCGTGACCGCCGCCGACATCAAATTCGCCTCCGATGCGTCCGCACGTGTGGAAGACATCATGACCCGCAAGGTCATCTCCGCCCCGCCCGGCACCGACATCAAGGCCGCCTACCAGCTCATGATGGAACACAAGATCGGCAAGCTGCCGCTGGTTGAAAACGGCAAGCTGGTGGGCCTCTATAGTTTTGCCGACGTACAATCGCTCATCCGTAACGCCAACCCCGCCTACAACCGCGACGCCAACTACCGCCTGCGCGTGGCCGCCGCGATTGGCCCCGGCGATTACGAGCGGGTCGAAGCCCTCGCCGAGCGGGAGATTGATGTCGTGGTCATCGACACCGCCCACGGCCACAGCAAAGGCGTGATCGAGATGGTGAAATGGGTTCGTTCGCACTACGACCGCATCGACGTGGTCGCGGGCAACATCGCCACCGGCGAAGCCGCCCTCGCCCTGCGCGATGCCGGCGCCCACGCCGTGAAAGTCGGCATCGGGCCGGGCTCGATCTGCACCACCCGCGTGGTGACCGGGGTCGGCACCCCGCAAGTCAGCGCCATTTACAATTGCGTGCGCGCCCTCGAGGAAACCATCCCGGTCATCGCCGATGGCGGCATCCGCTACTCCGGCGACGTTGCGAAAGCCATCGCGGCCGGCGCATCCACCGTCATGATGGGTTCTGTGCTCGCAGGCACGGATGAAAGCCCGGGCGAAAAAATCATTTATCAAGGTCGCCAATACGTCATCTACCGCGGCATGGGCAGCCTCGGTGCCATGAAGGACAATTTGGGCAGCCGCGAACGTTACGGACAGAAGGACGTCGATCAGGAGGAACTGGTGCCCCAGGGCATTGAGGGTATGATTCCCTACGCCGGTAAATTGAAGCAGGTGCTCACCCAGTTCAGTGGCGGCCTGCAGGCTTCGATGGGCTTCACCGGGTGTCGCACCATCGACGACATGCGCCGCGAGGCCCGCTTCGTTCGCATCACTGCGTCCGGCCAGGCCGAGGGTCATCCGCACAACATCACCATCACCAAGGAAGCGCCGAATTATCGTTCTTGAAAGCCGGGCTCAACAACCTTTTCAAGGACGATCTCCTCCGCCACACCGTCATCCTTTTTTCCGGGATGATGGTGGTTCACATCTCCAACCTTGCCTTCCAGATGCTGGTCAGCCGCAAGCTGCCCGAAATCGAATACGCTCTCCTCACCGCGTTTCTGGCCTTGATCGGCATCATCAGCTATCCGCTCCTGACCCTGACCACGGGGGTCAGTCATTACGCCAGCATCATGCGGCAACAGGAACGCACCGGCGACATCAAGCGCTTGCTGCAAAAATGGTTAGGGCTTACCGGTGCAGTATCTGGTCTGCTTTGCCTACTCACGATTACATTCAACGGCCCGGTTTCAGCGTTTCTTCATTTCGACCGCGCGGCGCCGGTCATCATCGCCGGCGCGGTGTTGCCCGCACTGTTCTGGTTTCACGTCCTGATGGGTGCCGCCCAGGGCATGCAACTTTTCGGATGGAACAGCCTCGCCGGCATCCTCGGCGCCCTCTTCAAACTCATCATTGGGGCCGGGTTGGTCTGGTTCTGGTATCCGGCCTGCGGCTGGGCCATGGTGGGACACAGTGGCGGCATTTATGTTTCAGCGGCCATCATCCTGTTCGGCCTCGCCTTTCAACTGCGCGGCGACCGCAGCACAACCGAAGCCCTGCCCAGTCTGCGCGGCTATCTCGGGCGCGGCCTGTTTGTGCAGATCGCCTTCGCGGTGCTGATGAACGCCGACGTTATTTTGGTGAAACATTTTCTCCCGGATGACACCGAATTCCCCTACGCCGCAACCCTCGGTCGCATCGTCGCCTTCATGCCCATGGCCATCGCTTTCGCCATGTTTCCCAAGGTGTCCGCGCATGGCGCCTATAATGATGAGCACCGTCGCATTTTCCTGCGGTCCTTCGGCTACACCGCGCTATGCGTGGCGGGCGCGGCGCTCGCCTGTTTGATTATGCCGGGATTCATCCTGCGTATCCTCTTCGGCATCACCGACGCCACCCCGACCATGCTCGAACTCACCCGCCTAATGACCCTCGCCATGAGCGCCTGCGCCCTGCTCAACACCACGGTGCAATTCCTCCTCGCCCAACGTCGCTTCGCCCCCCTGATCATCACCATCCTCTGCTGTCCGCTCTATATAATCGCCGTCCGCCTCTTCCACGCCGAAAGCGCCCACATCGCCATCGCCGCCATCGCTTTCAACACGCTCGCACTGGTTTCATCCCTGCTAGCCGCCGCGCGGAAGCCTCATTCGCCTCAGGCATTGTAAGGCTGGAACGGTCGAAGACCTTCCAGCCGGGTTCCCATCCACGAGATACAACCCGCGGCATGGCCCTCATCGGCATGCAAGCAAACGGACACATACAACTCGACCACCTTCCCCGTACACTTACGCGCACACCAAACATCTACAAACCCTAGCCTCCAAATGATTCGTACATCCGGTTGTAAATAGCCTTGGCCGGCATCAGCTATCCCCCGAAGTCCTTATCAGGCGGGCGCGCCGTTGCAATTTGAGGAAAACTCTTCATAGTCAGCTCATTAAAGAATTTTCCGCTGGATGATTTCAGGAGCCCATGGATGAAAAGTAAGGCCGCCGCCAAAATCGCCTTGAGTCCGCTTAAACTCGCCGGTCTCGGGCTTGCTATCTTTGTTTTTTTGATCCCGTTCGTGATCGAGTTCGAGGGACTTTCCCTGACCGGTCACCGGGTGCTGGCGGTTTTCCTGATGGCCGTGGTGCTCTGGGTTACCGAGGCCATCCCCCTCCACGCTACCGCCGCCCTGATCATCTTCCTGAATATCCTCATGATCAGCGACAAGGCGATGTTGCCCCTGCCCGATGATTTTACACCACCGAAGTACGCCACCTTCTTCGCCACCCTGGCCAACCCCGTTCTCATGCTCTTTCTGGGCGGCTTTTTTCTGGCCGACGGCGCCTCGAAGTACAAACTGGACCGCAACCTGGCCAAAACGCTGTTAAAACCGTTTGGCGAAAAGCCGGCGAATATCATTCTGGGCCTGATGTTGATCGTGGCTGTTTTCTCCATGTTCATGAGCAATACTGCAACCACCGCCGCGTTCATGGCGGTCGTGCTGCCGGTGATTGCCCGGTTGCCGGTTGAGGATCGCGGCCGTATCGCCCTGGTGCTTTGCATCCCCATCGCCGCGAATGTGGGAGGCATGGGCACGCCCGTCGGCACCCCGCCCAATGCCATCGCCCTCGGCGCCCTGAACAAGGCCGGTATCTCCATCAGCTTCATCCAGTGGATGGCCATGATCGTTCCTTTCATGCTGGTGGTGCTGCTGGCCGCGTGGCAAATGCTGATCCGCCTCTTCCCGACCAAGGCCGGCGCGATCACCATCGAAATCACCTCGGACTATGACCGCAGCCCGCAGGCGATCATCTACTACGCGACCGCCGCGATCACCATCCTGCTCTGGTTCACCGAACCGCTGCACGGCATCAGCTCGGCGATCGTCGGGTTCTTTCCCGTGGTGGTGATGCTGGCCACGCGGCTGATCTCGGAAAAGGAATTTCACAGCATGCAATGGAGTGTGTTGTGGCTGGTCGCCGGTGGCATCGCCCTCGGCGCCGGGGTCGGACAAACCGGCCTGGATAAATGGCTGATTGGTCTGGTGAACTGGGAAGGCATGGCCCCGGGCATGATCGCCGGCGCTCTTTGCGTGACCGCGCTGGTCTTCAGCACCGTAATCTCCAACAGCGCAACCGCCAACCTGGTGGTCCCTATTGGCATCAGCCTCGCCACCTCCCCCGCCGTGGCCATTAGTCCGGTAGCCTCGGCCATCTTTATCGCCATTGGCGCTTCGCTGGCCATGGCCCTTCCCATCAGCACCCCGCCGAATGCCATCGCCTACAGCACCGGACAGGTACAAACCAAGCACATGGCGCTCATCGGCATCCTGATCGGCGCGGCCGGTTCCATTCTGTTTATTCTGGTGGCGCCGACCATCTGGAGCCTCTTCGGTCTGTTACCCCGTTAGCGCATGAACGCGGAAGCTACATTTCTAACCCGCTTCAACGAGCCGGGCGGCGCGATCGAGACGCGGATGATCGAGGAGTTGGACGCGATTCTCGGTCACCCAACCCGCATCGATCGTCCGGCCGGCAGCATGCTTTTTTCCGTCGATGATCCGCTGGACAGCATCTTCATCCTGCTCAAGGGGCGGGTAAGCCTCTTCCGGGAAATCGATGGCGCCGAGGTGGTTTTTCACTCGCAAACCGTGGGCCGGATCATCGGTTTGCTGGCCCTGACCCGCCACAGCATTTCCTTCTTCAGTTGCCGGGCGGTGACCGCGGTGCAGTACCTGCAAATCAGCTTCGCCGACCTCGATCGCGCCCTGCAACAAAGCACCTCCCTCCAGCTCTCGTTCATTACGGTGCTGCTGCGCTCCATGGCCCGGCGCAACACCCGCCTGGTGGAGTTGCAAACCGAGGTCATCGGCCAGCGCGATGCGCTTTCGGATGCGCTGCAGGAATTGCAGAAGACGCAAGCCATGCTGGTGGAATCGGAAAAGATGGCGACCCTGGGCCAGCTTTCCGCCGGGGTGGCCCACGAGCTGAATAATCCGATCGCGGCGATCGACCGCGCCGCCGATTTCGTGCGCGAGGACTTGCTGGCCCTTGCCGAGGGTCATCCCGACGGCACCGCGTTGCGCAACATGCTGCAACACGCCATGACCCACACCCCCGCCTCGACCCGGGAACAACGCGAATACCGGCGCCTGCTCGCCGCCGAACTCGACGATCAAGCCCTTGCCGACAAGCTGGTCGCCATGGGCATCTACCAGCCGGAAACCTACCGCGAAATCGCCGCCGGCATGAGCGGTTCCGACGAGGACAAACTCGCGCGACTGCACCGCTACCATCAACTCGGCGGGGCCTTGCGCAATATCGATCGTTGCGCCGACCGCATCGCCGAGCTGGTCAAGAGCCTGCGCTCCTACGCCCGCGCCGAAAGCACCGACGGCGGGGACATCAACGTGCACGAAGGTCTCGAGGACACCCTGCGCCTTTTCTCGAACCGCCTGCGCGATGTCGCGGTGACCCGGCAATACGGGGATATCCCGCTGATCCAAGCCCATGCCGGGGAGCTTAATCAGGTCTGGACCAACCTCATCAACAATGCCCTCGACGCCATGAAGGATCGTGGCGCGCTGAACATCGCCACCGCCCCGGAACCGGGCGGGATGATTTCGGTCAGCATCACCGACGACGGCCCCGGTATCCCGCCCGAACACCTCGAGAAAATCTTCAGCCTGCGCTTCACCACCCGCCAGGGCCGCGTCGAATTCGGCCTGGGGCTCGGCTTGTCGATCAGCCGCAACATCGTCACCCGGCACGAAGGCACGATCAGCGTGGCCTCGCGCCCCGGCTGCACGACTTTCAAGGTTCTACTTCCCATCGCCGGTCGCGATGAACCCCTATCCACCCGTAAGGAGATTCCGTCATGAACAAGATCGTAATCGTGTGCGTTGAAGACGAGGCCGAAGTGCGCGAGGCCATCCTGCGCGACCTCGAACCGTTCAGATCGATGTTCCGCATCGAAGCCGCCGATGACGTCGAGGATGCGCGCGCCGTGTTGCGGGAATGCGCTATCGATGGCGATCCGGTCGGCCTCGCCCTCTGCGACCACATGATGCCCGGCACCCGCGGGGTCGACTTTCTGGTGGAGTTGAAAAACAACCCGGACTACGAAGCCACCCGCAAGGTGTTGATCACCGGCCAGGCCGGTCTTGAAGATACCGTCAAGGCGGTGAACCAGGCACACCTGCACCACTATATCGCCAAGCCGTGGAAGCCGGAGGAACTGCAACAGGTCGTGCGCGACCAGTTGACCGGGTATGTGCTGGAGACGCAGGAGGATCTCATCCCGTACGTTGGCGCATTGGATGGCCCGCGCATTCTCGAGGCCATCGCCGGGCGCTAGCCGGATTAGACGAGGATTTTGCCCTTCATGCTTGGCCGGGCGGCGACGAACCCGCCTGTTTATACCGCTGATGGGGCTAGGCTTGCTCTCCCGGTCATTTCACGTATGTTCGCCACGTGAAACTGCATCATTTCATCATGTTAAGTGCGTTGGGCTGTGCCTTTGGTCTGGCCACCGGTTGCTCCTCGATCCGTCAATCCATGATGGCGGAGGCGACCGACTCGCTGGCCGCGGCGGCGGCACTTAGTTTTCAGCAGGAAAGTGATCCGGCTTTGGCCGCTGATGCCATGCCGTTCGCGTTGAAGACGCTGGACATGCTGGCGCTGCAACAACCGGATCACCCCGCCATTCTCCTCGCCGCGGCCAAAAGTTATATTCAATACAGCGCTGCCTTTCTCGATTGGGAGGCGCGCAAGATCGAGGATGAGGATTTCCGGGCAGCCCGCGACCTCCGCCAGCGCGCGGCGAGGCTGTACCTGCGCGGCCGCGACTATGCCGCCGCCGCGCTGGAAAGCCGTCATCCTGGATTCAACGATGATCTGCTGGATGTTCTGCCGCGGATGAAGCCGGCGGATGTCCCCTACCTTTACTGGTTCGGGGCAGGCTGGGCCGCCGCCATCGCGGCCAATCCGTCCGATATGAGCCACGTCGCCTCCTTGCCGTTGGTCGAGGCGGTCATGCGGCGCGCAGTCGAACTCGATCCGGATTTCGATCGCGGTGCCCTGCATGATTTTTTTGTTCTTTTCGAAGGCGGGCGCGGCGAGGCAGCGGGTGGAAATCCCCGGCGAGCGGAAGAGGCGTTTGAGCGCGCAGTGCAAGCGAGCGCGGGCGAATTGGCCTCGCCCTATGTTTCCCTGGCCACCACGGTGATGATTCAGCGCCAGGATGCCGGACGATTCAAGTCCCTGCTGGAGAAGGCGCTGGCTATCGACCCGGATGCGAATCCGGATGTTCGCCTCGCCAACATTATCGCCCGGGATAAAGCCCGCTGGTACCTGACCAACATCGACAACTTTTTTCTCGAAACGGAGTGATTGCCATGAACGTTTTCCAACGCCTGCTCATTATGCTTGTGACCGCTTCCAGCCTGGCGGGCGCACAAACCATCAAGCTCGGATCGCTAGCCCCCGAGGGTTCGCCTTATCACGCGGCGCTCATGGAGATGGCGGAGGCTTGGCGCGAGATCAGCGACGGCAAGGTAAACCTGCGCATCTATCCCGGCGGCATCGTTGGCGACGAGTCCGATATGCTGCGTAAAATGCGGATCGGCCAGTTGCACGGCGCCGCCGTGACCAGCGTCAACTTGATCAACATTACACCGGACATCGAGGCGTTTTCATTTCCCACCATGGTGCGCACTGACGAGGAGCTTGACGCGGTAATCCGCGAAGTCGGCCCGGTGATCGAGAAGCAACTCGACGAACGCGGTTTCACACTCTTGAGCTGGACGCTGGCCGGCTGGGTGCATTTTTTCGCCCGTTCGCCGGTCATCACACCGGAAGACTTGCAGCAGCAAAAACTCTTCTTCTGGGGGTCCGACACCTCCTACATTGAGTTGCTAAAGCGCACGGGTTTCCAACCGGTTTCGTTGCCAGTGGGTGAACTTTTGCCGGCGCTACAGAGCGGATTGGTCGAAGCCTTCGCCTCGCCGCCCACGGTGGCGCTGGCTTTTCAGTGGTATCCGCGGGCTAACCATCTCACCGCGATGCGCTGGCAGCCGCTGCCGGGATGCGTGCTGATCGATAATCGCCAGTGGCGAAAAATTCCCGAGGCGCTTCGGCCGCAGTTGATCGAGGTGGCGCAACAAATTGCCGGCAAGCTCATGGCGGAGAGCCGGATACTGGAGCAGGATGCGATTGCCGCGTTGCGGGAACATGGCGTCGAGCTGCACGAGGTACCGGAGAACGTGCGGCAGCAATGGATCGAGCTGGTGGAGCGAGAGGGCTTTCCGATTTTTGTTGGTCCGCGTTTCTCGCAGGACATGTTCGAGCGCGTGGGAGCGGTGACAGCGCGTTTTCGCGATCATGATGAAGAATGAGGTGTCATCCGGGGACGGCGGATTCATGCCCCGGCTCAGTTTCCGGCTCGAAGATGGCATTATTGCCGTCACCTTGCTGGTCATGGCGTTATTGCCGGTGATTGAATTCACCGGGAGAAAATTTTTCGGCGCCGGGATTCCCGGGGCCATCGATTATTTGCGGCATGCCACCTTGTTGCTTGGATTCGTGGCTGCCGTGGCCGCCACCCGGGAGGACCGCAACCTCAAGATGGCCGGACTGGATCTGCTCATTCCTCAACGCTTCGTGCGACCGGCGCGCCACCTTACCACCTACGTGACCTTGATGGTTTGCGCCGCATTGACCTGGGCCAGTCTGCTGCTGGTGATAGCCGAAGCGCCGCCGGCGCCGGCATGGGTGCGGGATGCGATGCCGGAACGCTGGGTCATGTTCTGGGAGGATCGCTCGCTCTTTTTCGATGGCAGCGGCGCGATGATCGGCGGGCTTATTCCGGTATGGATTGCTGAACTGATTATGCCACTAGGTTTCATCGGGATCATGATTCGGCTGGTTCAGCGGGAGGCGTCTTCTTGGCGGCAGGCGCTGGCTCTTTTCACTGCACTGCCGTTGAGCTGGATCATCAGTTCGCTATTCGAGCAGCAGGCGTCGAGCCTGGTCGTGCCCGGATTAGGGCTTTTACTGGTGAGCGGGCTGTTGGGTATGCCGATCTTCGCATTGCTGGGCGGGGTGGCGGTGTTGCTGTTCTGGTCCGAGGGCGTGACCACCGCCGCCATTCCGGCCGAGACCTATCGCATCGTTACCTCCGAGGTTTTTCCGGCGATTCCGATCTTCACCTTGATTGGCTTCGTGCTCTCGGAGAGCGGGGCGAGTCGACGTCTTGAGCGCTTGTTCGCGGCATGGTTCGGCTGGATGCCGGGCGGAATCGCGGTCGCAGTGACCGTGTTGTGCGCATTTTTTACCACCTTCACGGGAGCCTCGGGGGCAACCATTCTGGCGCTGGGCGGCTTGTTATTGCCGATGCTGCGCAACCGGGGCTTTCCGGAGGCCTTCTCGGTGGGCTTACTGACCTCCACCGGATCCATCGGGTTGTTATTGCCGCCGAGCATGGTGATCATTTTGTATGCCGTGATCGCGCAAATTCCGATGGTCGATATGTTCGTGGCGGCCCTGGTGCCCGGTTTATTGCTCATTCTGCCGGTGGCAGTTTGGTGCATCTGGCAGGCCAGGCGTCACGGGGTGCGGAGGGATGCGTTCGACCTGCGCGAGGCTATGCGGGCATTACGGGGCGCGGCGGGCGAGATCTCCTTGCCGGTGGTGGTGCTGGGACTGATTTTCATGGGTTGGTCATCGCCGGTCGAGGCGGCGGCATTTGGTGCAGTCTATGCGCTGGCGCTTGAGTCGCTGGTGTACCGTGATTTAGGACTGCGTAAAATCTATCATGTGCTGGTTCATGGCGGAATCATGGTCGGTGGCATTTTGATGGTGCTGGGGGTCGCGATGGGGTTGACCAGTTATTTGATCGACGCAGGGTTGCCCATGCAGGCGGCGGACTGGGTGCGCGAGCATGTGGATGCGCGCTGGGTGTTTTTATTGATGCTCAATGGCGGGTTGTTGCTGGTCGGATGCTTGATGGATATTTTTTCCGCCTTGATCGTGGTCGTGCCGTTGTTGTTGCCGATGGCGGAGGTCTTCGGCATCGATCCCCGGCATTTGGGGGTCATCTTTCTCGCCAACCTCCAGATGGGTTACCTTACCCCGCCGGTGGGCATGAACCTTTTCCTGGCCTCGCTGCGCTTCAATCGACCCCTGCTTCGCGTGGCCCGCGACGCCTTTCCCTTTCTTCTGCTGAACGCCCTGGCCGTTCTGTTGATTACCTACCTCCCCACCCTGATCCGCTAGAACTGTCCCTTCACCGCACATCCGTGCCTCCAGCCTGATGCCGACAGCCCCGATACGGGGACATAGCACGTGTGACTTTACGTAACTCGTTGATTTACAATGATTGGAACTAATTAGCCGGGCGTTTTCCAAGGACTGGAACCACATCTATGTCCCCGCCTGCACCACGCCCTAACGGGCGCAGCTACATCGCACCCCACTCGTAGCTGCGGTCGTTAGACCGTGGCCGCTCCCACCCACGGGCGCGTCGTCGCGGT
>JBMTVS010000053.1:0-12037 GCA_049451655.1 Kiritimatiellia bacterium | reverse complement strand
AATACCATCTGGATGTGCCGGGTTCGGCGCGGGATAATACCTTGAAGATGTTGATGAGTTGAGGGGGGGCGAAATGGTTCAGGATTCGGAGTGCGGGAAATACCCTAGTAGCTGCCGCCGTTAGGCGGTGGAAGGTAACCCTCAAGCGGCAACACCCACGCTCTATCGCTAACGTAGCTGCGCAGGTAAAACACGCGTTCGAGCCGCTAAACATAGGGCTTGTTAGCATTCCTGACAGCTTTTACGCTTCATTCGCATGTACCAGTATCGCATTGTTGATCACGCCATATCGAAGGCCCGGGTCGCCCTGGCCGCATTTGCGGTTTTTTCTTTCCTACTGCTGGGAAGCGTCATCTTTAATCTTTTCTTCTCGCTACTGGATTACGACCTCACCCTGGCTAATATTTTCGGGGGCGTTTGCATCGCGGCGCTACTCCTCGCATGGCGATACCTGCGACGTCAGCGGCGTTCCATGCGCATCCTCGATGCCTGCGATATCGAAACCGATGAGGATTCACGCCAGACCGAGCTGGTTGCCCACTTAAAGCATTTGATCTTCTGCATTCGCCGCTTGTCCACCCAGCGTTTGCTTGGGCCGACGCAAACCAAGGAGATGCTGAGGCAATCCCTCGAGCTTCAGCAAAGCCTGCAGCATCATCCACTCCGCGATGACCTGATCCGTGGCATCGATACAGCCTGGGAACGAATAATCCAGCCCGCCCACGAACAACTTGATGCCATCAACCGGCAAGTTACCCGGGCCAAGGTCGTAGCGGCCGCCCAGGACATCTATCAGCCGCCATTTCCCTTGTTTCCGCCGCTGGTCGCCTTGTACCACCAAGCCACGCTTATCTCGGAAATTACGGATCTCTACCTGCCACAACCCTCCATGCGTGAATACCTGCGGATCATGCGCGACACCTGGCAGGTGATGACCAAGGGCGATTTTGTGCGCATGGGGCAACAACTCTTCCTTGGGATAGAAGCCCGCCATCACCTCGGACCAGCCGGCAAGGATATTGGCCAAGCCGTATCGTTGGCTTGGGTGATTCGCTGTTCCGCCCGGGCAGCCACCCTTCGCTGCAGTGTTTTTAATGACTGGTCACTCTCCGATTGCATCAACGAGATGAATGAATACATCGCCACCGAAGGTATCAAGGATTTGCATCAATCCTTGATTGAGGATCTTAAGCCCGTATTACTGCCGGTCATTCGTCGCCATGCACCGCTGGCACCCGGAGTCGATGCCGTAGCCGTGGCCAACGAAACCTGGACCACCCTGATCAAGGCCCTCGAGGCCACCATGCAAACCTTGACTATCGAGGCGGAACGGAATCGACATGACGCTTACCGCCCACAACCCGTCCGATCCGAATCTCCTTCCACGCCGCCGCTACAAGGACCCGCACCCCGCCTGCGCCGCGCAAAACGTCGCAAAACCAACCGCACCCTTTTCCAACGCTTCAAGAAATGGCTAAGAACCTCACCCTATCCCTACACCGGCTGAGCGACCAAACCGCGCTGGAATGCCTGCTTTGAAAATCCCCCAAACCATAGCTCCTCTTATGACCAAACGAACGCCCTCCAATTTACTACCCTCCGTCCCCATGCCCGTGCCTTATGGCGCGCACGTCGTCGAAAACGGCGTTCAGTTCACGCTCTTCAGCCGCCATGCCACCCGGGTTTGGCTCATGCTGTTCGATCATCCCGACGCCGCCACGCCTTCCGCCGAATATGAACTGACGCCCCAGCAAAATCGTATCGGCGACATCTGGCACATCCACGTTCGCGATGCACGGGCCGGTCAGTTTTATTTATACCGGCTCGAAGGAACCGCCGTCGAAGGACGAAAAAATTACTACAACCCGCGCCAATGGGTGCTTGACCCTTACGCCCTCGCCGTTTCCGGTCGTCCGCAATGGGGCGATCAGCAACATCTGGAGCCGGGGCGATTCGCCGTTTCCGGACCAGCTGTTCCCAAGGGTGTCATCGTGCGCGATGATTTTGACTGGTCCGGCGATGTCACGTTGAACATTCCCCTGCACGACACCGTCATCTACGAAACCCATTTGCGCGGCTTTACCGTGCACCCGCAATCCGGCGTGTCTGCGCCCGGCACCTACGATGGTTTCAAGGAGAAGATTCCCTACCTCCAGGACATGGGTATCACCGCAGTTGAATTTCTGCCCGTACAGGAATTCAATGAGATGGAATACTTCCTCGAAAATGAAAAGCGCGCGCGGCTCAAGAATTTTTGGGGTTACAGCACGCTCGCCTTCTTCGCCCCCAACGCGCGCTATGCCAGCCGCGGAGGCCTCGGCCAGCAACTCACCGAGTTCAAGGACCTCGTGCGCGCCCTCCACAATTCCGGCATCGAAGTCATTCTCGATGTGGTCTTCAATCACACCGCCGAGATGGGCGATGGCGGACCGACCTATTCCTTCCGCGGAATCGATAATTATACCTATTACATGATGGATCCGTCCGGCCGCCATTACATGAACTACAGCGGCTGCGGTAATACCGTGAACAGTAACCACCCGGTCGTGCGCTCGTTCATCATGAACTGCCTGCGCTACTGGGTGCTGCACATGCACGTGGACGGCTTCCGCTTTGACCTCGCCTCCATCCTCACGCGTGGTAAAGACGGTGAAATCCTACCCAATCCTCCGATCGTGGAGATGATCGCCGAGGATCCCGCCCTGCGCGACACCAAGATTATCGCGGAAGCCTGGGACGCCGCCGGCGCCTATCAAGTTGGTCACTTCCCCAGTGAACACTGGTCCGAGTGGAACGGTCGCTATCGCGATGAGGTGCGCCGTTATTGGAAAGGCGAGCGCGGCATGCTCGGTTCCTTCGCGACCCGCCTTGCCGGTAGCGCCGACCTCTACCAGAAGGATGATCAGTCGCCGCTCAAGAGCATCAACTTCATCACCTGCCACGATGGCATGACCCTGCGCGATCTGGTCAGTTACGAGCGCAAGCACAACGATGCGAATAACGAGGATAATCGCGACGGGGAAAATCACAACCACAGCATGAATTTCGGCCACGAAGGGCCGACCAACGATCCGCACATCGAGGCGTTGCGTCTGCAGCAGCAGAAGAACTTCATCGCCACCCTGTTGCTTTCGCAAGGGGTTCCCATGCTGCTCGCCGGCGACGAGATGTCGCGCAGCCAGAACGGCAACAACAACGCCTACTGCCAGGACAACGAACTCAACTGGATCGACTGGAAGCTTTGCGACGAGAATCAGGACCTGCTCAACTTCACCCGCAAGGCCATCTTCCTCCGCAAGCGCTTCCCCAGCTTGCGCCGCACCCGTTTTTTTGCCGGCAAGGCCGAGGCGCATCACGGGGTCGATGTGCATTGGTTCGGGCCCGAGGGTGGCGATCCGGACTGGCATCATGGTTTGCGTCTAGCCGCCTGGATCAGCGGTGATCATCGCCTGACCGGGGCCACTGAGAACTGTCCCGACCTGTACCTGATCTTCAACAGTGACGAGCATGCGTGCGACTACCGCCTGCCTCATCCGCCCGGAACGGACTGGACCATCGAGCTACACACCACCGCTCAGATGCCGCGCTGGCGTCATAAGCAGGAACAACTCGAGGTAGCGGGACGATCGGTCGTCGTCCTCTCATCCACGCGCAAATAATCAAGCTTTGGCCCTGTCCTCAAGGCGACGCCGGTATTCCGCGATAGCGTGAGGCGGCAGGCTTTGCGCTTTTTTACGATTCATCCGGCAAGCTTTACGCTGCCCGGGCGGACATCGTTTAACAACCTTGAGATTATCATCGACCATAACCAGGGCATTTACATGTTGATAGCGTGGAGCAAGCAGACGTGGCACGAAATCACCCTCGTTCACCAGTCTCCAACTTTGGTCGGCAAAAGCGCGATTGAAGGCCCGGACGAATGAGCGATCACCCGTTTGCGGCGCGCCAAAAGTATACAAGCCGCCCAAAGGAAGCCCTGCCATGTGGCATTTGGAGGCCATAAGAACCGCCAGTGCTCCGCCCAAACTATGTCCGGTTAGCCAAACCGGTTTGGCGCGAGCCGCCGATGTTTTAGCGATGCACGCCAGCATCTCGTAGACTACGCGCTCCAGCGCCCGGGCAAAACCACCGTGCACCCGCCCCCATCCATGTGGCAGGGATCCAAACTGGAAATTCTCCCGCCAGTCCGCTTGATCGTTGGAACCGCGAAACGCGACATACACGGCGTCGCGTCCGAGCCAGATGCCTGCATGGGTATTACCTTGATCCTGCCATGACCATTTGAGCATGCGCAGGCCCAGCTGGTCTGACTTGATGGCTATTTGTTGTTCATCCTGCACGTAGGCGAGCTCGGCTAGGCGAGCCAGCTTCAAAGCCATCCGCGGATCAAAAGACATCCTTTCTCCTTCGTCGCGCAGCAAACGTGGCCATATCGCCGGCCCGGAGAAATGGATTGGTCGCTTTTTCCTCGGCGAGCGTTGAAGGGACACTGAATTCGGCGGTGCGTAGCGCGTCCTGTACGCGTGCTCGCCGTTCGGGGATAGCGGGGTTATCCGGTTCAACCGTCGCGGCGAAGGCGAGATTATCCAGGGTGTATTCGTGTCCGAAATAGATGCTGGTTTGATCCGGAAGCGCGGCCAACCTCTGCAGGGATGACCACATAACAGCCGCCGCATCGCCGCGCAATCGTCCGCATCCCGCGCCGAACAGGCAATCGCCCGAAAACAACCATCCCCGCTCGCGAAAATAGTACGCGGCATGCGGAAACGCATGGCCGGGCGTATCGATGACCTCCACGGTTAATTCATCAGCTAGATCGATGCAGCCCTCTTCTACCTGCTCCACCGGAAACGGCGAAGGCGCTGGACCATACACCGGCATGCCGTAAGCACGCCGCAACGCCTCCACGCCGCCGGTGTGGTCCGCGTGGTAGTGGGTAATCAACACATGGGTGGGTTCGCGTTGATGGTCACGCAACCAACGCATCACCGGTTCGGTTTCGGCGGGGTCGATAACCACCACCGCACTTGGCGCTTCGATGATGAAAATATAGTTGTCCGATAATGCCTTGAGTACGCGCACGTTCATGCTGGCATCATCAAAGACAACCCCCGCCCTGTCGAGCCGCGAAGCCGCTCCGGCGAATTCATGTTTCTTTCCATCCTAAGCGGACACGACGACGTATGTCCCGGTAAACAAAGGCCTTACTTGATGGAGGGCGAGGCTCCTTTAGTCCGCCTCCGGCGCGGATCCGAGCCGTGATGATGATCAGGAAAACGAACTGAACAGCGCGCAGCTTACCCCTGCCGCGTCAACCAGCTCTCCACATAATCCTTCACCCCGTCCTCAAGACTCGTGAAGGGTTCCGTGTATCCCGCAGCGCGCAATTTTCCGATTGCGGCCTCAGTATGGTATTGGTACTTGCCGCGCAGATGCTCCGGCATTTCGATGAATTCGATCACCGGTTCGCGTCCCATGGCGACAAAGACCGCGCGGGCCAAGTCCAACCAGGTACGACAGCCACCCGTGCCGACGTTATAAATGCCGGACACTTCACGGTGACGATCAAAATATAAACACACATTTACCGCATCCTTGACGTATACGAAATCGCGTACCTGCTCGCCGTCCCGGTAATCCGGATGGTAGGACTTGAAAAGTTTCACCTTTCCGGTCTCGCAAATTTGTCCATAGGCCTTGTGCACCACCGATCGCATATCCCCTTTGTGGTCTTCGCGCGGGCCGTAAACATTGAAAAACTTAACGCCGACGATCTTGTCGAGCAGTTTGTGACGCAGCGCCCACAAATCGAACATGTGCTTTGAATAGCCGTACATATTCAGTGGGGCAAGTTTCGGCGTGTCCGCATCGTCATCAGAGTAGCCCAGTGAACCGTCACCATAAGTCGCCCCGCTGGAGGCATAGATGAAGCGGGCGCCGCTGGCCAGCGACCATTCGCACAATTCACGCGTGACCCGGTAGTTATTGTCGGCGAGATAGGCGGCGTTGCGCTCGGTAGTCGCGCTGCAGGCACCCATGTGGAATATCGCCGAAATGTTTCCCAGCTTGTTTTCCTGCACCGCCTTGCGGAACGAAACATGATCCATGTAATCGTCGTATTTCAGCCCGACCAGGTTCTTCCACTTTTCGTCGGAGGCGAGATCATCGACCACCAGAATGTTGTCATCGCCCCGGTCGTTCAGCGCGGCAACGATATTGCTGCCGATAAACCCGGCGCCGCCGGTCACAATAAATCGTTCACTCATGATTCGCTCCCGTAGACCTCGATGATGCGCTGGATGGTGTTGGTGGTCGAGCGTCCGGCCACCATATCGGCCAGCACAACTTTTCCTCCGTTGGCTTCCACCACGTCGCGTCCGCTCACATAATGCGCCCAGTCCGCGCCTTTCACCAGCACGTCGGGCAGGATTTCCGCGATCAGCTCCTTGGGTTCGTCCTCGTCGAAGATGATCACGTAATCGACGCACTCCAGCGCCGCCAAAACCAGGGCCCGGTCCTGTTCTGGATTCACGGGACGCTTGTCGCCCTTGTACCGCTTCACCGAGGCATCGGAATTCAATCCCACCACCAACGCATCCCCCTGCGCCCGGGCAAAGTTCAAATACGTCACATGCCCGGCATGCAGAATGTCGAACGCGCCGTTGGTGAAAACCAGCTTGCGCCCCTCCTCTTCCAGCCGGCGTCGTTTTTTTACCATTTCGACGCGGGATTTTATTTTTTCTTGCGGCGCTTTAAACCCCATGACCTCAACTCCTGACCCGAACCCTGAACCCCTAACTCCGAACACTTGAACTGAGCAGAAGGGTTCAGAGCATTATCACCAAATCACATCCGCTCCACCACCGCCTGCGCAAATGCGCTGCACTTAACCTCGGTGGCACCATCCATGAGGCGGGCGAAGTCGTAGGTGACGATCTTGTCGGTGATAGCGGCCTCGACGCCTTTGATAATGAGGTCCGCCGCCTCGGTCCAGCCGATATAACGGAGCATCATCTCGCCGGAAAGCAGAAGCGAACCCGGATTGACCTTGTCCTGTCCGGCGTACTTGGGCGCGGTGCCATGGGTGGCTTCGAAAACCGCGTGGCCGGTGTTGTAGTTGATGTTCGCGCCCGGCGCGATGCCGATACCGCCGACGCAGGCGGCGAGCGCATCCGAGATATAGTCGCCATTCAAATTCATGGTGGCGATGACATCATACTCATCGGGACGGGTCAGAATTTGCTGCAGGAAGGCGTCGGCGATAACATCCTTGATGATGATTTCGCCGCCGGTCTTCGGGTTCGGGACGGTCATCCAGGGTCCGCCGTCCAGCAGTTCGCCGCCGAAATGTTCCTTGGCCACCTGGTAGCCCCAGTCGCGGAAGGCGCCTTCGGTAAACTTCATGATGTTCCCCTTGTGCACAAGGGTTACCGAGCGGCGTCCATTGTCGATAGCGTACTGAATGGCCGCCTTGACGAGGCGTGTCGTGCCCTCCTCGGAGACCGGCTTGATGCCGATGCCGGAGGTACCGGGGAAGCGAATCTTCTTCACCCCCATTTCCTTCTGCAGGAAGTCGATGAGTTTGCCGACCTGAGGAGTTCCCGCCGCGTATTCGACACCAGCGTAGATGTCCTCGGAGTTTTCGCGGAAAATGACCATGTCGGTCTTTTCCGGGTGGCGGACCGGGGAAGGCACCCCTTTGAACCAGCGTACCGGGCGCAGGCAGACATACAGGTCCAGCTCCTGACGCAGGGCCACGTTCAAGCTGCGAATACCGCCACCCACCGGAGTGGAAAGCGGGCCTTTAATGCCGACCAGGTATTCGCGAATGGTGTCCAGGGTTTCTTGCGGAAGCCAAACCGGCTCACCATAAACCTCATTCGCCTTCTCGCCGGCATAGACTTCCATCCAGGCCACCTTGCGCGATCCGCCGTAGGCCTTCTCCACCGCCGCATTCCAGATCAGCATGGAGGCGCTGGTAATGTCCGGCCCGATACCGTCGCCTTCGATAAAGGTCAAAATTGGATGATCCGGCACCAACAATTTGCCATCGGCGCCCATTTGAATTTTCACGCCATCGGCGGGTACGGTGATTTTGCTCATGTAGGTCATTCTCCTGCGCTTATTTGGTTAAAGGCTGAAACTTTAATGGCTGTTGAAAAGTTAGGGAAGAAAATACAAGCGTCGAACAGTTCATTTTTCGCGCTAAACGAAGGAAAAATCAGGCTTGAACCCCAACCGGGCGAGCCTACTATGAAGACGGTTAATGCGGGTGTAGTTCAATGGTAGAATAGAAGCTTCCCAAGCTTCGGGCACGGGTTCGATTCCCGTCACCCGCTCCAGGCAATTATTTGCTCTTTTTCTGCATCGCGAAAATGCCGGCCGCGCAGATGAGTCCAACGCCGCCGAGGGAGAGAGCGTCCGGAATCTCGCTCCAGATCAGCCAGTCGACCAGGCCAGCAAAGATGACCGCGCTGTAATGAAAGAACCCAACCTGCCCCACCGGACCCGAGGCGTAACCGCGGGTGAGCAGATACTGCCCGCCGGTGGCGAAGAATCCGACCCCCAACAACATCAACCACTGGCGCGGCGTCGGCGCTTGCCAGAAGAAGAGCATCGGCGCCAGCGTGATAAGCGAACCAAGCAGGGCGAAATAAAAAACCACCCGCAAGGCCGGTTCGGTGCGGGTGAGCTTTCGTACGTTGACCAGGGCGAAGGAGGCAAAAAAGGCGGAGATCACCCCGACCAGCGCGGCCGGATTGAAGACCTCGGCGCCTGGCTTCATGATCAGCAGCACGCCAACGAATCCGACGCCGAGGATCACGCCGATGCGCGCGGGAATTTTTTCCTTCAGCAGAAAGTAGCCCATCATGGGAATGATCAACGGCGAAGTGAAATTAAGCGAAATCGCCTCGGCCAGCGGCATCCGGGTAATGGTGAAGAAAAAACAGTACATCGCGGTAACCCCGGCCGCGGCGCGCAGGGCATGGCTCCAGACATGCTCCGTGCGTAACGAGAACCGGGGCTGCAACAGCATCCAGGGCACGATGACCAGCAACCCGCCCGCATTGCGAAAGAACACCATCATGGTGAGGGGCAACTCGGCGGAGAGCGTCTTGACGAGAATGCCAGCGAAGGAAAAAACCAGCGAAGAGCAGAGCATGAAGAGGGCGCCAAGCCGGACGCTCTGCTTGTAAAGATAAGGTTGATCCAGGCCGGATGCTCCACTCACAACTGCAGCAAATCCTGCACATCTTCCCAGGAGAGGCTGCGGATAATGTCCGCCTCCGCAGTCAAGGTGGCATCGATCACCGCGCGTTTGCGTTTCTGTAAATCGAGCACCTTCTCCTCAATACTGTCGCGTGTGATCAGCTTAACATTGTAGACCGTCTTGTGCTGACCAATACGGTGGGCGCGATCGGTCGCCTGATCTTCGACCGCGGGATTCCACCAGGGATCAAAATGAATGACCATATCGGCGCCGGTAAGATTCAAGCCGGTTCCGCCCGCCTTGAGGCTGATTAAAAAGAGCGGTACGGAGCTGTCTTCATTGAAGCGTTGAACTTCTTCCCAGCGTTGAACCGTGGCGCCGTCGAGATAGCAGAAGGGAATCTTCTCTTTCTTCATGCGGTCGCGAATAATGTGAAGCATGGAGACAAACTGGCTGAATACCAGCACCCGGTGCCCTCCGTCCATCGCCTCGTCGAGCAGCTCCATGAACAAATCCAATTTACCGGAAGGCTGCTTGGTCTTTAGATCCGGCATCTTCAACAGATCGAGATGACAACAAACCTGACGCAAGCGGGTGAGCGTCTTCAAAATCATGAAGCGTGACCGGACGAACCCCTGCGATTTGACCATGCCAACAATCTGCTGGGAGGTATTGTCGAGTAATTGCCGGTATACCGCCCGTTGATCCGGCGTCATCGTGCAATAGGCGATGCGATCGATGCGCTCCGGCAACTCCTTGGCGACATCGCGCTTGAGGCGGCGCAGCAGGAAGGGATGCACCTTCTGACGCAAACGCTGTTGCGTGGCTACGGCATGTTCGCCTCCCGACATAATGGGCATTTCGTAATTCCGCTTGAAATGAGGATGACTGCCCAAATAGCCCGGCATCAAAAAGTCGATGATCGACCACAAATCGGTCACGCTGTTTTCCACCGGCGTGCCGGTCAGAACCAGACGATTCACCGCGCGTAGCTTTTTTGCGGCGCGTGCATTCTGGGTGGAGTGATTCTTGATGTGCTGGGCCTCGTCGAGAATAACCGCGGAAAATTCGTACTGCTGGTAGTATTGAATATCACGGCGCAGCAGAGCGTACGATGTAATCGCCAGATCGACTTCTTCCAGCGCTTTCAACTTCTTTAGACGGTCGGAGCCGTGAATCACATGCAGCGAAAGGTCGGGGGTAAAGCGCCGCGACTCATCGGCCCAGTTTTCAAGCAAACTGGTTGGACAGACCACCAGCGAAGGCTTGCCTTTGGCGCGCGTCGAATCACGGGCCAGTGTGAGCCAGGCCAGAGCTTGAATCGTTTTGCCCAGGCCCATTTCATCCGCGAGAATTCCGGAAAATCCGCATTGCTCAAGGAAGCGCAACCAGCTCACGCCCTCCTTTTGATAGCCGCGCATGATTTTCTCCAGATTGTCATTCAACGCGACCGGCTCCATGCTGACTTCACGGTTTTGACGCCCCGCGATCTGGCCAAAGGCATCGTTGGCGCTCCAGCGCACGGTGGACAACGCTGACATGGCATTGCGAACATAGCCCGCATGAATTGCATCAATTCGCTGGCGGCGACCGGATCCGGCGTGGCTTTCGCATTCATCAAGAATATCCTGCAGCGCCTGCAGGTTGTTACGATCCATCAACCAGACGCGCTCACCATCACGCACGCAGCCCTCACCCTTCAGCAAAGCCTGCTGGATGAGCGCTGGATCGAGCGTTTGCCCTTCCGTGTCGCGGAAGGATACCGCGCAATCAAACCAGCCCACATCACCTGTCGCCTCACATTTTACTTCCGGCACGATCCATGATACGCCCTGTTTGAGCGATTCCAGCCATCCCTCGAAGGTGACTTCCCACCCTAACCCCTTGATCGACGGAATCGATTTGGCCAGCACATCCATAATGGCTTGAGCGCCGTCGACAACAATCTCGCCGCCGGCTTGCTCAAAATTGGCCAGCAGGTTGCGCAAAACTTTATGCCCCTCAGCCTCCTTTTGAAGATCGCGGCGGACGAACACCAGCGGCTGGCCACGCGCCGGGGCCGCGTAAGGAATCTTTTCATCCGGCGAAGCCGCCAGCGGTCCCGGGCAACCCTGATAATCGGCATAAAGCAGGATTTTCATGCGCTCATAATCACCGGAGAGCAACAACCTGAATTCAGGCGAACCGGTGATCCATTCGATGCGATCGACCGGAAAACCATGCTCGATGAGCCAATGCTCCTCCAGCTTCGGCAAATCATGCTGCAAAAAACGTGGGAGCTCGGCCCGCTCGATCCGCATGACCTTATCGTAGAGATCGTGATACTCACGCGGCAGCGCGGAGGTCAAGGGCCGTACGTTAAATTACCGGAAAATCCAGGCGGACTGCCGCCCCGGCAAAAGCACCATGGCGACTTCATCCTTCTTGGCGACAAGATCGAGATGAAAGCGGAGCAGTAACTCGCCGGTCCTCTCGTCCATCTCCGTGGAAAGCATGGGCGTAACCGGATCACCAACCAGGCTTACCGGCTTGTTGGTTTCCCCGTCGAACAACACGCCGGGCGGAGTTTGATCAAGCAAATCAATAAAATCGTCGACCGGCAACACCGCCGGGCCCTTCACCGGAATGCCGATAATGTCCTCCGCGCAATACAGCAGATCTTCCTCCTCCGGGCTGAACAGGAAGGGAATTTCCGGCGGTGTTTTTTCCAACCGCGTTTTCTTCCCGCGATACTGCACCCAGATCGAGAGCGGGATCGCCCCGGCGGGGGCCGATGCACGCCAACCATCCTCAAGCTTGATGCGTATATTGGCCGGTTGGACATGA
>JBMTVS010000052.1:0-12102 GCA_049451655.1 Kiritimatiellia bacterium | reverse complement strand
GGGTGTTTGCGGCGCAGTTCAAGCCGGATGTGCTCGTCGGCGTTGATGTTGATCATGATTACAAATCAGCCCCGGGGGTGGGTGACCAGCGCCATGCGCCCGTGACCATGGGCGCGGGATTTTCGCTGGCGACCGGTGCGGTGACCAGCGAGTTCATGAATAGCTCCATCGCCAAGGCCTGCGCGAAGGAGAAGATTCCCTTCCAACGCAGCCCAACCGGTCGCGACACCGGCACCGATGCCATGGCGGCGGTGCTGGGCAATATCGATGCGGCGGCGGTCTCGGTCGGCATCCCCCTTCGCAACATGCACACCATTTCGGAAACCGCGCACACCGGTGACGTGCTCGCCTGTCTGCACGGTCTGGAAGCGGCACTAAACCTGATGGATGGCCTCCATGGTGGCCGCGGATTAAGCCGCGAGGATCTACAAGATAATCATCCCCGTCTGGATGAGGCGAGATGAGCGATATCATCGCGTCCTGCCAACGCTTTCATTTCTGTGAAAATCCTTGTTGAAAGGGTCTTTTCCGGCTATTCCTACTGCCCCCTATGAAAATTCACGAATACCAAGCAAAAACGTTGTTCAAGGAAGCGGGAATTCCCGTTCCGCCCGGCCTGTTGGCCCATACCCCGGCTGAGGCCTCCGACGCCGCCCGCGAGCTGGGCGGTCTTGTTGCGGTCAAATCACAAGTGCATGTCGGCGGTCGCGGTAAGGCCGGCGGCATAAAATTAGCGCATACCCCTGATGAGGCGCGCGACGCCGCCGAACGCATTCTCGGCATGGACATCAAGGGAAGTACCGTCCACAAGGTCTGGGTTGAAAAAGGATCATCGATCGATCGCGAGGCCTACCTCGGCATCACTCTCGACCGCTCCGCGCGCGGCATCCTCTTCATCGCCAGCGCGGCGGGCGGCGTGGACATCGAGGAGGTCGCGGAAAAGACCCCGGAGAAAATTATCCGCTTCCACACCTTCGACAAGACCTTCCCCGAAGCCGCTGCGCGCGACGCTGCGGGCAAGCTGTTCGAGAACGAAGCCCACACCGAAGCGACCCTCGACATCATGCGCAAGCTGTTCGAGCTGTTCGTGAACAAGGATTGCTCGCTGGCGGAAATCAATCCGCTGGTGCTGACCAAGGACGGTCAGGTGATCGCCCTCGACGGCAAGTTGAACTTCGACGAAAACGCGCTCTTCCGCCGTCCGGAAATCGAGGAACTGCGCGACATGGCGGAGGAAAATCCCAGCGAGATCGAGGCGAAAGCGAAAGGCTTGAGCTTCGTGCAGCTCGAGGGCGACATCGGCTGCATGGTCAATGGCGCCGGCCTCGCCATGGCGACCATGGACATGGTGCAACTGTTCGGCGGCAAGCCAGCCAACTTTCTGGACGTCGGCGGGAGCTCGAACCCGGAAAAGGTCATCAATGCCTTCAAACTCATTCTCGCCGCCGGGAACATCAAGGCGGTGCTGATCAACATCTTCGGCGGGATTACCCGCTGCGATGATATCGCCCGCGGTATTCTCGATTCGTTCAAGCAGATCACCATCGACGTTCCGGTGGTGGTGCGCCTGACCGGCACCAATGCGGAGGAGGGTTTGAAGCTGCTGGAGGGTTCGTCGTTGATTCCCGCCCAAACCTTCGCCGATGCGGTGCGCAAGGTCATTGTAGCGGCAGGCGGACAAGTGAAAGAGGAGCATGCCCGATGAGTATTTTACTGGATCAAAACACCCGCGTGCTCGTACAGGGCATTACCGGCCGTGACGGATCATTTCATGCCAAGCAGATGATCGAATACGGCACCCGCGTGGTGGGTGGCGTCACCCCCGGCAAGGGTGGACAGGAAATTCACGGCGTGCCCGTGTTCAACAGCATGGACGAGGCGGTCAAGGCCACAGAGGCGGACGCGACAGTTATTTACGTGCCGGCGAAATTTGCACCGGGGGCGATCATGGACGCCGCCGATGCCGGCGTGAAATTGATTATCGCCATCACCGAGGGCATTCCGGTGCTGGACATGCTCGAGATTTATCATGAAGTGCGCCGCCGCGGTATCACCTTGATCGGGCCGAACTGTCCCGGCCTCATCTCGCCCGGCAAGGCGAAGATCGGCATCATGCCGGGTAGCATTCATCGTCCCGGCCGCATCGGCGTGATCTCGCGCAGCGGCACGCTCACCTATGAAATCGTATACGCCCTGACCAACCTCGGCCTCGGCCAGTCCACCTGCGTGGGCATCGGCGGCGATCCCATCGTCGGCACCGGCCCAATGGATTTACTTCCGTTGTTTGAAAAAGATCCGGACACAGATGGCATTGTGTTGGTCGGCGAAATCGGCGGCGATGAAGAGGAGCGTACCGCGGACTTCATCCGCCAGCACATTACCAAGCCGGTGTTTGCCTTTATCGTCGGGCACACCGCGCCGGAGGGCAAACGCATGGGCCATGCGGGAGCTATCGTATCCGGCGGCAGCGGAACCGCCGGCTCGAAAATTCGCGCCTTCGCTCATGCCGGGGTGCCGGTGGCGAACACCATCGATGAGCTTGCGGAAATCACGCGCGTGGGCTTGTCCAGTTAAACCCTCCTGCAGGATGTGAAAAACATGTCGAAAAGAACTGTGGCATGGTTCGTTGGCCTGACGAGCTTTGTCGTTCTGGCTCTGCACGTTCAATCCGTTCCAGCCGCTGGCCGGCCGGCCATGTTGCTGGCCCAGAAACTTGGCGTCGATCCGTTCCCCTCTTTCGCGCAGCCGCTTTATGGCTGGATCGTGGGGTTGTTGGCTGCAATCAGCGGCTCACAAGCCGTCTTCGTCATCAATCTGTTCAGTGCGGTCTGCGGGGCGTTGTTGTTGGCGGTCCTGTTTTCGCTGGTTTACCTGGTAACCCGATACTTTAATGATATCAACGCTCTCCCGCATGGCGAAATGCACCGGGTGCAGATGGTGGCGGGGTTGATCGCGGCGCTCTTTTTGCTATCCAACGAAACCTTTTTGCGTGCGGCCACGCAGGCCTATCCGCTGACCTTTGATGTGCTGCTGGTAACGTTGGCGTTTTATCTGGTGTTGTCGTTTACGGGCAAGTCCGGGGTATCGCGTATCATGTCGGCCTGTTTCATTTACGGCGTGGCCATGGTCGAATTCAATACCGCCATCCTTTTGTTCCCGATCTTCAGCGTGTTGATCTTCGTCATGCTTTACACCACCGGGATGATGCGGCCATGGCTGATAGCCAAGGCCGCTGGTTGCGGTTTGGCTGGTTTATGCCTTTATTTCGCGCAAGCGGGCATCTACATGGCATCCGATGCGTTTGTCTGGCGCGAGTTCAAGGGATTCTTTCAGGTGTTGTGGTACATTTGGCTGGAGCAATACCAGGGCCTGACCCGCGGCGTTCCCCGGGTGGGCTGGCTGACCATGGCGTTGGTGAGCGTGTTGCCTTGGATTATCACCACCAGTTTCCGCTTACCCATTGGGCCCGGAAAAAAGCAGGGCGCGCTCTTTGGCGCATTCGTGTTGAATGCGATGCTGCTCATGCTCCTGGTTTTACTGGCACTGGAGTTTCCGCTGGCTCCCTCGAAGGTGGCGGGCGGCGCCCGCGCGGCGCTTTATCTGACGCCCTACCTTTTCATTGCCCTTTGGCTGGGCAATATCATGACGTTTTTCCTCATCCTGGCCTATCGGATGATGCGCTTCGAACGTGGAATTATGGTGAAGGTGCGGCCCATACTGGGTCACCTGCTGACTGCCGGCATGGCTGTTTTTCTGGTGGCCGTCCTCCTCGTGATCTCCCGGCCAGCGCTCAACCCTGGCGCGGATCGGTTGATTGCACGCTATGCCGGGGCGGTGGTGGATGATCTTGGCGATCGGCGCTGGCTGTTGAGCAGCACCATCATGGATGATCAAATCGCCATTGAGCTGAGCAGACGGCAGTCTCCAGCTCATCTGATCCGCCTTAATTATGGCCGATCCAGCGCGATGATGCAGTACGTCGCCAGCCTGTTTGAAGGAAACCCGCGTCTGCAGAGTTTGGCGCGCATCGGTATGGAGCCTTTGCTTGATCAATGGCTGGATAGCGTGCCGGGCGTTGAGCAGGATGTGGCCATTGTGACCATCCCGGATCTGTGGATGGCGGCGGGTTATGACGCCGTGCCCGGGCGGACCATGTTCACGGGAGCATCACCAGGCGAGGAATTGCCGCTGGATGCCATGATGAATGAGGCGCGCTTGTTCTGGAACAGTCTGGGTGATGAAATTGCCCGCAGCGAAACCGATGATCGCGGGAGCGGCATCACCCTGAACTGGATCAAAGTCCACAGCAGCAAGGTTGCGAACAACCTTGGCGTGTTGATGGACGAGCAAGGCCGTTCCGAAGATGCATTTTCATGTTACCAGCAGGCACGGCTATTCGAGCCGGAAAACCTGAGCGCCTTGATGAACATGCACGTCCTTGCGCAGCGCGAGGGATGGCCCGAGCTCCAGGATCTGGAGGATGAGCTGGTCGTCAAGACCAAGGATTTGACCGGACGCATTCAACCCGTATCGCTTGCCGCGGTGTATGGTTTTGTGCGCGTGCCGGAACTGTTCGTGAACCGGGGGTTGAGTTTCGCCATGTCGGGCAAAGCAGACCTCGCGATCCGCGATATGAAGCGGGCCCTCTCCTTGAGCGGGGAAAATCCGCAACTTCAAATTGCGTTGGCACAGCTTTACTTTGGACAGGAGCGGGATGTTGAAAGCGCGGATTACTATGCGCAAGTGCTTCGCAAGGATCCCGACAATGCCGCGGCTCTGCTGGGATTGATGCGTCTGGCGGCCCGTCGTGGTGATGTCGAGGAAGCCCGCCGTTTTCTGGCCCGTTTAAAGGAGATCGGGGCTCCCGCATTGGCCGTGAAGGTGGAAGAGGCTTCGTTGGAGGCGATTACCGGATCGCCGGCCATGGCCATGACCATGTTGCAAGAGGTCGTGAAGGAAGAGAAAGACAACCTGGCCGCGTGGTCCCTGTTGGCGGTACTTTCCACCCAGCTGAATGACGAGAAGACCTCCGAAACCGCCATCAAAAAACTGCGCGATGCCAATGTGCTTTCTCCCGCAATTCAATTGGTCATGGCCCAGGCTGCGGCCAATAAAAATAACCGCGAACAGGCACGCATGCTGTTAAGCGAGCTGTTGCGCCAGCGTCCTGGAAATATTCCGGCACTGGAAATGTTGTTGCGGATCGATCTTTCCGAGGGCAATCGCGACGAGGTGCAGCGGACGGTGGAGCGCATTTTGAATGTGGACCCTGCCAACGCGCTCGCCAACTACATGCTTGGCGTCGATCACTATAACCGCGAGGAATACATGCTCGCCGAGTCGGCCTACCGGGCCAGCTTGGAGACCCGTCGCTCCGCCGAGGCCTTGAACGATCTGGCTTACGTGCTGCATTTACTGGAACGCAACGACGAGGCGGAGCCGCTGATTCGCGAGTCGCTGCAAATAAATGAGGCGAACCCTGCCGCCTGGGATACCCTGGGCGTAATTTTAATGAAAGCGGGCCAATTGGTGGATGCCGAGGCTGCCTTTCAGCGCTCGCTGATGCTGCGCCCGGATAATCCCAATGTTGTGTTAAACATGGCCTTGTTGATGGAGCAAAAAGGACAAGCGGAAGATGCGCGCGGTCTGGTGCATGAATTGAATGCTCGCCTGAACGACCTCTCGCCCGCCTATCAAGCCAAGTTAAGGGACCTTGACCGACGCCTCGCGCCTTAAGAGGTTACGCTTGCAAGCTTGTCGGTTGGTCCGGCGCGAGGCAAAATTCCGGTAGGAAACAAAACCGTTCACCAGGAGACGTCGCCATGAAAAAAATCGCAATCATTGCGCTGATTCATATCGCCTTTGGACTTCAAATAAACGCCACCCAGATCACCATCTACAACGACGGCTTCGCCACGGTGAAGGAAAACCGGGTGCTAGCGCTGGAGAAGGGTGTTCAGGAAGTGCGGGTGACCGGCATGTCGCGCAGTCTTGAGCCCGACTCGGTGATGCTGCGCGAGCGTGGTGATGCAACGTTCGGCTTGGGCATCCTTGAGCAAAGCTACGTGAACGATCCATTGACCGAGCGATTGATGCTGCATCAGTTCGAGGGTGATGAAGTGCGGTTTGAAGAGACCCGGGAGGATGGTTCGATCAAGGAGCATCGCGGGCGGGTCATCCGTAGCGGGTATGTGCCGGGTCGCGGTGCCACCGAAGAGCCGATTGTTGAGGTGGATGGTGGCGTCCGTTTCGCCTTGCCCGGCCGCCCTGTGTTTGAGGGCATCGACGCCGGGGCGTTTTTAGAGCCGTCGCTGGTCTGGCAAATGCATTCGGCCAAAAAAGGCGATTGCGAGGTTGAAGTTGCCTATATCACCACGGGCATGGGGTGGGAGGCCACGTATAGCCTGATCGCCCCGCAGGAGGGTTCTGATACATATGATTTATCGGGGTGGATTACCTTGCGAAACGAAACCGGCATCACTTATGACCAGGCCGAATTAAAATTGATCGCCGGCGATGTGCAGAAGGTGCGTCCCGTGCAACGTCGTGATTATGCCGTGCGCGCGATGGCGGCCTATGCCGATTACGAACAGGTCATGCCGGAGCAACGCGCCTTCGACGAGTTTCATCTCTACACCTTGCCGCGGCCGGTGCTGCTGCGGAATAACGAGATGAAACAGGTGGAGTTCATCCGCGCCGAAGGCGTGAAAGGCAACCGCTATTATGTCTACAACCCGATGATCGGTTATCGCGGCGGGCGCGGTGTGAACCAGGATCCGGACTACGGAACCACCGCCAGTAAAAAGGTCGGCGTGCGGATCGAGATCGAAAACAGTGAGGAGAACCAGCTGGGCGTTCCGCTTCCAGGCGGTATCATGCGTATGTACCGGACGGATGAACAGGATGGCCGGCGCGAATTCACCGGCGAGCAACAACTCGATCATCTGCCGAAGAACGAGTGGATCAAGCTGGCCATGGGCCATGCCTTCGATTTGGTCGGGGAGCGGACACGGACCGATTTTCGCATCGATACCACCGCCAAGCGATTGACCGAGTCCTTCGAGATCAGCTTGCGCAACCGCAAGGACACCACGGTGGAAATTCGGGTGGTTGAGCCGATGTATCGCGGCGCCAACTGGCGGATGAAGGGCTCCAGCCTGCCCTACGAAGCGGTGGACGCCAACACGGTCGAGTTCCGGGTCAAGGTGCCGGCGGACGGGGAGTCGCTACTTGCCTATACGGTGGAGTATAGCTGGTAGGTCCGGTTGGCGAACGTAATGTTGGCGTCATTTGGGTTGCCAGAAGCGTCTGGTTTTCCTAGATTCCACCCCCTGTAACGCGTCGCCTTTTCCGCTATCGTGGACAAGATGCAGCTGATCGCCTTGGTTTCAATTCAACCTTTCCGGGCGGGAAGTGCTTTACCGGCGCAATGAGAAGAACCAGAACATAAGGGAATATTATGAGTCTATTGGGGAAAATCGCCGCGGCACTGGGCGGCGGCTCCACCGGCAAGGTTTGCGTGGTGGACGGGGATCGCATGGCCGGCGGAGACCGGGTCGGACCGGGTGAGCGCTTTTCGGCGCTTAGTAAGTTGGCCCGCTTCGCCGCTCGCGAAGAACTGAAAGCCAGCATCGTATTCAGCGGTCGCGCCCTGCGTGAAGCTGCCGATGGCGACAACTATGATGGCGTAGATGTCTACTTCGGTGAAACGAGCGAAGACGCGCGCAACCGTATTGTCAAGGTTGCCCGGTCCAGCGGGAAAGCGGTCGTGATCACCTCCGACAACGCGCTGGAGCAGGAGTTGACCGGACAAGGCATATCGACCATGCGCTTGAGCACCTTGCGCAAGGCCATGGAAACCTCCGCGGAAGAGTCATCCCGTGGCGGCAACAGTAGCGGGGGCGATCGCTCCTCCGGCTCCGGTCGTGATGGATCAGGACGCCGCTCGCGCGGACGCGGACGTGGACGCGGTGGCCGCGGCGGACGTGGTGGTGATCGTCAGGGACGTTCAGCCGATTCAAGCGGAGCTGAAAACGCCGCCTCTTCATCGCCGGCAAGTGATGGAGATGACAACGCAGGCTCTTCGGCACCCAGACCACGCAATGATGCGTCGGTCAAGAATCTGATCGACCTCGTCGAATAAAAAAAGGCCGGCCGTTTGGCCGGCTTTTTTTATGACTTGATCCGGTAGTGATGACACACGGGGCCGTGTCCCTGGCCGAGGTTGTAATGTTTGCCGGCTGCGATAGCCCCGGTGATGTATTGCTTGGCTTGGGTCACGGCATCCACTAGCTCGAGCCCCGAACCCAAGCCGGCGGCGATCGCCGAGGAAAGCGTACAACCGGTGCCGTGGGTATTTCGCGTTGAGATACGCTCCGCTTTGATCCACGCAAAGCCGCCGGGATAAGCGAGCGCGTCGTCACTATGCTGATCATCGAAATGGCCCCCTTTAACTAGCGCCGAGGACGCGCCTAACGCGAGCAGGTCATTCGCCGCTTTTTCGAGTTCAGCCGAAGATCCAATGCTACGTTCCAGTAAAACCTCTGCCTCCGGCAGGTTGGGTGTGATGATGGTGGCGAGCGGTAACAAGGTTGTGCGTAAGACATCGATCGCATCATCCCGCAAGAGGCGGTCGCCACTGGTCGCCACCATGACCGGATCGAGGACGATGTTGCCAACGCGATAATGGCGCAGTCGCTCCGCCACGGTTTCGATCACCGCAGGTGTTGAAAGCATGCCGATCTTCACCGCGTCGACCCCGATGTCCGTAAGCACCGCATCCAGCTGCGCGGCCACGAAATCGGACGGCACATCATGGATGGCGGTCACGCCAACGGTGTTTTGGGCCGTGAGCGCGGTGATCACCGACATGCCGTAGCAGCCGTGGGCGGCAAAGGTTTTCAGGTCGGCTTGTATGCCGGCGCCCCCGCCGCTGTCCGACCCGGCGATAGTGAGAATACGGGTGTAGTTCATGTTTTTACCTTCATTATATCAACCTTGAGCGAGGCCGCGGCGGAACGCGGATCCGGCGCCGAACAGATAGCGGAAACAACGGCGATCCCGTCGGCGCCGGCGGCGATGGTGTCCGGCGCGGTTTCGTGATTCATCCCGCCGATGGCTACCAGCGGATGACGGGAAATCTTACGAATAGCGCGGAGACCTTCGAGGCCGAGCGCGCGAGTGGCATCCGGCTTGGTCGCGGTGAGATAAACCGGACTTACCCCGAGATAATCGATATCAAGGTCCCCGGCGGCTTGCGCATCGGCCACGGACTCGACGGAAATCCCCAGAATCTTTTCCGGACCAATCAACCGGCGGGCAATTTCCGCCGGCATGTCCTGCTGACCGACATGGACGCCATCGGCGTCCACGGCGAGCGCGACATCCACGCGATCGTTGATGACGAGGGGGATCCGGGCTGGTCTAGTTATGGCCAGCAAGCGTCGTGCAAGCTCGATGAACTGCCCGGTAGCGCAGTCCTTCTCGCGCAACTGAACCATGGTCACGCCACCGGCTATCGCCTCGGCGACGATAAATTCCAAGTCGCGACCAAGGGAGAGTTCACGGTCGGTAACGAGATAGAGCGATGGATCAAACGAACGCATCGATCATGCGCGCAAGTGTGCAGAAACCCCGCTGAGGTCAAGGTTGTGCAAGGCGTCATAAAAGTGCAGTTGCAAGGTACCGGGTCCGGCGGATTTCTTCGCTGCGATTTCACCGCAGATGCCCATCACCGCCATGGCATGAGCGGCGGCGGCGAGCGTATCTTTATTCACGGCGGCAAAGGCGCCGGTAATCGCGGAAGCCGTACAACCGAGACCGGTCACGCGGGTCATGAGTGCATGGCCTTGCGCGACGCGGATGATCTTTTCACCATCGGTGATGATGTCCGTCTCACCGCTAACACTCACCACGCACCCATAAGTGCCAGCCACAAGCTTGGCGGTTTCCAGGGCCGCGTCGGTGGTGGCCGAGCTGTCCACGCCTTTGGTTGTTACATCGCTGTTGAGAAGAGCCATGACCTCGGAGGCATTGCCGCGGATGATGGAGGGGCGGTGGCTTCCGAGTAATTGTTTGCAGGTGTCGGTCCGGTAAGGGGTGGCGCCGGCCCCTACGGGATCAAACACGAT
Organism: Kiritimatiellia bacterium; assembly: GCA_049451655.1. Lineage (GTDB taxonomy): Bacteria > Verrucomicrobiota > Kiritimatiellia > CAIVKH01 > CAIVKH01 > CALMUP01. The sequence continues at coordinate 1,972 of JBMTVS010000052.1, read as the reverse complement.
GGGAACGTTTTTCTCATTGGCCGCACGCATGGCTTTATCCATGGCGGCGATCCATTTTTCGCTCAGGGTGCCGATGTTGATGACGAGGGCGCCACCGATGGCCCCGGCGATTCCCACCATATCCTCCACTTCCTCGATGGAGTGGGCCATGACTGGCGATGCGCCGATGGCGAGTAAGGCATTCGCGGTGGTGTTCATGACCACGTAATTCGTGATGTTATGAACCAGGGGGGATTTTGCGCGGATGGCTTCAACATCAGCCAGAATGAGGTCGGCTTGCATGGGTCATGTTCCTTTGTTTAACTTTAAAAAGTATCCGTCAGGGGGAACCGACGGTTGAACGGGCTTCTATCGACCCGGGAACATCGCCGTTTCCCTCCGCCGGCATAATCCGGTTCAGGTCGTCAGGGTATGTTCTCAGGCCACGCGGCCACCCCTAACGGCAGACACAACGTAGGGTAGAACGTGTTGGCCGTCAACTGGCGCGCATCAAGTCGTGAGTTTAAGGCAACGGTTATCCGGTGGAATTTTCGTCCAATCCGGCTTGATCCTCATTCGGTGCGTTTAATCAGATTTGGCGTAATGCTGGAAATCCCCGGATCCGGTGGTATCCTGTGGCGGAATTAATTCCCGGAGAACATGAAGACACTAAATTTAGCCGAAGAAAAAGAAACACCGGTAATCGAGAAGACCAAGGAGCTTTGTGCGACCATCTTGAATCAGCCGGCGTACGCGACCATGAAGCAAAGCATCCTCGATTTCATGCATCATGACGAGGCCCGTGTGATGTACGAGAATTTGTGTGATATGCAGGATGCGCTGCACAGCAAGCATACCGGTGGTGAATCAATTACCCCGGAGGAAGATGCCGAATTCCGCGAGCTGGAGGAGAAGTTTCTCTCCATGCCGGTCGCGGAAGCATTTATCCGCACCCAGCGGCAGATGCAGAGTATCGAAAAGACCGTCGCCAAATACGTTCGCAAGACCTTCGAGCTGGGCCGGGTACCCGAAGCCAGCGACTTGGCCGGCGGGTGCGGTTGCGGCAGCGGCGGCTGCGGTTGCTGACCATTCAGGTCAAGCCATGTCATCCAGCATCGCCTGATAGGCTGAGGCCGGATCTTCCGCTTTTAGGATAGGGCGGCCGACTACGAGGTGAGTCGAACCGGCATCGCGCGCTGCACGCGGGGTGGCGATGCGCTTTTGGTCGGCCGCGGAATCGGTGGGCATGCGGATGCCGGGGGTAACGATGAGGGCGTCGGGTCCCAGCGCGGCGCGAATACCGGCTGCCTCGTGAACGGAACAAACGACGCCGTCGATACCGCACGCATAGGCCATTTCAGCAAGAGCGAGCGCTTGTTCAGCGGGTGACCGGGTTACTCCCATGCTGCGCAGATTTTCCGCATCGAGGCTGGTAAGAACGGTTACGGCCAGCAAGCGCATACCGGAATCCTTAGCTGCTTCCGCCGCCGCCTGCATCATTTCCCGTCCACCACTGGCATGGATAGTGAGTAGTTGGACGCGGTGTTGGCGGACGGAGGCCACCGCCTTTTCGACCGTGCGCGGAATGTCATGGAGTTTGAGGTCTAGAAAAATATTTTTTCTGAGTTCCTTCAGTGGCGCGAGAATCTCAGGACCTTCGGCACAGAACAGTTCAAGACCGGCTTTGTACCACGAAATATCGTCGGGCAGCCGATTCAGGGTCGATTGCAGTTCGGCACGGTCGGCGACATCGAGGGCGATAATGATTTCGGGTTTCATGGCGAGGATCATGAGTCATGAACATAGAGCAGGGCGAGTTATTTTCAAAAGTGCAATCAAATTCCCGCACCAGCTTCGTAGCTGCGTCCGTTAGGACGTGGAAGACGCTGCCCATCGGTCTGGCATGTTCCCTTCCACCGCCTAACGGCGGCAGCTACGGGGGAGTATTTCCGCATGCTAGATCGGAATATCTTCCCCAAAACACCCGGTCAAA
>JBMTVS010000051.1:0-12193 GCA_049451655.1 Kiritimatiellia bacterium | reverse complement strand
ACCGGCAACTCCGGGTCCCGGGCGCCCATGCCGAGGATGACATCGCCGGGGCGGGCGAGGGATTGGAGGCGTTTTTTTAGGGTTGGATAGTCCGCGATGAATTCGGCTTCGCGGTGATGCGCGGCCAGCGTTTCGGCGAGGCGTTGGGCATCGTTGGTTTTTTGCGCGGTGCCACCGGCGTAATACACCGGCAGCACGAAGAACTTGTCTTGCGGACGCATCACGCTTTTCAGCGCGGCAACGAGTTCGTCGAAGAGCAGGGACAGCGGACCATAGCCGTGTGGACGCCAGATGCCGAGCACCCGCTCCGCGTCTTCGGCGGCGGCCCGCCACGAGGCGGCGATCTTGGCCGGGTTATGCGCGTAGTCGTCCAGCACCACCACCCCCCCGCTCCGCGCCGCGACTTCGAGGCGGCGATGAATCCCGCGAAAGGTCGATAAGGCCCGCGCGATTACGTCCGGTGCGACCCCGAGCTTTCGCGCGGCGCGGATGGCGATGGCGGCATTTTCAGCGTTGTGACGTCCCGGCATAGGCAAGGGATAGGCATCTCCATCGAGCGTCATGCTTCGCCCGCTGATGCTGATCTCCGTAGCCAAAGGTGCGCCCGACAGCACCCAGTTTTTGGTTTTGGCCGCGAACGCCGCGAACAGTTGCTCGACTTCCTCGAGCTCAAAATGATCTTTGGAGATGTTGGTGATGACCGCGTAGTCGGGCGCGAACTTTAAGAGCGAACGGTCGCTTTCATCCGCTTCAATAATCATCAACTGTCCCGCACCATGACGCACACTGCCCACCCGGTCTTCCTCCCGCCAATTATTAACGATGCCACCGTTGACCACCATCGGATCGAAACCGGCCTCGGCGCAGATGTGACCAAGCATCCCGGTCACCGTGGTTTTACCCGCCGTTCCGGTGACCGCGAGCAGATGTTTGCCGACGGTCAGGCGCGCAAGTAATTCTGCGCGATGCACTACCGGAATCGATTTCTTGCGGGCGGCCAGCAGATCGGGATTATCCTCTTCGATGGCCGTGCTGACCGCGATGCAGGAGCAATCATCGCCCACACCGCTGCCATCCTGCGACGTCAGCTTCACGCCCGCGAGACGCAATGTATCGAGCATGTCCACTTGTTGTTGCTGGTCGAGATAACGGTCGGAGCCGCTAACCCGAAAACCACGATCCAGCAATGCCTGCGCCAGGGCACTCATCCCCACCCCGGCTACGCCGACGACGTGTATGTGCTCGCCGTCGCTGGGCGTCCAGCTCATGCGCTTTCCGGTAGCCAGTTCAGCAGTTCTTCGGGCGAGCAGGTGGCGGTGCCGAGTTTCCCGACCACCACCCCGGCCGCATAATTCGCCAACTCGGCCGCCTCGTAGAAACTTGCACCCGCCGATCGTGCCAGCACGCTGGTAGCAATCACGGTATCGCCGGCTCCGCTGACATCGAATACCTCGCGCGCCCGGGTCGGCACCAGCTTCGGTGGCTGGCCTTGATCCAGGAGCAGCATCCCCTGCGCGCCAAGCGTGATGGCGAGATGGTCGGGTCGCCATTTCTTCAATAGAATCTCCCCGACTTTCAGCAAAGGTCCATCAGAGAGCGGATCAGCAGCGGGAGGCTTTTCCGGCACACCGGCACCGATGAAGGCCTCCTTGCGATTCGGCGTGGCGAGGGTGATTCCTTCGAGATTCAGCTGGTGATTATCCTTGGGGTCAAGACCAACCGGAATGCCCTTGGAAAGGGCCGCCCTGAGAACAATATCCACGACTTCCTGGGTCATCACGCCCTTACCGTAATCCTCCAAAACCACGCCGTCGGCATCGGCGATTTCCGCCTCGATGCCGCGTTGGATTTTCTCCAACCGTTCAGGGGTAAACTCAAAGCTATCCTCCCAGTCGATGCGCACGACCTGCTGGCGCTCGGCGATCACCCGGGTTTTGACCGTGGTACGGATGCGGTGGTCACGGAGCACCGCATCCGTGCCAATTCCCCGCTCATTCAACAGTGAGCAGAGCAACTCGCCATCCGCATCCTCGCCCATCACCCCGGCTACGGCGGCTCGTCCGTTCAGTGAACGCACGTTCAGCGCGACATTGCTCGACCCGCCCAGTACAGCTTTTTCCTGGTTCACATGCACCACCGGCACCGGCGCTTCGGGTGAAATGCGGCTGACCGAACCGATGATATACCGGTCCAGCATCAAATCCCCCACCACCAGAATGCGGCGTGAACTAAACGTCTCCAATAACTCGGCGGCCCGGGCGCGATGAATGGTCATGATGATTTGATTTCCTTTCCAGACGCGTAACATTAACAGAATACAGCGTCGTTTGAGAAGCGTGTCCTTGACCCCTCTCTATTGGAGATATTTGATCCTCTTCGTCGTCATGAAACGCCCGGAATACTTTAATTTATTCGCTTACGGATCGCTCATGTGTCCGCAGGTCATGTGCGCGGTAACCGGGATCGCTCCGAAAGGCGAAGCCGCTGTTCTATCCGGATACCGCCGCCAACCCGTCCAGCATGAGCTTTATCCTGGTTTACAGCCATCCCCGGCCGATCATGTCCATGGTAAGCTCTATCGCGTCATTCCCGTGCGATTCATGGAAATGCTTGATCGATTCGAAGGCAGCGAGTACGAGCGGATCACCGTCGATGTCATGACAACGAGCGGGCTATGCGTTCGCGCTGTAGTCTACTGTACATCGCCGCCGTATCGCTATCGCCTGCGTGAAGACACATGGGATTTCGAAGCATTCAAGCGCAGCGAATGGCGCCAACTATTCGACCAATAACGGCTGCTGTTTCAGGAATCAGGAAGTTTGCCGTAATAAACACGCCACAAAAACAAGCCTTGTGGATCGGCGGTGGGAACGCGGGCGGTGCGGGTTCTGCTCTGAAGGATGCGCCGGGCATCTTCGACATCCAGCTCACCCTGCCCCACCCGGATCAGAAATCCCGCCAGGCTGCGTACCATTTTGAATAAAAATCCTTCGCCCAAAGCGGTGAGGACGATTTCCGGACCCTTCTTCACCAGCTTAAGCTGATATACGGAGCGAACTGTTCCTTCGCGTTCGTGACCGGGATTGGCAGAGAAGGCGGCAAAATCGTGACGACCGACCAGAATAGTCGCCGCCGCCCGCATTTTTTCGATATCGAGCGGATAGTAAACATGCGTTGCATAGAGCCGTTTGTGCGGCGGCATAACCGGCTCGTTCCATATGAAGTAACGGTATTCTTTGCCGGTAGCGGACATGCGGGCATCGAAATCCGGCTTCGCCCGCACGGCCTTCATGACGCGAATGTCGTGCTGCAGGAAGCGATTAATACCGCGCTGAAGTTTGTCCGGGCGCATCTCACGCTCGATGTCGAAGTGCACCACTTGAGCCTTCGCATGCACCCCGCGATCGGTGCGCCCGCTACAGAAAACCCGGACCTGCTCGCGGGTCAGGCATTCAATCGCATGCTCCAGGGCGCCTTGCACAGTGACCTTGCCGGGTTGCACCTGCCAACCGGCATAGTTCGTGCCGTCGTAGGCAATGATACATTTATAGCGTCGGGTGGGCATCAAGGTAGTTCTGCAACATAATTTGCGCGGCGATTTTATCGACCAGCCCCTTGCGCTTGTCGCGACGCGTCCCGGCTTCGATCAACACATCATGGGCGGACTTGGTGGTCAGGCGCTCGTCCCAGAGCTCGACCGGAATCGAGAGCCTGGTCTTCAACTCGTCGCGAAACTTTTCCGCCCGCAGCGCCGCCGGCCCGCGTGAACCGTCCATATTCACCGGATGCCCGAGCACGCAGACTTCGGCGGAGGTTTCTGTAACCGCGTCGAGAATCGCCTTGATGATCTGCTTGTCGCTGGCGCATTCGACCATGCGCAACGAGGAGGTGATAATGCGGTCGGGATCGCTCACCGCGAAGCCGATGCGCTTCGACCCCAAATCAACGCCCAGCACCCGCCCCACTCAGAGAATCTCCGCGCGTTTGGGTTCCGCCCGCAACTGCGTGACCAGCTTTTTGATATCCTGGGCGTGTTCCCGCGAACACACCAGCGTCACGCCTTCGCTTTGCACCACGATCAAATCTTTCACCCCGATCAGTGTGGTAAGGCGGTCGCGCGAGAACACGATGTTGTTCGAGGCGTCGAGCGACACGCCATCACCGATCAGGGTGTTGCCGTCGTCGTCCTTGTCGAAGTGATTTTCCAGCGCGGTCCAGGAACCTACGTCATCCCACGCAAACGTTCCGCGGGCGACGATGATGTTTTGCGCGTGCTCCATGACCGCGTAGTCGATGGAGATTTTCTCTGCCGCCGGAAAAATCTCGGCCAACTTCGCTTCCAGATTCCCCGCCCGCGCGGCGTCGCTGATGGGATCAATCAGCGCGGCGATGCCGGGTCGATGATCGGTGAGCGCCTTTTCGATGCTTTTGACCGACCAGATAAACATGCCGGAATTCCAAGCGTAGTCACCACTCGCCACATAGCTTTCGGCGGTGGCCCGGTCGGGCTTTTCAACGAAGCGTAGGCAGCGATTAAAGGTAGTCGAGCCCGGCACGTTGATGGCATCGCCGGTCTGGACATAGCCATACCCGGTGGCCGGCTCGGTGGGTGTGATGCCGATGGTGATGAGCACATCGTCGGCTAGCGCCTTGTTCATGGCATCGCGCAGGGTGGCACGAAACACGTCCAGGTTGCCGATGACATGGTCAGCGGTAAGGATGCAAAACACGCCATCAGGATCGCGCGCCTTCACCAGCGCAGCCGACAGGGCCACCGCCGGCGCGGTGTCGCGGCCGACCGGTTCGCCGACAATATTAGCCGGAGGCAATTCCGGTGCGGCCTGGCGGGTGGCTTCGACCAGATCCTGGTTGGTGACCACCAGTACGCGCTCCGGCGGGATCAAGCCCTGCAGGCGGTCGACGGCCTGGGCCAGCATCGCCTTTTCGCCGACCAATGAGAGTAATTGCTTCGGACGCTTTGCGGTGCTGAGTGGCCAGAAGCGCTCGCCCCGGCCACCAGCTAGAATCACGGCATAAAAATGTTGTTCGGACATATCAAACTTCCTTCACGGCTTTGACCATGGCCCCGACCCAGGCGGCGGCCTTTTTGCGATTGGCGGGATTTTTCCCGGCTTCATGAAACTTCTGCACGATGGCGCTGCCCACCACCACCGCATCGGCGGCGGCGGCGCATTGGGCGGCTAGCTGCGGAGTCGATACGCCGAAGCCCAGCGCGATGGGCAACTTGGTGAAGCGGCGGGTGGTCTTGACGAGACCAGCGGCTTCTTCACCCATGCTGTCGCGGGCACCGGTGACCCCGGTGCGGGAGACGCAGTAAATGAAGCCGCTGCTCTGCTTCACAATATTCTTGATGCGTTCGGGCGGGCTGGTCGGGGTAACCAGAGAGATGTTGTTGATGTGGTGGGCGTGCATGATCTCAATGGAGTCATCCGCTTCCTCGACCGGCATATCGAGAAACAGCAAGCCGTCCACTCCAGCTTTGGCGGCTTTCTTGATCATCGGGGTGAAACCCTTCACGTAGAACGGATTCAAATAGGTATAGCACATCACCGGAATCTGTGTGCGGGCGCGCATGGCGGCGATGGCGTCGATGACGCCTTGCGGAGTCGTGCCTGCCTCAAGGGCGCGGGTGGCCGACTCCTGATTCACGCGTCCGTCAGCAAGCGGGTCAGAGAAGGGAATGCCCAGCTCCACGATGTCCACGCCATGGTCTTCCAGACGAAGCACGATGTCTTCTGTATCCTTCAGGGATGGATCGCCGGCGGTGACATAGGCGATAAATCCCTTGCGTTTATCGCGCGCCAACTGTTCAAACTTCGAATCGATACGGGTCATATATTTAGCTCTGCGGTTCAATAAAACGACCGGCGAACAGGATGCTGCCGGTGGATTTTTCGGTGATGAAAAATAGGAATGGCCGGTCGGCGCGGAAGACGGGCACCGGATCCAGCCGGATTGAGGTTGTGCGCATCATCACCGCGGTGGCGGCGGCGGCTTCGGTGCCCTCTTCGCTGACATCGACAAACGCCTTGTGGATGATTTCGCTGATGAATAGATCTTGAATCGCTTCGGTCATGCCCGAGAAGTCCGCCTTGCCGCCATCGAACGCATCCAGCATGCCCAGCGCTTTCATAACCCGGGCCAGATTGAATTGCGAGGTCATGGTGAATTTCGGCAGATAGACCTTCACCTCCCGGCGCGGTAGTGTGAGCCAATCGACAAGCTGCTCCGGCGTCAACGCGTTTTCCAGTGCCGCTAGCGATGAGCCTCGCGATGGCAGAACCACCGTCATGCCCATGGTGTAGTTTTTGTAGGGAAGCTCCAATACCTGTGCCTCCGCTGTTTCGAGATAACCCGCACGTAGTTCCTGGTACATCATAGGCACGGGTTTAGTTTCGCTCTCGGTCACGAAGAAGGGTTGCTCAAGCGTGGCCTCGGGCGAAAATGGCCGGTCCCACTTGCCATTAAAGTAAACTGCGTTGACCAGCACCATGCGGGTCAGGGCATTCAGGGCGCCGCCGGGAATCAAGTTTTGAATCTTGTCGCGGGTTTGAAGCTCAACCCAATCATTTATGCGCTCCGTTACTTCTGCGGCCATGTTGTAGTCGACCGGATAAATAGCGGATGCGAATTCCTGCTCAATGAGGGTCAGGTAATCATCCCGAAAGCTGTATTGTTGAGCGGGCCAGAGGGAGTTGGCGACCAGCATCTCCACACCTTCGTTTTGGGCCGACGCGATGTCGCGCTGAAGCGCGCCAAAGAGCGGGGCGATGGCTTCGGCGGACGCGGGAAAATGAAGCGCGGTCGCCATTTGCGATTCAGTATCGCCGCGCGCCCCCGCATAGGTCATACCAAGCGCAGTGGAAATACTGTAGGGAGAGTAGAAGAGATTACCGGTATCGCCAGCAACCAGACGTTTATGCAAGGCAACCGCGAAAGCCCGGTTGCCCCCGGCTAGACCCCGGAAGCTCGATTCATCCGCCCGCACCACGCCAAATGACACTAAGACGAGTGAAGCGGCGCATATCATATGGGTTAATTTCATGACCATCACAACAGAGTCAAGCATGCCACGCTTGTCTACCCAAGACCAGACTGAATGCGGGATTGAAGCCTCTAAACCGCTGGCTCATAAGTTTCCACAGCCGGTAGCGATTCAACTGCGGTTCAGGCTCACAAAATACTCGCTTCCGTGAGCGGGCCTTGTGCTAGAATGTCAGCGGTGACTGACGCAAAGGACAAACCGGGTGCGCTTGTGCCGGGATCGCCTCCCTCTTGGGAACACTTGAGCGATGAGGAGTTGTTGCAGTGGCGCATTGCCGACCTGAAAACCAGCATCCCCGGCTCGCCGGTGGAGCGGCGGGTGCAGCAGCTTTATGATGAACTAGCGGCACGCGGACTGGTTTTTCGCCCACCCTGTTACCTCACCACCGAATGGCTGACCCCCGACCGTATTCCCGCCGTCGGCATTCCCTTCTATCTCACCCATCCACGCCTGATCAAACTTGAGCGAACCATGATGCTGGAAGCGGAGGGCGAGTCGGAAACGACCTGCATGAAGCTACTGCGCCACGAAACCGGCCACGCGATTAATTATGCCTACCGCCTGTATCGCAAAAGTCGTTGGCGGGAGTTATTCGGTAAATTCACGCTGCCTTACGATCCGCACAGCTACACCATGCGTCCTTACAGCAAACAGTTCGTGGTGCACTTGAAGGACAGTTACGCCCAGGCCCACCCCGACGAGGATTTCGCCGAGACCTTCGCGGTCTGGCTGACCCCCGGATTGGATTGGCGGAAAAAATATACGGGCTGGAACGCACTTAAAAAACTGGAGTATGTCGACCATCTCATGCGCAACATCGCTAGTCACCCTCCGCCGGTAAAGGAATTCAAGCGTCTATGGGCTGCCGATCGCGTTCGCTCCACGCTGGGGAATTACTATAAGAACAAACAGCGCGCTTTCGGTGAAGGTTATCTTGGCTTCTATGATGCTTTGTTGCTGAAGCTTTTTTCGGTCGACGAACATCATGACGCGGTATCCGCTAGTAACTTCCTTCAAAAGCACCGCAAACAGCTCATTAACGAAATCGCGCACTGGGCGCGGCTACCCAAGTATTCGGTGCAACAGCTGCTGGCCCGCTTGAGCCAGCGGGCGCGGGAGATGAAACTCTTTCTTCGCACTTCACCCGAACAAACCTTACTCACCATCGGCATCAGCATTACCGCGCAATTACTTGCCGAACAGCAGAATTACCTCGCCTCCGGGAGCGACGCCTGAACATGAAGATACTTGTACTTATCGATCCGGAAACCATTTTCCCCGAGGATCCACATTTCGTAGGCGAGAGTCTGGAAGTTCGTCAAAGCATGGAGTTCCACATTATTTCGTCGCTAAGAGAACTCGGTTACGAAACGGATATCCAGGTTTTCGGTCCTGATCCACTTGAATCCGCCCGCGACCTGGCGGCCCGGAAACCGGATTTGATTTTTAACCTCACCGAGCATTTTCGCGGTGACCGGCGACAAGATGCGAATATTGCGGGATTGCTGGAGTTGATGGGTTTCCCATTCACCGGCACCGGCGCGGAAGGACTACTACTCTGCCGCGATAAAGTTACCGCGAAGCGCGTGCTGGGTTACCATAAGATTCGTGTGCCGCACTTCTTCTCGCGCGATCCCGGAGCAACCAAATTGCCGAAACGACTCTACTTCCCCATGATTGTTAAACCGGCGCTCGAGGACGGCTCCGACGGCATCAGCATGGCGTCCATCGTACGGGACCGCGAGGAACTTGCCGCGCGCATTGCCATGATTCACGAGCGGATGAACCAACCCGCGCTGTGTGAGGAGTTCATTGAGGGGCGCGAACTTTATGTTGGCCTTATCGGCAATGAGCGCCTCACCGCATTTCCCGCGCGCGAAATCCGCTTCGGCCGCAACACCGAGGGCGGTCCGCAAATTGCCACCCGCAAGGTGAAACTCGACGAGGAATACCGGAAGAAATGGGAGATTTCATACGGACATGCCGAACTTTCTCCCGACCTCGAAAGAAAAGTCGCGCGGGTTAGCAAACGTATTTTCCGGGCGCTGCAAATACGCGATTACGGTCGTATTGATCTAAGGCTGCGGGAAAACGGCGACATTGTATTTCTGGAAGCCAACGCCAACCCTAACATCTGCGATGGCGAGGATCTCGCCGAAGCCGCGGAGCGGGCCGGGATCAACCATACATCCCTGGTGGATCGCATCGTGAAGATCGCGTTGGCGCGATACCGACGTTGAGTCACCGCGACTACCCGTTGATCCACGCCCTAACGGGCGCGGCTACGAGGTCTGCGTTTGGTCTGAAATACAAACGTAGCTGCCGCCGTTAGGCGGTGGGCTCGGGCCTAAGCTTATTCGTCAAACCACGCCCTAACGGGCGCGGCTACGAGGTTGGGCCCGCTTACAGCGCCAGATTTTTATCCGTAACCGCTCCCTCGGAGGCGGAGGTCACGGTGGAGGCATACTTGGCCAACACGCCGCGGGTGTAGCGAGGTGCAGGGCGCTTCCAGGCCTTCAGGCGTTTTTTGATTTCCGCGGCGGAGACATTCAGGTTGAGCTGGCGTTTTTCCGCGTCGATCGTAATCGAATCACCATTCTTCACGATAGCCAGCGGACCGCCGACATAGGCTTCCGGCGTGATGTGTCCGACCACGAAACCGTGGCTGCCGCCGGAGAAACGTCCATCGGTGATTAACGCGACATCCTTGCCCAGACCCTTCCCCATTACGGCGGATGTTGGTCCAAGCATCTCGCGCATGCCGGGTCCTCCGCGCGGACCTTCATAGCGAATAACAATGACGTGCCCCTTTTTAATCGTGCCATCAAGAATCGCGGCCAGCGCATCCTCCTCCGAGTGAAACACCTTGGCTTTTCCGGTAAAGCTCAGGCCTTCCTTGCCGGAAATTTTTGCCACCGCGCCGCCCGTTGCGATATTCCCGTAAAGTACGACCAGGTGGCCGTCCTTTTTAATTGGATTGCTGAATGGACGAATGACTTGCTGACCTTTCGGATAGGGTTTCGCACTCTTCAGGTTCTCCTTCATGGTTTTGCCGGTCACGGTAAGGCAATCGCCATGCATTAACCCTTCTTCAATCATCATCTTCATCAAAGGCACGGTGCCACCAATTTTCACCAGTTCGGCCATAACATATTTACCGCTGGGCTTCAGGTCGGCCAGCACCGGGGTGCGTTTGCCGATGCGGGTGAAATCATCGATGGTAAGCTTTACGTTCGCCTCGCGGGCCATGGCGAGCATGTGCATCACGGCATTGGTGGAACCGCCGAGCGCCATAATCAGCGCAATGGCGTTTTCAAACGACTCGCGGGTAAGGATGTCGCTCGGACGGATGCCGCGCTTGATGAGATTCAACACCGCGCGACCTGCTTCCTCGCAATCACGACGCTTGGCCATAGAAATCGCCGCCTGCGCGGAGCTGTTAGGCAGGCTCATCCCCAAAGCCTCGATGGCAGAGGCCATGGTGTTGGCGGTGTACATGCCGCCACAAGAGCCGGCGCCCGGAATGGCTTTGGCCTCAATCTGCTTCAACTCCTTGTCGTTGATGTCTCCGCGGGCATGCGCGCCCACCGCCTCAAAAACCGACACGATGTCGACGTTTTTGCCCTTGTGCACGCCGGGCAGAATGGTTCCGCCGTAAACAAAAACGGAAGGACGGTTCAAGCGGGCCATAGCCATCATGCAACCGGGCATATTCTTATCGCAGCCGCCGATGGCTACGAAGCCGTCGAAGCCCTCGCAGCCCACCACGGTCTCGATGGAATCAGCAATGACTTCGCGCGAGACCAGGGAATACTTCATACCCTCGGTGCCCATGGAAATGCCGTCGGATATGGTGATGGTGTTAAAAATGACCGACTTGCCACCCGCCTGGTCAACGCCCTTTGCGGCGTAGCGTGCCAACTTGTCGATGTGCATGTTGCAGGGGGTTACCATGCTCCATGTCGAGGCGATACCGATCTGGTTTTTCTTGAAGTCCTGATCCGTAAAGCCAACCGCGTGCAACATCGCCCGGCTGGGAGCGCGCTCCACACCGTCTGTGATTTGACAGGAATGGCAGCGCTGAAGGTTGCATGTAGAGGTTTTCTTCGTTTTTTTGTTTTTTGTCACGGGCTTTACTCCCAATAAATTTGGCTGGTGAAAATAATACATCGGAGTATAAACAAAAGGCAAACAAGAGAGACGAAAAAACGTCTCGAGGATTCGATTATGGAAAACATACACAAGCACCCTCGTACCATCTCCGCCTTGTTGCTACCCGCCTTCATGATCGCTACTGCCATGATGCTCGCAGGATGCGGAAAGAAGAAAGAGGCGGTAGAAGAGGAAAAAGCCGAAGTAAAGGTTGAAGAAACGGTGGATGCCACCCGGGTGAAGGTAGAGCCTCCAAAGAAATATACCGAAGCCGCCAAACAGCAGGAATTCGAGAAGAAATTCGAGGCTGCGGCACAAATCTTTAATCCACCCGCCCCTGGTATGTTAGTGCGTGCAGAACCTGAATCGGGTGAGCCGGTGGTTGGCGAATTAATTCGCTATGTGAAGGACGGAGTGGTCATTGCCTCCGGTGAAGAGGCCATAACGTTTACGAAGAGCGAGCTGAAGGGCTCGAACCAGACCGAGTTTTTTGTGGAAGCCTTTGCCGAGAGTCTGGCCGCGCTGCAGATCGACAGCGGGTTTGCCGATGAAGAAACGGGAGGAAAAACCATTTATCCGCCCAAGGGAAATCAAACCCTGGAAACCCGCTTTATGTCTACCGAACGATTGGTGCCACGTGCCGGTCCCGGACGGCAATACGGCTCCATTGAGGAGAATGCCGTATTTCGAGGTTCCGCCCTGCGCGTACGCGATGAAATATCCGGATGGATTTGTGTCCAGGAGGACAAGGAAGGATCAGCAATACTTGGATGGGTTCCCAAACACGCGACCGGCATGCCCTTCACCATGCGGAATGACGATATGATTACCCGCGATGTGGACAAGCTTCGCGAGGACGGATTCGTGCTCAATATCAATCCCGGCATGAATGAGGCACTGGTTGACGCCTACCTTTGGCGAACCTCGGATAGCGCGTCGGTAGAAGGTATTAGCCGCCTACTCGCCCGCTACATC
>JBMTVS010000050.1:0-12490 GCA_049451655.1 Kiritimatiellia bacterium | reverse complement strand
GAGCGTGATTCCCGGTCCGCTGGGCAACATCGAGCGGCTGGATGAAGTACAGGTCTTTCGTCGCGAGGGGCCGCGTGCGCTCGAGCCCTTCATGCCGGAGGAAAACTTTCGCGTGACCCGCGGGTCTTCACCGGACGGTCCGGAATTTATTGCGGACGAAATCCTCATCGCCTTCAAGCCCGGTACCAGCATCGATCAGTTCCGTGTCCTGCTCGCACAAATCGGCGGCTCCGTCATAGATAGCGCGCCCGGCCTCGGCATCTACCGCATCCGTCTTCCCGCCAACACCAACATCCCCGCCCTCGTCGCGGCGCTGGAGAACAACGGCATCGTTAGCCGCGTTGAACCGAACTACGCCTATCGTCGCAAGCCGGAAATAACGGTCGCCTCCCCGCCAGATGCTCCTTCGTCGCAAGGTGCGAGACTCGCGCAGGAAGGTGTACCCAAAGTCGCGGTACTGGATTCCGGACTACTTCCGCTATCGGCGCTGGAAGGTCTGGTCGCAGGCACCTACGACGCCATCTTACCTTCGCGGCTAATCGATGACCGCAAAGGGCACGGCACGCAAATGGCGCTCATCGCATCGGGCGCGGTTCCGCCCGGAGGTACCGAGGGTGATACGACTGGCGTGCCCGTTCTGGCCATCCGCGCGTTCGACGACAACGGCTACACCAGCAACTTCACCTTGATGCGGGCCATGGACTACGCGGCGGAGCAGGGAGCGCGGGTGATTAACTTGAGTTGGGGTTCTGATGTGTCGAGTTCGTTCCTCAACACGGCGGTGCAAGAAGCGCAGGAACGCGGCATGGTGGTGGTGGCCGCCGCCGGCAACGAGCCCACCGGTGCCCCGGTTTATCCCGCCGCCTACAGCGGGGTTATTAGCGTCAGCGCGTTGCGTTCAGATGGCGAGCCCTGGGAGCAGTCGAACTTCGGTGGCTCGGTGGACCTCGCCGCACCCGGCACGGCAATGCTGCCGGTCGGATTTGAAGGCACAGCGGGAAGTTACGCGGGCACCTCCATCGCCACCGCCTATGTGTCCCGCAACCTCGCTCTCTATCTCGCCGCCCATCCGGAATCCACCGTGGCCGAAGCGAAGCGAGCTCTGCTTGCGGCCGTGACGCCGCTTTCATCGGGGGATGCGCGCTACGGTCAGGGCTCATTGGATGCGGAAGCGCTGGAACGTTTATTGAAGGCGCCATGACAGTTTTGGATTCCTGGGAAAAGCCGGAAAACCACCCGGCGCTCGGCGAAGACGATGCACACCTCTGGCTGGTGCGTGTCGAGGAAACGATGGATGAGGCCTGCTTGAGTGTCGACGAGCAAGAGCGGGCTGCGCGCTTTCAGGTTGCGGTGGCGCGACGGCGCTTCGTGGCCGCTCGATCGGCACTGCGAAATGTGCTCGCGTATTATCTCGATCGCGACGCGTCGAATCTTTCCTTCGTCACAGGTCAGCACGGAAAACTCGCGCTAGATGACGAAGCGCTCGCCTTTAATCTTTCCCACGCTGGTGACTATGCGCTGATCGCCGTTACGAAAAGATTTCCTGTCGGTGTCGACATCGAGCAAATCAGTCCCGCCCGTGCCTCGGCGGATATCGCCGCGCGCTTTTTTTCGCCACACGAGCAGGAGCAACTCGCCACCCTATCTGCCGAAGATCGGTCCGCTGCCTTCTTCCGCATATGGTCGCGCAAGGAAGCGGTTATCAAGGCGTTGGGCGAAGGGCTGTCTTGCCCACTCTCAACGTTTGATGTTTCGGCGGATGAAGTGGATGCGCGCCTGCTCGATTTCCGGCGCGACGGTATCGAGGTTAACGATTGGTCGATGCTTTCCATCGATGCCGCCCCCGGGTATGCGGCGGCGCTGGCGGTCATCGGGAAGATAAAAAGCGCGCGCGGGTTTCTTTATTGGCGTGGTTAGCGAAAAGTCATTACGTTAAGGCGTAATGACCGAGGATACCAACATTCAGGAACTGCAGGATTCGCCGGAACTACACCCGGCCGATATCGCTGATGCGTTGCAGCAGCTTCCGCCCGAGGAGGCGGTGGCACAGCTTCGCGCCTTGCCCACGGAAACCGCATCCGAGGTGTTGACCGAGCTCGACGAAGGCGTGGTGGCCGACATCACCGCGCAGCTCACCACGCAGGAAATCACCGACCTGCTCGAAGAGCTTCCGCACGACGAGGCGGCCGACATCGCCGCCGACCTGAGTCCCGACCAGCGCTACGAGGTGCTATCGCAACTCGAGCCACCCGAGTCGGCGAAGGTCACGCAACTGATGCATTATCCGGAGGACTCGGCCGGCGGCATCATGAAGGACGAGTTTATCGCCATCGCCGAGGACCAGACCATCGGTCAGGCGCTGGACCTCGTGCGCAAGCGCGACGAGGAAGAGTTCGAGGAAGTTTCATATCTGTACGTTATCGACATCAACCACAAGCTCGTGGGCATCCTGTCCGTGCGGGATCTGGTATTCCGGATGCCGCACAAGAAAATCCGCGATGTGATGAGCAAGGAAGTGCGGCTGGTTCGGGTCGATACCGACCAGGAGGAAGTCGCGCGGTTGTTCTCGCAATACCACTACATGGCGTTGCCGGTGGTTGAACAGGATGGGCGGCTGGTCGGCGTGGTCGAAGCGCATCAGGTCATCGACATTCTGCGCGAGGAAGCCACCGAGGACATGCAGCTTATGGTCGGTATGTCCGGTGAGGAAAGCGCCTTCACGCCGTGGCGTCGCTCCTTCGGCATGCGCATGCCGTGGTTGCTTATCAACTTGCTTACCGCGTTCCTGGCCGGCGGGGTCATCGCCTTTTTCGAGGATACGCTCGCGCGCTGGACCGCATTGGCCATTTTCTTGCCCATCATCGCTGGCCAGGGGGGGAATTCAGGCATGCAGACCCTCACGGTCACCATTCGCAGTATGGCTCTCGGCGAATTGAAGGGGGAACTGGCCCGAAAAGTGGTGATCAAAGAGCTCTTGATCGGGCTACTTAACGGGCTTGCGATTGGCATCATTGTGGGCATCGTCGGACTGGTTTGGCAAAACAGCGTCGTGATGGGAATCATTGTTATGCTGGCCATGTTTCTCAACACGCTCGCCGCTGCAATAGCCGGCACCCTCATTCCGCTCGCCCTGCGCGCCGCCAAGGTCGATCCGGCGCTTTCGTCGAGCATCTTTCTCACCACGGTCACCGATGTTGCGGGGTTCTTTTTCTTTCTCGGGTTGGCGACGCTGCTGATCCCGTTGTTTTGAACAGAAGAAAACAAAGAACGCAAAGGATGGAAAATTCACTATAGGGCGGGAGTGGTCGTAGACCATCCCGCCGGCTTGCCATCCACGGGATAAGCTCGCGGGTCGGGTCCGGCGGGAAGGTCTCGAAGACTCAACTATTACCGCCCTGCAAAAAACGAAGAGATTTGGGTGTAGGAGTAGGTGTACGTGATCGGAAATGATTGATATTTTGCAGTAACCCAACGCCTTACTCGTACACACAAATCTCTTTCATACGTCCATGAGTGCTCGCTCGACATCAAAGCATTAATCGAAGAACTACCATGGACCTTCTCGTCATCGCCACAACCTCTCTTCTGGTCAGCCTCCTCACCTTCTTCTCCGGCTGCGGGCTGGGTACGCTGTTGCTGCCGGCCTTTGCGTTGTTTGTGCCGGTTGAGCTTGCGGTGGCGGCCACGGCGGTGGTGCATTTCGCAAACAATCTTTTCAAAGCCGCGCTGGTGGGACGCCACGCCGATCGGACCGTCCTGCTGCGCTTCATCATTCCCGCCGTCGTTTTTTCTTTTCTCGGCGCAACCTTGCTCATGCGCATCAGCGAAATCCCGACACTTTTCACCTATGCCATCGGAGCGCGTGAGCTGTCGGTCACAACCGTCAACCTTCTCGTCGCCTTCCTCATGGTGGTTTTCGCCCTCTTCGATTTGATTCCGGGGTTGGATAAACTCGCCTTCCCGCGCTCATGGATTCCGGCCGGCGGCGCGCTGTCCGGGTTTGTCGGCGGACTGAGTGGTCATCAGGGCGCCTTGCGAACCGCCGTGCTTATCCGGCTCGGCTTAAGCAAGGAGGCCTTCATCGGCACCGCGGTCCTGTGCGCGGTGGCGGTGGATTTTGTCCGGCTTGGCGTATACGGATTTTCTTTCCTGCGTGCACCCGTGGAAGGCAGCGGCAACGTGTGGCCGCTCATTCTGGCCGGAACCATCGCCGCCTTCGCAGGCTCGTTCATGGGCAATAAACTGCTGAAGAAAATTACCCTCAAGAAACTTCACGTTTTCATCGGCGTGATGATTCTGCTGCTGGCGATCGCACTCGCCATTGGCGTGATTTGACACCGGTAGGCAACCTTGACGTGACGGCCACGCAGTCTTACTGTCTTACCATGATTGTAACGCTTTCATCCAAGGGACAGATTGTTATTCCATCCTCGATTCGCTCACGCCTCGGACTTCATACCCGCGACCAGATGGTGGCCGAGGCAACCGACGAGGCCATCATCCTGCGCCCAAAACGCAAACCTGCACCGAAAGTTCGAGTTATCAACAGCCGAAAGACAGGCTTGCCTCAGGTCGTGACCACTGCTTCTTCACGCATAACCAGCAAAATGGTGCATGACGCCTTGGCAGATTTTCCGTGAAATACCTGCTCGATGTTAATGTATTGCTCGCGCTTTTGTTCAATCAGCATGAGTTTCACGGGCGCGTTGAGAGTTGGGTTTCATAACTTCAAAAAAATGGACGACCGCATTTGGCTACCTGTCCGTTAACTGAACTTGGCTGCGTCAGGATAGCGAGCGGTATCGGGGCTTTTGGCGTTGATGTTGTTTTCACTAAAAACCTTTTGCAACGCTTCAAGCAAAGCAAACATATCTCATTTTCTTTTATAGCCGATTCGATTGGCGTGGAACGCCTTCCCGACTGGACAAAAAAATCACGGCAAACAACCGATGGTTATCTCAAGGCTCTGGCCGATGAGCATGGATATTTTCTGGCTACGCTTGATAAAGGTATCCCGGGCGCCTTCTTGATTCCGTGAGGTCGAGGATTCAGGAATGAAAATCTGGAACGAGACGCTGGAGGTTGTACAAGAGGCCATAAGCTACCTGGGTACCGGACACGCCTGTGCCATCGTGGTGCTTACCAAGGTGAAGGGCTCGGCGTTCCGGCGGCCGGGGGCGAAGTTGTTGATTCGCGCGGACGGGAGCATGACCGGAAACGTGAGTGGCGGGTGCCTTGAGAACGATTTACGCGAACGGGCGTTGGCGGCGATGCAGTCGGGACGGCAGGAGATGGTCCATTACAACACCGGCTCCGACGAGGATGTGATTTGGGGGTTGGGGCTTGGTTGCGATGGTGAACTGGATTTGTTGATTCATCCGCTCGACAAGGTAACGAGTTTGCCCTGGCTTCAAAGCGTGCTCGACCGGATGGAGCAGCACGAGCCGTTCTCCTTGGCATGGTCGCTCGTTTCCGGTCCCGCCATCCCTCCGCGCATAAACGCAGGGGCAACGCCGGACGTTTTTCTGGATACGCTGGAACCACCACCGGACCTCTTTGTGATCGGCGCGGGGGATGATGCGATACCGCTGGTCGAGCTGGCCGCGTTGGCGGGCATGCGGGTAACCGTGGTGGATCATCGTGCGGGCTACCTTGAAAGCGCACGCTTTCCGAGGGCCTTCGCCATTCATCAGCTACGCCCGGAAAATGCGGCGGGAAGGCTGATGGTGAACGATCATTCACTTGTCATCATCAAGAATCATGCGCTGGAGATGGATAAAAAATGGGCGCAGTTCATTGACGAAACCGATGCAGCCTACATTGGTATTTTAGGACCGCAAAAGCGATGCGAGCAGGTGCGCGCCGGGATGAGGAGCGGCAGGCTAGAGCGCGTCTTTGGTCCTGCTGGTCTTGATATCGGCGGCGAGGGCGCGGAACAAATCGCATTGTCCATTATCGCCGGCATGCTGGCGGCCTGGAACCGTCGCGAGCCGGGCCATTTGCGCAATCGCGCGGGCCCGATTCACGGGCGCTAAATGAGCGTTGTCAGACGCCGGGTTTGGCGATGGGAATTCTGATGAAAAACGCGGTTCCCTGTCCCGTTTCACTTTTGAAGGAAATTTCACCGCCGTGGGCTTTTACCAGCGAGTGCGTGATGGCCATCCCCAGACCGGTGCCGGTGGCTTTGCCTTCAGAATTAAACAGCTCGAAGGCGTTCTTGCGAATGTTCTCCGGGAGTCCCGGTCCATCATCCTTGACGGTAAGCAGCAGCTGGTCATCTTCGCGTTCCGCGCTGATGGCAACCTGGCCCTTCATCCCGCCAAATGATTCGGCGGCATTCACGCTCAGGTTCTGGAGGATGCGCAGCAGTTTGTCCCCGTCAGCATAGACCTCAAGCGGTTCCGTCCGCATAACCAGCGCGACCACCTTTTGTTCGAAATAGAGCTGGTTGAGGGTCTTGAACCGCTCAAACAATTCATCCATCCGGATAACCTGGCGATTAACGGCCGTTTCTCCCTTGGTGAATTGCAGAATGTCGTTCGCCATGAGCACCATGCGATCGATCTGACCGGTGATCATCTCGACGTAGTTGGTCTGGGTGGCATCGGGCGGGTAGATGCGCTCCAGCATTTCCGCGGCGATACGAATAATGGCGAAGGGATTTTTGAAATCATGAATGATCTCGTTGGACATCCGTCCGATCACCGACATGCGCTCATTACGCAACAACTCCTTGGCGTACCATTCATTCGATTCGCGCACCTTGCTGATGAGGTGAGCGGCTAGCCGGGCGCCGGCATCGCCGGTATCCTCGCGCAAGGCCTTGAGCACGGCATCGCGATCTATCCGGGCCACCAGCGCGCGGTCCTTGACCGAGGCGCGGGCGCTGCGCGGACCACCATCGAGCACGCCGAATTCACCAAAGACGTCCTGTTCTTGTTCGCGCGCAATCGTTACGTAATTGCCGGAAGGCGTTTTTTTACTGATGACGATGTTGCCGTCCATGAGCAGGTACATACTGTCGGAGGGTTCACCCTCCAGAAACAGCACATGCTGATCGGATAGCTCCTGAACGGTGGCTTGCCCCTCAAGAAAAGATTGTTGAGTCGCATCAAAAAACGAGAAAAATGGATGATCTTTCAATTCCATGTTTTTTGCGCGTCTTCAATCGCCCGCCTGTTCGATTAACTGAACGAGTTCGTCAAGATCGACCGGCTTGGTCATATAGCCGGCCGCCCCGGATTCGAGCGCCGCTTTTTTCAATTCAGGTTCGTCGAGAGCCGTAACAAAAATAACTGGGATGGCCGCGGTGAGGACATTACCTTGCATGTTATCAAACAGGCTGCCACCGCCCCCGGCCGGCATTTGGATGTCCAAAAGAAGCAGATCGGGCTGCTTTTCGATCGCCATGCGATAGCCCTGCACCGGATCGTAGGCCGCCATGACTTCATATCCGCGCGACCGTAAGCCTTTGTTCACCAGCAGAACAAATTCCCGCTGATCATCAACAATCAGTATTTTTTTCTTACTCATGCTTCACCCTTCCACGAAAACTTGGCCCTTCCCGCACTTTCCTGCAACAATAAAACTGGGGTTCTTAACTCTTGGCGGCGAATTTTTTGACCACGGCTTCCTGCTCGGTGGTCATGTTCACTTCCATGTGCTCCTTGACGTAAGCGATGGTTTTGGCGGCACTCATTCCGGTCAACTTTTGCACGACGCAGCAAGCGAAGGTGGAGGTGCGGCCCACCCCGGCATGGCAATGCACGGCAACCCGGGTTGTCCTGAGGTGGCGGATAGCTTCTTTTGCCAAGGACTGCATTTCTTCCAATGAAGGTGCGGTCATGTCCGGCACCGCCAGCTGGCTGTAGGTGGCACCAATGAATTCGTAGGCTTTCTTGATATCCTTCCGGGACTTCTTTTTTATTTCATCATCGGTCGCGATAATAAACACGTGGCCGATGTGGTTGTCCTTATAAAGCTTCAACACGCGGTTCTCGGTGTCGTATGCCCCATACGGCATCGGGCTGACATAAAGCCCCCCCCTCACCTTCAGGGGAATCTGCCGGAAGATACCTGCATCATTGAAGGTCGAACGATGGGGAAAAAAGCGCACGTTAAATCAGAACTTTCAGTTTTTTCTTCCAAGTCTGCAAAAATTGGCCGGTATGAATTTCTCCGGTCACATCTTCTCCTTTAAAACGCCTCTCTTCAAAGAAGAGACGCTCAATAATTCCCTGTATCGCTTGCCAGACTATCTTCAACATCTTCCAAAGTCTACCGGCTAGCGCTCCGCGTATTCGTTTGGTGAGCAGGTCGTCATGGTTCATTATTCCGGTATCATCTTGCGCAGATCATGAGGTGCGAGAACCATCCACCGGCAAGCAATATCAGCGGCGAATCTTTTTTTATCGCCCCAATACATCTGCACCAATGGTGCCATGCAATTCGGTCAGGGCATCATTGGTAGCAAGAAAAGCCTGACGGGCTTTAATCGCTTCAAGATGACCGTTCAAATCGAGACGGCTTGCTTCGTTCTGGTACTCCGGCATGGCCATGAACGCCTCGAGTTCGTTGGCGAGTTTTTCCTGCAAGGCGCTTTCGCGGGCGCGACGGGCCTCCAGGCGCTTAGTGTACCAGTCGCTGTTGATGACCGCATCGCGCTTGAACATGGCGCGCAGTTCCGGGTCGTTGAGGGTTTTACCCTCATAACTTCCGCGCGCCATGATGTGCAGCAAGGCTTTAACCGGCGGCACCGCGTACTCGACGGATCCGTCGTTGAAGTATTTTTCAGCAACCCACTGGTGGGCAGAGACAATATTATCCATGGCATCCACGAAAATAGCCATGTCCTGCTTTTCCGGTTGCAACATCTCCGGGGTGAACACCATGTCCGGCGTGTTGAACATACGGCCGCCATATACCTTCATGAAGCGCGCGGTGATCCGGTAACCAAGTCGACTGGCGAGTACGGGTTTGCCTTCAAACTCGAAATCCTCGCATTTTTCCAGGCAGCCCTTGGCGATGAGGTCGGCAGCGGTGCGTTCTTCCGGCTTCATGCGACTCCAGATTTCCGGCACCAGCAAGCTGACGTCGTGATCGACCCGGTAGTGCGGACCGACATAACCGGCAGCGGTGATGAAGGCGTCATACTCGCAAACCGCCATAGAGACGAAGGCATTGTTCAAATCGTAGACCGGCGGTAGCGCATTAAAGGGTGCTTTGGTGAGGGCACCTTCGGAGCCGGCACCGGTGGTGGAAGGCGATTTGCCGGTAATGCTCGCGATAAACTCCATGAAGAGTTCGGGCAGCTCCATGTGATGTATGGGGTTGAATACGCTGAGCGCGCGTACACCCGGCTCGGGCGGATTGTTGCGCCGGCCTGGCAAGACTGCATGCACCGGGGTGATCATGGGCTTGTCGGTAGTAAGGCGACGGAAGAGCCGGGCGCCGACTTCGGCGAGATGGCGCTGGCGCGGATTTTCGAGGTCGGGTCGGGTTTGCAGATACCGCGGGTTTTTGGTCGGCTTGCCATCGACAATGCGTGGATGCGAGGGCGTGCAAATGAAATCAGGATGGTCCTTGCCGATGTGGCGCAGGAACATTTTTTGAATGGGCCCGGAGTACTGACCGAAACGGATCGCATCCTCGACGATATCATGGGCGGTATCGCGGGTGATGGGCTCATAATTGCAAAAGAAATTACCGGGCCGCGCCATGTCGGCTTCGGTCTTTAGGTCGTAGCCGCGGTGAATCGCGTCGTCGGGACGCTGGAAGAATTTGCTCTCGCAATTGATCAGCATCTTGGCGGAAGGATTCTTGAAGCCGGGATCGATCTTTTCGATCACCGAGCGCGGCGCGGTAACCGAGGCGCTGATGTCATCCTCGGTGGAAATTTTTTCTGCCGGCATGAAGTCCTTGCGCAACCCGAAGATGCGCCATGAACCGTCACCGCTGTAGCCGATGCGGACGTAGCGTGTACTGATCTTGCGGTTGCGATAACGCAATTCATAGCCGGGCTTGCCGTTGATGGTGTCGACGGTAAAACGACTGCGCCAGTCATCGCCCCAGTCGGACTTGTAATAGCGCTTCACAACGAAGACGAGGTCCTTGACGTGCTGGGGAATGGTGTTTAGCCATGCGTTGTAACCATCGCTAAAGAAACTGGAGGGCGTTAGCAGCTTGATCACCGAGCCGAGCGTGCGCTCGGGGCTGAGCAGCGAGCGACCACGGGTGTTCTCCGGTTTCACCTTGAAGCGATCGGAGTAGTCGCGCTTGATGATTTCCTCGACGAGGTCGAAGTCTTTCTTCATGTCCGCGACGAAGACTGGTCCATCGATCATGGCGTCGGAGATCGGCTTGGAGATTTCTGATTTGCCGCCGCCGGAAACCGTGCAGGGCTTGTGGCAGAGCGTGCCCTCGGCGGTTTCGCCGACCAGACGCCAACGACTGCCACGCGCCGGCTTCAGCATGCTGATTTTGTAGCCGGAAGGCAGGACGTACGTATGGTCGGGCAGCATCTTGATCGAGCGGGATTGCCCGCCTTGCTCCCACGAAACGGTCTGATGATTCAAGTCGAGATGAGCATCTTCAGGCACATAGATAACGTCGGCGTATGTGCGGTCGACGCCATAGCCTTCAGGGCGAACATCCATCATATCCGAAAATAGCCGGCTGACCTCGGCGAAGGTCTGCCCGTTTTCCGGAATCAGGCTATTCATGATGAAGTCTTCCCCGAGGTCGTAACGCGGGAATACAAAGGCACCGCCGGCGTGCTCTTCCTCGGCGAGGCCGAAAAGGTTGGTCGCGTAACTGATCTGGGTTTTGACTTCCTTTTTGCAGTACCCGAAATAGTTGTCGGCGATCAGGGTAACGATGACACCACGCTCATCCCGGGCGGTGATCTTGAAGGCTGAGCCGCCATTGTACAATTCGTCGGGTTTCTCCCAGCACATGCCGTCGCGAACCTGGCGTTCGGTGGCATCGGCGCGGGCGGGCAGGCCAAGTTGTTTTTTCGTGAGTTTGGTCAGGTGCGGGGCAAGAATCACGCAACCGGTGTGACCGCTCCAATGTCCGGCGTCCAGGCCGGCGTTGTTTTCGGGCAGGAACGGATCACCACCGTTGCCGAAAATCGATTCCACGAAGTCGAGGTTGGCGATCATGCTGCCGGGCACGAAGAAACGGATTTCCATGCGCTTCTCGGCGATAAATCCGGGAACCTCCGGACAAATAATTGGTCGCAAGAGAAGGGAGACGATGGTTTGCGCCTTGCTTTCCTGGCTCTCGGTGAAGGGCAGGCTGTTCAGATCGGCGGGCGGTTGAAGCGCATGGTGCAGTAAACGGCCAAAAACACCCTTGGGCACGGCCTTTTTGTCGTCGGGAATGGGCAGTCCTCCCTCGGTTACATGGAAGACGCCCTGGGTGGTACGACGGTCGTTTACCGGATTATGGAGCACGCCATTGGCGAGACGGTAACTGCGGATGATCCCCGATTCGTAGTAATCGGCGTCGGGTGGGAGCGACAACATGCGGGCCAACCCGGGGCGGTCGAGTACGAAGGTGCGGGCGGGCAACTTGAAGGGCGCGTCGGGACAGGCATCGCCCACATAGGCTTCAAGAAATTGCTGGATACGGTTATCAACCGGACTCAAGTGTCCGGAAAGGAGGCGACCCTGCTCCTGGTAACTGGCCAGGAGCGCCTTGCTTAATTCAATAAAAGGAAACTTTTCGCGGTCGCCAAAAATCGGGCAGCCCAGTGCGGCAAGCTTGAGGTTGATGTACTCAATGAGCTGTCGGTCGTCTTTCGTGTAGTGGTCGAGCGTAGTCATAGTCTGGTCCCCTATTTAGTCCAACCATAAGCCACGTGATGAACCGGGCAACAAAAAGAACTTTAGTTTGTTGTTAGCTCATTCGGGCGCAGTTTCCGTGGCCGTTGAAGGGCGGACCGACTTGACCGCGCGCTGCACGCCCTGGGCGGCATCTGCGGGGATGTTCTTGGTAACTTCCCTCCCGCTCGCGCCAAACTGCATTTCAAACAAGCTGGCCGGCTCGTCTTCCGAAGTCATTCCGGCATCATCGTTCCGGTAACCGGCATCGAGCGACGCCGTTCCACAACCAGCCGCCAGTAAACCCGTCATTATCGCCAGCATCAGGTATAGTCTTTTGCTCATCATTCACCTCACTAACCAGGTCAATTATAGCCGGCCAGGAAAACACGGGAACGCTAAAATCTGATGCGAAGAGGATTGGTGGACGATACTGGGCTCGAACCAGTGACCTCGTGCATGTGAGGCACGCGCTCTGACCAACTGAGCTAATCGTCCGGGGTCGTTCGATGTGGCAATAAGTAATGCTTCCGCATGCTTTCGTCAAGCTGCGCCACATTCAAGGTCAGAGAGTGGTCGCATGGCAGTTCTGCGGGGATGGGTTCTGAAATTGGGTCTGTTCTTGAAGATGTACGAAAAAATGAGGACGCCTATGGAGTGCGGCG